>NZ_JBFRDI010000011.1:0-152547 GCF_052113505.1 Pseudarthrobacter sp. TAF60_1
CCCGGAAGCTAAGACCCACAGCGCCGATGGTACTGCACCCGGGAGGGTGTGGGAGAGTAGGTCACCGCCGGAACATCATTAAATGGTTGAGAGCCTCCAAACACCGTTTGGAGGCTCTCCCACTTTAACCACCCCTTCAATAACCACCCGCCGGCACACGGCACCCACCCCCACCGGCCGCCGTCGAACCCACACACACCGCGGGAGCCTCCCACCGGAAACCCCCACCAACCGCGAGAGCGTTCGCCGGAAACCCACACCAACTGCGAGAGCGTCCCCCGGAAACCCACATCAAGTGAGAGAGCGTCCGGACGGGGCCGCGTAGAGTTGACCTCCATGGATAACCTTTTCAGTCACTCGGGCGATGCCCTGCCCGTTCCTTCGGAGCCGGCCGGGAGCCTCGAACCGGTCGTCCTTACGGTGACGGTGCCCGGCCCGGTGGCGCAGGCGTTTGCAGGGGTCACGGATCACACCCACTTGTGGTGGCCGCTCGAATCCCAGGGTGTGTTTGGCCCCGGCTCGTATGTCGAGTTCGAGGAGAACTTCATCATGGAAACGGCCGACGACGGGAGGACTGCCGTCTGGGGCACCATCGACGACTGGCAGCCACCGTTGTCCTTCCACGCTTCGTGGTTTCCCGGAACCACTGCCTATTGGTCCACAGAGCTTAGGTTAGCCTTCAGGGCTGTTCCAGAGGGTACGGAAGTACGGCTGGTCCACGACGGCTGGGAGGGCGCCGAGGACCCTGCTGCCACGCGGGCCTCTTATGCCGCCGGCTGGCCTCAAGTCTTGGACCGCTTTGTCAGGTTCATGGGTGGGAGCGGCGAATGACGCCGGAAAGCCGCGTCGGCAGCCTGGTCGAAGAACTCGTTGAAGCCCTGGGCAACGAACAGGTCAGTACCGACGAAGCGGCCCTGGAAACGTATGCGGTAGACCAGGCCCCGGTCCTGGACTTCCAGCTGCCGAAAGCTGTGGTCTTCGCCTGTACCGTGGCCGATGTCCAGGCCATTCTCAGGCTGTGTGCCAGACACGGGGTCGCGGTGGTGGCCCGCGGCGCCGGGACGGGTGTTTCCGGGGGTGCGCACGCGAGCCGGAACTCCATAGTCCTGTCACTGGAACGGATGAACCGCATCCTTGATCTGAACGCCGACGACGAAACCGCCGTCGTCGAACCCGGCGTCATCAACGCTGCCCTAAACGAAGCGGCGGCTCGCCACGGCCTGATGTATGCGCCGGATCCGGCGAGCTTCCGCATGTCAACCATCGGCGGCAACGTTGCCACCAACGCAGGAGGGCTGCGCTGCGCCAAATACGGCGTCACCCGGGACTCGGTGCTGGCGCTGGACGTGGTGCTGGCAGACGGGTCTCTTCTCCATACCGGGCACCAGACGTTCAAAGGTGTGGCCGGCTACGACCTGACGGGTCTCTTCGTCGGCTCCGAAGGGACCTTGGGGATCGTGGTGGGGGTAACAGTGCGCCTCAAGTATCTGCCCCGCGCCGTACAAACTATTGCCGCGTTCTACCCTGACTTTCGGCAGGCCGCAGCGGGTGTCCTGGCTGTGGGCCGGGCCCGGGTGCAGCCAGCCATCATGGAACTGCTCGACGGCGGCACCCTGGCTCAGCTGGACCACCTCCATGGCTCGGATCTGAGCTCCCGTGGCGGTTCGCTGCTCCTGATCCAAACGGACGGGTTCGGCGCCGGGGCGGAGGCCGACGTCGTGCGTTCTGTCCTTGCCGCCGGTGGAGCCACGGTGAGTACTGAATCCACCGCGGAAGCAGAACAGCTGGTGGAACTGCGCCGCAACAGCCGTGGCGTGGAGGTGGACGACCAGTACCGGGTAGGGGAGGACGTTGCGGTGCCGAGGTCACGCCTGGTGGACTACGTTGCGGCGCTCGAAGACCTGGCAGCCAAGCATGACGTGAATCTGAAGGTGGTGGCGCATGCTGGAGACGGCAACCTGCACCCCACGTTTTGGATTGACCGGGAGGACAACGCCATCGACGCGGGCGCCATGGACCGGCTGAACCTG
Source organism: Pseudarthrobacter sp. TAF60_1 (assembly GCF_052113505.1). Lineage (NCBI taxonomy): Bacteria > Bacillati > Actinomycetota > Actinomycetes > Micrococcales > Micrococcaceae > Pseudarthrobacter > Pseudarthrobacter sp. TAF60_1. The sequence goes on from NZ_JBFRDI010000011.1 coordinate 2,031, forward strand.
GCCTTGGATGCCTCCGTCGTCGCGGCGCTGGAAATGGGCGGCACCATCACGGGGGAGCACGGCGTCGGCCAGTACAAACTGCGCTGGCTTGGCCTGGAGCAGCCGGAACCGGTCCGGGAGCTCCAGCGCAGAATCAAGGCACTCTTTGATCCGGCCGGCATCCTGAACCCTGGAAAGGCCATCTGAGGCCGGACCCGCGAAACTGGGTAGCAGTAAGTGTCGTTGTGGGCGCTCATAACGACACTTAGTGCTATCCAGTTGGGGTGGTATTAACACAACCGTGCTGTGACGGTGAGCGGGCGCTTAGTCGTCGACGTCCGGATATTCGTCGATGGACTCCTCGGTCCCGTAGCGGGACTCCTCGGTTTCCACTGCGAGGATCTTGATCATGTCCGTATCCGGATTCAGCATGATCGCGGCCTCGTCCCGGCGGTGGCGCAGGATCGAATCAATGTAGGACTGTACAGCTTCCGCGAGCGGGATGTGGCGGGCCTGCTCTTCGGACATGTACCAGCGGTGCTCCAGGACCTCGTGGACGGCCTCAGCCGGCTCCAGCTTGCGGGACAGGTCGCGGGGGATGGAGCGGACGATCGGTTCGAACACCTGGCTGACCCACAGGTGAGCGCTGTATTCCTCGTCCATCCCCGGATTGTTGTCCGCCCGGAAGGTGTCCATGTCATTGAGCAGGCGCCTGGCCTGGTTCTCCTGGGCGTCCAGGCCGGTCAGGCGCAGCAGCCGGCGCATGTGGTGACCGGCGTCCACCACCTTGGGCTGCAGCTGGATGGTTGAGCCGTTCTGGGTGGTCTTGATGGCGTACTCTTCGACGTCGAAGCCGAGTTCGTTGAGCCGCCGGATGCGGGCGGCCACGCGCCACCGTTCGCCGAGCTCGAAGGATTCCTTCTCCGTCAGCTCCGCCCAGAGCCGGCGGTAGCTTTCCATGATGAGTTCACTGGTGGCCACGGGGTCCACCTTCTCCTCGATGAGGCCGCCATCCAGGAGGTCCATCAGCTCACCGGCGATATTGACCCGGGCAATCTCGAGGTCGTATTCGCGCTGGCCGGTAGAAAGGTCGGGGTAGAGTTCGCCGGTCTCGGCGTCCACCAGGTAGGCGGCGAACGCACCGGCATCGCGGCGGAACAGCGTGTTGGACAGTGAAACGTCGCCCCAGTAAAAGCCAACGAGGTGCAGCCGGACCATCAGTAGCGCCTGGGCATCGATGAGGCGGGTCAGGGTGTCCTTGCGCAGCATCTGGGAGAAGAGGGCACGGTACGGCATGGAGAACTTCAGATGGCGCGTGACCAGCACCGGGTTCAGCGGCCGCCCGTCCAAGGTAGTGCGGCCGGTAATCACCGCCACCGGGGTAACGCAGGGGACGTCCAGGCGGGCCAGCTTGCGGAGCATGTGGTACTCATGGCGGGCTATATGCTCGGACGTTTCCTTGATGGCAATGACGGAGCCGCCCAGGTGCGCAAAACGCACGATGTGCCGCGAGATACCGCGGGGGAGGGCCGCCAGGTTCTCCGCCGGCCAGTCCTCCAAGGCGATGTGCCAAGGCAAGTCAAGGAGTTCGGGATCCGCCGCTGCCGCTGTGATGCTCAGCGAACTTGAGACCGCGGCGAGTTTGGAATCGTTGGCGCTTGCCGCCTCAAACCGGGGCAGTTTGCCCACCTGCGCATAGTCGGTGGGCTCGTCGTGCCACTGGGCGCTGTTTTCATCGGTCATGAGTCAATTCTTCCGTACATTCGGGCCACAAGGGGCAACGTGCTCAAACGCCGACGGCGGCCCTCCCATGGGGGAGAACCGCCGTCGGTTAGCGATCTCGACGCCGCCGGTTGGGCCCATGCCGGCCGGGTTCCCTGGCCAAAGCGGAGCGAGGTTAGGGCGCCGGTAGGGACTAGTCGCCCAGGCGCAGGCCGGTCTTGGTGTCGAACAGGTGAACGTGGCCCGACTGCGGACGGACGTAGATGGTCTCGCCCTTCATCGGGGGGCGACGGCCGTCGACGCGTGCCACGATGTCGTGGTCCTTGCCGTCCAGCGTGGTGTGGCCGTAAACGTAAGCGTCGGCACCAAGTTCCTCAACGACGTCGACCTCCACCTGGAGGCCTTCGCCCTGCGGCGCGGTCTCGAGGTCTTCCGGCCGGCTGCCCAGGGTGACGGTGCTGCCGTGTGCTTCTTCGAGCACGTCGCGCGGCACGGGGTAAACCGTCCCCCCGAACTGGACACCGCCGTCGACCACGGGAAGTTCGAGCAGGTTCATGGCGGGGGAGCCGATGAAGCCGGCAACGAAGACGTTCTTGGGCTTGTCGTAGAGGTTGCGCGGGGTATCAACCTGCATCAGCAGGCCGTCCTTCAGCACTGCCACTCGGTCACCCATGGTCATGGCCTCGACCTGGTCGTGGGTGACGTATACCGTGGTGACGCCGAGGCGGCGGGTCAGGGATGCGATCTGCGTACGCGTCTGGACGCGCAGCTTGGCGTCCAGGTTGGAGAGCGGTTCGTCCATGAGGAAGACCTGCGGGTTACGCACGATGGCGCGGCCCATGGCAACACGCTGGCGCTGACCGCCGGAGAGTGCCTTCGGCTTGCGGTCGAGGTACGGCTCAAGGTCAAGAAGCTTGGCTGCTTCACGGACGCGCTCGGCGCGCTCTTCCTTGGAGACGCCGGCGATCTTCAACGCGAAGCCCATGTTGTCCGCAACGGTCATGTGCGGGTAGAGCGCGTAGTTCTGGAAAACCATCGCGATGTCGCGGTCCTTCGGCGGAACATCGGTGACATCGCGGTCGCCAATCAGGATCCGGCCGGCGTTGACGTCCTCAAGGCCTGCGAGCATGCGCAGGGAGGTGGACTTACCGCAACCGGAGGGTCCAACGAGGACCAGGAATTCGCCATCGGCGATTTCAATGTTGAGCTTGTCAACAGCGGGCTTCTCTGTGCCCGGGTAAAGACGCGTAGCGTTATCAAAAGTAACCGTAGCCACAGTTATCAATCCCTTCACCGGCAGGTACGTGCCGGACGATCCGTAGTGAATGGTTCATGTAATTCAGTTATCCACGGCATTGCAGCCGTGTACTCCCCGGCCGAGGCCGAGGAGTATCACGTGACGCCGCACGGTTCTGTGCGCCACATCACAGACAAGAGTATGTCAGGTGAGTCCGTTATTGTTGCAAATGTTACGGAGGTCACACGTGAGGTTGGACATACCTGTCCGTCATTGTGGGGCGGGACCCTCCTCGGCCACCACCAGGCTGCGCTCCTGAAGAAGTGCCTCCAACAGTTCCGCCACGTGAGCCGGCGCCTCCACGCGGAACTCGGCCTGCGTGAAGTCCAGGCCCACCTTCACGCCCACGTCGCCGGGTTCGAGGCGGCCCAGGGCGTCCTCGTCGGTGACGTCGTCCCCGGCGAAAAGGACTGCGGTTGCCCCGGTGATCTGGCGCAGGAACGTGAGGCCTTCCCCCTTGGACGCGTTGACCACGGAGGTTTCCAGGACGCGCTTGCCGTTCTTCAGGAAAACGCCCTTGCGCTCCTGAAGCACTGAGCGGGCCGCAGCCACCGCATCCTCCGCCACATCGTCTTCAGCGAGGCGGGTGTGCAGGACCACTCCGGCGGGCTTGTCTTCCAGGAGGGTGCCCGGTGCCTGCTCAACGATGTCTTCGAGGACACCGCGAACCTCAGCGAGCAGGAGCCGCTGGCTTTCGTCCAGGGTCAGCTCCGCGGAGCCCGGGCCCAGCCACGCTTCGGCCCCGTGGCTGCCGATCAGCAGGGTGTCCACCGGCGGCGAAGCCACCGCGCGCAGGGAGGCGAGGGCCCGCCCGGAGAGGAGTGCCGTCGTCGTCCGTGGCAGGGCGGCCAGCCCGGCGAACGCGGCGGCCGAACGCGGAAGGGGACGGGCATCTCCGGCCCGGTCGACGATCGGGGAAATGGTGCCGTCGAAGTCCAGCGCCACCAGCAGGTGTTCGGTCTGGGCGATGCGCCGTAGGGCCTCCCGGAGTTCGGGGGACAGTGCGAGCGGCTGCTTGGCGGCGCGGTTGTCAGGAGTCATCGCGGACAACCTTTTCATTCAGGGCGGCGAGGAAATCGGCTGACCAGTGGTCGACGTCGTGCTCCAGGATCTGCTTGCGCATGGCGCGCATGCGGCGTGCGGCGTCCCTCGGGGACATGTTGACGGCGTGCATGATGGTGTCCTTGAGGCCGTCAATGTCATGCGGGTTCATCAGCAGGGCCTGCTTCAACTGGTCTGCCGCGCCGGCAAACTCGCTGAGCACCAGCGCGCCGTCGTTGTCCTTGCGAGCGGTGACGTACTCCTTGGCCACAAGGTTCATGCCGTCCCGCAGGGCGGTCACCAGCATGACGTCGGCGGCGAGGTACAGCGCCACCATTTCCTCCACCGGGTAGCTGTGGTGCAGGTAGCGGACAGCCGTGTTCTGAATGGTGTCGTACGTGCCGTTGATGTGGCCGACCGTACCTTCGATCTCCTCGCGCAGGAGCCGGTACTGCTCCACCCGTTCCCGGCTGGGGCTGGCCACCTGGATCAGTGTGGCGTCCGTTACGGCCAGCTTGCCTTCGTTGAGGAGCTCTTCGAAGGCCTTGAGCCGGTGCCGGATGCCCTTGGTGTAATCCAGCCGGTCAACCCCCAGCAGGATGGTCTTGGGGTTGCCGAGGTCCTGGCGGATCTGGCGGGCACGTTCGATGATCTCCGGTTTGTGGGCCAGTTCGCTGATCTGGGCCACATCAATGGAAATGGGGAAGGCCTGGGCCCTGGCAATGTGGGTGATTTCGCCGTCGCGGCCTTTCACGTGCACCTGCTGCTGTTTGACGCTGGCGCCGAGGAACCGGCGGGCGGAGCGCATGAAGTTTCCGGCGTCACTGGGACGCTGGAAGCCGACGAGGTCAGCGCCCATCAGGCCGTCGATGATGGCCCTGCGCCACGGCAGCTGCGCGAAAATTTCCGGCGGAGGGAAAGGGATGTGGTTGAAGAACCCGATCCTCAGGTCCGGCCGCGCCTCGCGGAGCAGCCGCGGCACGAGCTGCAGCTGGTAGTCCTGGACCCACACCGTGGCGCCCTTGTCCGCGTGGTGCACGACGGCGTCGGCGAACCTCTGATTGACCCTGCGGTATGCGTCCCACCAGGTCCGGTGGAACTCCGGCGGGGCGATGACGTCGTGATAGAGCGGCCACAGGGTGGCGTTGGAGAACCCCTCGTAGTAAAGCTCGACGTCGTCCGTGCTCAGCTGGACCGGGACCAGGTCCATGCCGCCGTGGCTGAACGGCTCAACGGTTTCATCCGGAGCGCCGTGCCAGCCCACCCATGCGCCGTCGGTTTTGCTCATCATGGGTGCGAGGGCTGTCACTAGGCCGCCGGGGGAGCGGCGCCAGCCGGAGCCGTCGTCGCCGCTCTCACCTGGCGCGGTTCGGTCAACAGGCAGCCTGTTGGACACCACCATAAAGTCGTACTTTGTGGGCGGCTCGTGGCCGCGCGGGGCCGGGTGGCCTTCGGGTACGGCTGTAGGTTTTTCCTGGACAGGTGTTTGCATTGCGGCCCCCTGGGGTTGCTTGTGCCTTTAAGCCACCTTATTAGGATGGATACTTTGGGGCCATTCGTCGTGGGTTATGTGGGCCGAATACTTGAAAAGGCAAGCTCTCAGGTTTCTGTCCTAAAATGGGTGGAGTCGCCACAGAGTGGTCCCCCTATGTCGATCGACCCTAGGAACACATGAGCCCCGCAAATGAAATACGTAAGTCCAAGGCTGAGCGCACGTCGGAGGCGCGAGAAAAGGCCCGCCTGATCAGGGAGGCCCAGCTCAAAAAGGACAAGCGCAACAAGCTGCTGATCGGCTGGGGAATTGTTGTGGCCGTGGTGGCAATCCTTGCAGTGGTGGCGCTTGTGGTGACCACAACCATGCGGCAGAACGCCCCCGTCGCCGATCAGGGACCGACGCCGGCCAACGGCAACGTCAACGGCGGAATCACCCTGCTTGCCAATACGGACGTCGCGAAGCTGGAGCCGGCCAACGTTGACGCCGCCTCCGTGGGAGAGCCGCCGCAGACGGCCCCGGCAGAAGTGGTTGCACCGGGCGCCGCAGCTGAAGCCGGCAAACCGGTCAAGGTGGTCCTGTACATCGACTTCATCTGCCCGGTCTGCAAAAACTTCGAAGCACAGTACAACGAACAGCTGACGTCGTTGCGCAACGCGGGCAAGATTACCGTGGAATACCGGGCCCTCGGCTTCCTGGACAGCCGGTCCTCAACAAACTACTCCTCGCGGGCAGCCAATGCCGCTGCCTGTGTTGTGAACGAGTCCCCGGAAAAGTACGCCGAATTCGTTGATTCGTTGTTCGCCAAACAGCCTGCCGAAGGCAGCGCAGGCCTCTCAGACAACGAACTGAAGAAGATGGCCACAGACATCGGCGCCAAGCCCATTGACAGCTGTGTGGATGACAAGACCTACCGCCCGTTCGTGAAGTTCACGACCAAGCAGGCCGCCGCCATCGGCGTTACCGGCACGCCCACCGTGTTCGTTGACGGCCAGCAGTGGGGCAAGGGCGCCAGCGCGCAGACGCCCTTCCCGGACTTCCTGCAGGCTGCAATCGCCGCAAAGGGCTGATCTGTTTGAGCCTCTGCTGAGATAGCAGTGATGGCCCGGTCCCGGTTCGCTCGGGGGCCGGGCCATTTCGTCTTTGAGCGCGCCTCATTGTGCGACGGCGGTGCCCCGCGTTTTTACCAGCGGGCGGACTTGGGCTAACCTTATCTAGCGCCGTTCAGGCGCACACCCTCCTGAGGGTGCGCCTCCTTAGCTCAGTTGGCCAGAGCACCGCTCTTGTAAAGCGGGGGTCGTCGGTTCGACTCCGACAGGAGGCTCCAGTTTTGTGGCTTGACCTGCGGCTTTATGCCGGAGCCCATGAGGCGCAGGACCAGATTTTGCGCAGGACCTGGAACGTTTATGACGGTTCCAACCGGTCCGCTGGGCTAGTAAATGGTCCTGACCAGCGTTTTAAGTCCAGATGCCGTTTACCCAAATCGGGCGAATGAACTAGCCAGTACGGGCAAAATCTTCGGTTAGAATCCTCCTGCCGGCCCAACAGGTCGCTGACCTGCGGGGTTACTGCCGTGGGCAGTCGGCAGAAGGCGGTACCCCCACGAGAACTCACCCTTTACTCACCCTAATCAGCAGGCTGGAGTGTTAATAAGGGCGGCGTCGCGCTCAGGAGCATCGCCTAGGAGTTACTGTCAAGGCATCTATGGAGGAGCCGGCGCCATGCCGGTGGGGCCACCGTTGAGTCAGATCAAGCCGTTCCCTCAGCACGTTACTGCTTACTGGGTCGCGTAAAACGGGCGCACGCTTGATTGATCTGCCCAGTTATCTCTTGCCGTCCGGGAACGGCTGCCCCCAGCACGGCCGTCGCTGCCTCAGGCGCTAAGGATGGGTTTTTCATACTGCCGTAAGTACCACTTCGTGTGGCGAAATCCGCAGTACGAAACCGCTGGCTCGCTCCAAAAGGCCTTCGGGGTCTGTCTGGGTCGGCAGCGACCCCTGCGATGGTCAAATCTTCCGTGCGGCATCAATAGCGCCGATCCTCTGCAGTGTTCCTTGGTGCCAAATTGCCACTTCGGTTCCTGGGAGCCTTCGCCAGTCATCAAATCCGGTGAACGTCATCTGTCCTCGCCGGGTTGTGTGGAAAGGCCACAGAGCCCCAGGGAGGTTTTTGGGAATCCGCGCTAGGCCACTATCTCACTGGATTGTGAACACGTCTGCGGGTCCGGATTCGTGGTCAATCTCGAACGTGTTCATCACGCGGCTGACCATCATGTAGAACCCGATGAGCAGTACGAGTTCTACGAGTTGGCTTTTGGTGAATCTCTTTTCCACTCGACGGAAGACGTCTTCGGGGGGAGTCGTTTCTCGGACAACGGCGTCGGTGAAGGCGATCAGGTCGAGTTCGGTATCGTCGAAGACATACTCGGTTTCCGGGTAGTCGCCGATGGCTTGAATCTTTTCATCGGAGAGTCCGACGCGGCGGGCTACAGCCGTGTGTTGCTTGATCTCATAGGAGGCTTGCGAGAGGTGGCCAACACGGAGAATCACAATCTCGCGGTCGACGTGGTCCAATGACGATCCGTGGCTCAGCCGTTGCCCAAGTGCCAAAACCTCGGCGCCGGCGCCGTCGGAATTGGCGATCATCCGGAAGATGTTGATCTTCTTCTTTCCCTCCAGTGCCTTCACGATATGAGGTGAGGCACTCTCTGGATCAAAGTATTCAATGCGGGCCATTCGGACTTCTCCATGTAGTTGATAGGGCTCGGTCAAACGAGCCGAAAGTGGTTGGCGGGTCGGTAGACGACCTGATCCCAAGGAGCCAAAGGGGCTCCCTGGGATCAGGTCGACTGTTGATGCAGAAGTCTTCTGGGGGCCTAGGAAGCCAAGGCGACCCGTGCTGCCTTCAGCTTCTCGGCCTGCTCGGCCATCCATTCGGTGCGGGGCCGGGCTTCAGGATCCCGCTTCACGAGTTCGTCCGTCTGGCGAAGAATCTCCTCTTCGCTGTCTTCCAGGTTCAGCGGTTCACCCAGCGGCTGCTGTGTGTAGTAGTCGGAGTGGGTGTAAACCTCGATCATGTTGCCGTCCGGGTCATCGATGTAGATGCTCCAGGCGTTGCCGTGGTTCTTGACGACCTGGACAGGGATGCCTGTTTTCTGGACGTGCCGCCAGAACGCCCGGAGCTCGCTGAGGGTCGGGACGAGGAAGGAGATCTGCGCGGTGGTGGGCGGGGTGTCTTTGGCGCGTCCTTCGATCAGTGCAAGCTGGTGGTGCTCTGAGGGATCGCCTGTGAGGAAGGCGCCGCGGCGCTTGATTCCGGCTTTGCCTGACTTACCGAGGCCGGAGTCGGAAATGATCATGCCGAACTCGCGGCAGTAGAACTCGACCATGGCATCCAGGTCCTTGCAGAAGATGCCGAGGTGCGCCAGCCGGGGGTTGAACTCAGTCTTCTGCGCGGTCGTCGTTGTGGTGGTTTCCGTCATGATTCTTGTCCTTTGCTTTCTGTGGGATGCTCAGCGGATTAGCTGGGCGGCAAGGTCGGTCACGTCGGTGACCTGCTCGAGGTTTTCAATCAGGTGAAGTGCGTGCTTGGCACGATCATCGGAGACGAGGTTTGAGAACCGGATATTGCGCCAGTACTTATCGACTATGGCGTCGTAAGGGGCCGGGGTGTCGAGCCAGCCCGACGGATCTTCGCGGTAGGTCTCTACTACGCGCCCATCATTTAGGTGGATGGTCATCCGGATGGCGTGGTTCTTGCCTACAGGAAGGCCAGGCCTGAGCTTCACCCGTGCAGTCAGGTCCAACACTGAAGGATCGTGCATCAGGGCCTCCGTGTAGTGCTCCAGCTCTGGTCTCCCGCGATAAAGCGCATTGGCCACTGCGTAGGGGATGGTGAACAGGAACTTTGGCTGCTGGTCTACTGCGGTGGCCACCTGGTTCAGGAAGTGATCGATCCGGTTTGGAGGCACATCGAGGAAGACCTCTGCCACTTGGTCGGCCGTAAAGCCGTGCTCATCGCGCAGCAGCAAGGCGCATTCGATGGGGTTGTGGTTGCCGTAACACGAGGGGTGCAGCTTGTGCTGGCCCTTGACGTAGAAAATGGATCCGAGGTCGGCCAGCATGACATCCGGGTGCGGATCAGCACAGTACAAGTTGAAGTAGCCCAGCCGGCTCTCGAGCGCGTCCTGCACTCCTGAGAATCCACCTACCGACAGTTGGCAGCTGAGGACGCCGTTGTAGGCAGCGGCTGCCCCAGGAAGCTTGAAGGAGTGGACGCCGTCCCAGATGCCCTGGTAGGAGCCGGCCATCAGGTTGAGGGCGATCCCGAATGCGTTGCGGAGCTGGTCGTGGGTTAGGCCCATAAGACGGCCGGCTACAGCTACCGCACCGAACGCGTTGGACGTTCCGCACACCTCGAAGTCGGCATCAAAGTTAAACGTGTTGGAGACGGAAATGCGCGCTGCGACATCACCACCCAGGATCACTGCTGCGAGCATCTCCTTGCCTGAGGCGTGGGTGTATTCGCCCACATTCAAGGCCAGGGGCTCAGTGGTACTGGCGACGTGGCCCACCATCTTGCCCTTGTTTATCCCTTCGGGCTCCGGACCGCACACTTCAAAGTCAAAGGACCGCGTCTGCAGCGAATTCACCATCGCCGCGTGAGGAAGGGGCAGCTTGGTCCCTGACCCCAGGACTGTTGCCTGCGGAGCCCCACCCCATTCGCTGAAGATGTTGAGCATGGCATCGTTTCCCGAAGCGCCGGCTCCAGAAACCGTGCAGCCTAAGGCATCGATCAGGCGCTTCTTGGCTGCAAAGATCGTCTCCTCATTGAAGGTCTCGAACGGCGTGTCGAGTACGTGTGAGACCAACTGGTCGATGATGGAAGCCATGTTGGATTCTCCGGTTAGTTCGCGCGAATGTGCGGGCGAAAGGCTCATCGATCTGTACCTCCGCGTCCGAGCAGGGTGCCGAGGACACGTTCGGCCGTAGCAAGGTCCGTGGCAGGGATTCCCCGGAGCTGCTCAATCGTGAACTGTTCGGCGCTGCGCCGCAGTGCACCCCGTACTTCACGGCCATTATCGGTGAGGTCCCACTCGCCGTCGGGCAGTTGAACGACCTGACCCTTCTGGGCGAGTTCGGTCAGGGCGTCCTCCAGGGCGCTTTCTCCCAGGAACGTTTCCAGCTCGAGAGTGTCGGCGGCGCAGGGACCTTGGGACAGTCGGTTGAGGATGCGACCGGTGGCGACAGTCACCCCGAGCTCCTGACGGTGTTCCTGAAATAGTGCGGACATGTGCTGATCGGTTGCCTTCACGAGGGACAGGAAGAGCGACTCCTCCGATTCCTGCCCGTCCTTGACAGATGCGGAGGCGGACGCCGGAATGGCATCCGGGTGAGCGACCGGCACACCGTACTGGCCTTGGGCGAACAGCAGCGGGGCACCGTCGAAACGGGCGAAACGCTCTACGCGACCCACCAGGATGTGGTGGTCACCGCCGTCGATAACGGACTCGGTCACGCATTCGAAGTGCGCAATCGCACCTTCCAGTAGCGGGTCCCCGTGGCTTCCGACATTCCACTTCGCCTGGCCGAACTGGTCAGGCTGCGGGCGGCCGAACAACCCGGAAATTTCCATTTGGTTTTCGCCGAGGACGTTAATGCTGAAGTGTCCGTTGTTGAGGAAGGCGGGCAGGCTCTTGGACTCTTTACGGATTGACCACAGCACCAGGGGCGGCTCCAGGGAGACTGTGGAGAAGGAGTTCGCGGCCATGCCGACTATCTCGTCGCCGGCACTGGTCGCAATCACCGTAACGCCGGTGGCGAACTGGCCCAGCGCACGCCTGAAGGCGCGGAAGTCGTCGGCGGGTTTGCCCTCCTCGACAGGGCCGGGGGAGTGCATCAGGTCAATTGCTTGGTTCATCTGAATGGTCCTTTCACGGGTGCGGAAGCGGGCTCACGACGGCCCGGGACCTTACTTGTAATAGCTGAGCGTGCCGAAGTCGGAGAACGGTGCGGGCGGCAGACCGAAGAGCTCCTTGACGTACTGTCCGGCCGCGAGTTCCTTGCCCGCCGAGCCATGGTTTCGCGCCGCCATGAGATCCCGCATGGTCTGCTGGAGCGGGTTGGCGCTTGAGGACGCGGCAGCCCCTGCGATCGGCCAGATTTCGGCAAAGGACTCGAAGCTGGCGGCAATCGAATCAGCGGCCTCGAACCGGACGCGCATGCGTTCAAGCGGGCTGGCCTCCTGCCCCTGGCAAGCGATGTCGAAGAGTTCGCGCCAGTTTTTCAGGTGACGGTCCTTGACCGTGCGGACCCGGGTACGGGCATCCGCAACCTTCAAGTGCAGGAACGGGTTCTGAGCCGCTGGTGCGCCGGTACCTTGGCGAGTAAGCCGGACCCGCGACTGCTCGATGAACGTCTCGATGCCCCCAGTTGCCGTTCCTATGGCTGTGTTGGCCGGTGTTGAGTTGAAAAGCGACAAGAAGGAGACCCAGTAAAGCGGGCGGTTGTTAACTGCCCACCCGGGATTGGCATCGTTGTAGGTGTCAATCAGCATGTGGGTTCGGTATCCGGGGACAAAGACATCTTCGAGAGTCACGGACTTGCTGCCGGTGCCCTTCAGGCCCTGAACGTCCCAGCTGTTCTGATCAACGGTTGTATCACCGAGCGGAACGACAAAGGTGCGGTCGCCGCCACCCAGGATGACCCACTGGGCGTGGTCGACTCCGCTGGAAAAGGTCCACGTGCCGTTGAGCCGGTAACCCCCTTCTACCGGTTCGAACTTACCGACCGGCGCGTAGGAGCTTGAGGCGCGGGTGTCCGGGCTTTCACCCCAGAATTCTTCCTGCATCCGCTCGTCCATGAGCGCGATTTCGAAGGAATGGACGTTCAACTGGCCGGCGATCCAGGCAGCAGCGCTGTCCGCCTCGGCAATACGCATGATGCCTTCGAAGAACGACGCCGGGTCCATCTCGAGGCCGCCGTACTGCACCGGCGTGAACGCACGAAAGAGGCCCGTGCTGATCATCGCGTTGACGGAGCTGTCCGGAACGCGGCCTTCTTTTTCCGACAGCGGGCGTCCTTCCCGCACAACGTCGAGGATCCCGTCCACCGCGGCCAGATACTTCTTCCCTTCCCTGAGTGCCCTGTTCCGGTATTCGCTCCAATCCTCGGCACGCGGTCCGAAGTAGTCAGGGGCTTTCGTTGGGTGGTCTTGGGCTGTGGTGTGCATCTAAATTCTCCTTGGTGCAAGGACTGGTGTTACCGGGAGCATATGCCGACCTCCCGCCCGGTCGCGAGGGCTGTCTTCCACATAGCGGCATGCTGCCGAAGGTTTTTTCGTGCTCACATTTTTGTTCATCACCAACCCTGTCAGGATTCGCCGAATCTTGTGGACCAGTCATTCCATAATGCGGCATAAACCGATTCCCGTTTCCCCTGATGAGCCCTAATGTGGGTCCTCATGCACCAGCGCGCCGAGAGGCGGCTCGACGTCGGCATCTCCGCCGCACGGACTTAAAGAAAGGACTCCATCATGACGGACACAGCGGACACACATCGCTATCGCAGCGTATGGACTTACCTGAACACCGTTCCTCACACACTGGGCTGGGTTAACGCCGGTGAGGTCAGAACACGTTATCTCGAGGCCGGGAACCCGGATGGGCCCGCCGTCCTTCTGCTTCACGGCACCGCTGGAAGTCTTGAAAACTTTTGTGCCAACTACGGGGCCCTGGCTCGGAGCCACCGGGTCATCGGCATCGACATGCTGGGGTGCGGCTACACTGATAAACCCGACCGGCCATATCTGATTCCGGACTATGCTCAGCACGTGCTTGCCGTGCTGGACGCTTTGGGCATCGGTGAAGCCGCTGTTATTGGCGTGTCCCTGGGCTCATGGGTCGGTGCAAGGCTCGCCCTGGATCGCCCGGACCGGGTCACGCGCCTGGTCATGGTGGCCCCCGCCGGCGTCGTGGTTGACGCGGACGAAGAGAAGGTCTTTGGTGCAGACGTGAGGTTGCGCCGGCAAAAAGCTGCCCAAGCACCATCATGGGAATCCGTCACCGAAGCCATGGGCCGATTGATGCTCAATCCTGAAGATCTCATTGATGACCTGGTGGGCGTCCGGCTGCGCATTTACGAACAGCCGGAAATGGCCAAAGCCATGGGCCATCTGCTGGCCTTCACTGATGGCGGGCAGCATCTCTCCCGTGAGGAATGGGCGCGCCTGGAGCAGCCGGTCATGGTGGTGGCGGCGGTGGATGCCCCTAACATGTTCCTGGACAACGCACGGCTGCTGGGGCAGATCATCCGGAATGTTGAGATGGTCGAGATGACGGGCTGCGACCATTGGGCCCAATTCGAACAGGCCGACGAATTCAACCGGGTGGCCCTTGGTTTCCTTGGTGCCCTTCAGCGGGAAGACGCACGATGATGGCGCTTGACCAGCAGGCTTCTGACCTCCTGGCCAGCGAGTTGCATGACGCCGAACAAAACCGGAAGCAGCTTCGGCATTTCTCACAGCGGTTCCCGCAGATGACCATCGAGGATGGATACGCCGTCTCGCGGGCCTGGAGCCGGATTAAGCAGGCGGAAGGACAGCGCATCGTGGGGCACAAGATCGGCCTGACTTCACGTGCCATGCAGGTCAGCAGCCAGATTACAGAACCCGACTTCGGAACGCTGTTCGACGAGATGGTCTACGAGTCAGGCCAGGCAATCCGTGCGGAGCGCTTCATCCGCCCTCGAGTGGAGGTGGAACTGGCCTTTCTCTTAAAGACGCCGTTGGAGGGCGCGCATGTGACCATCAACGATGTCCTCAACGCAACCGACCGGGTAACCCCAGCTCTCGAGATCATCGACGCCCGCATCGAACAGCTCGACCGCGATACAGGTGCACCCAGGAAGGTCTTCGACACGATCTCCGACAATGCCGCCAATGCCGGCATTGTCATGGGCGGCACCCCGGTAAAGCCCGATGACGTGGACCTCCGCTGGGTCAGCGCCCTGCTGTACTTGAACGGGGTAGTCGAAGAATCAGGCGTCGCAGCGGCCGTGCTGGGGCATCCCGCCAGTGGTGTCGCCTGGCTGGCGCGTCGGTTGCACGGTTTCGGTGAACGGCTGGAAGCCGGGGAAATTATTCTCGCCGGATCGTTCACCCGGCCTGTGCCACTGGCTACCGGCGACGTCGTCCAAGCAGACTACGGGCCCCTCGGAACCGTGTCCTTCCAACTACTCTGAGCGCGGAGAACCATGTCCATCACGAGTAACACGCCGACCAACCGGTTCAAGCAACGAATGGCGGCAGGCGAAACGCAAATCGGGCTGTGGTCCGTCCTAGCAGACGGCTACAGCGCGGAGGTCATTGCCGGATGCGGCTATGACTGGCTGCTTCTCGATGCTGAGCACGGTCCCAACGACCTGCGTTCGGTCCTTGCCCAGCTGCAGGGCATCGCGGCCGCAGCTTCCCTCTTGGGCGCGAAGGCCCAAGACCTTTCCCAGCCCGTCGTGCGTCTGCCTCACGGGGATACGGTGCTGATTAAGCAATATCTGGAGGTCGGGGTGCAGAACCTGCTGATCCCGATGGTCAACACCGCCGCCCAGGCGGCTGAACTGGTCCGCGCTGTTCGTTATCCGCCTTTCGGCGTGAGGGGCATGGGCAGCGGCCTCGGACGATCCTCCCGATGGGGCCGCCTGACTGATTACGTCTCGGCTGCCGCCGAGAACATCTGCCTCGTAGTCCAGATCGAGACCCTCCAGGCCCTTGAGAACCTTGACGAGATCGCGGCAACAGAAGGAGTCGACGGCGTGCTGTTTGGTCCTGCTGATCTTGCCGCTGACATGGGTTACCCCGGGCAACGTTCGCACCCGGAGGTCACCCGTGCAATTCAGGACGGCATTGCGACGGCCAAGAGCGCTGGCACCCCGAGTGGCATCATGCTCACGGACGTTGCCGCCGCCCAGGAATGGTTGCGCAACGGCATCACCTTTGCCGGGGTGGGAGTGGACTCATCGCTGTTGGTCCGGGCAGCGGATGAACTGTTGGCCCAGTTTCGCGTCGACCGTCCTGGGTCAGTAAGCACAGCCAGCGCTTATTGACCCAAGGCGCCGTCAGACCGTTGCCCGCCAATGGTCCAAGGGCTTAGTGAGCATGGGCAGCAGGAGGCCTGCTACCGCCTGGGGTGCCGCTGGGTGCCCCAGTGCGGAGCCCAGCATCAGCCCCTCGCACAGCCGGGCAATGGTCCAAGCCAGGTGATCCCTGATTGGTTTCTTACCCTCTTCGGGAAGAACGTCCTTGAACCAGTCAGCCAACCGTTCTTCAGCCAATGCCGAACCGGCCAGTACCGCGGAACCACCTGAGGTTGGTGGGTCCCAGCGCTGGAGCTTCAGCAAGAGGCCGGCCTTTACGGTGTCGGGATGGTCAAGAACGTCACTCATAAATGTTTCTAATGCCGAGGAGAGGTCTTGCAGCCAATCGTGCGTGGGGCTTGGAAGTACCAGAAATGGCGCCAGCAAGCCCACGAACGGCTCGGCGACAGCTGCCTTGATCAGTGTGTCCTTGTCTTTGTGACGCCAATAAACTGAGCTTCGCTTCATGCCAGAGGCTGCGCAGATTCGGCTCATCGTGGCGCCTTCGTAGCCATGCTCTGCGACCAGCGCGCGGGTTACGTGAAGCAGGTTGTCGGCGCCCTCACCTTCTGCTTCAGGAGTCGACGCCTCCTGGTGGGGGTGCTCAAACGGAGGTACCTCCAAAGGTGCAGACGGCGGCTGGCGAGCCACTACCTCGAAGGCGCCGGCCAATGCGTGCGCGAGAATGGTGCTGCGTTTTGCTGCATCCTGGTAATCAGCCACGACGTCGGAGATATAGTGACCGTCGAGGAATGCCAGAGTCAGCCTGACCATCCATTCGATTCCCGCGGAGGGGTCCACGATGTCGGCCGCTTGGGCGGAGAAAGCCTCCGCCCACCAGGTTTCGATGCGGCGTTGCGCAGCGGCACGTCGGCGCCGGAATGGCTCCTGCACCTTGGAATTTTCGGCGCTCCCTTCCAGCGCGAGCATGATCCCCAGACGCAGAGGATCCTCAGATTCAGAAGCGCGAAGCTCAGGCTCGAGTTCTTCACACAACTGATCAAGTAGCGGACGCGTAGCGCTGAATTCCTCCCAGGGGCGGCGCGACGGCGCTTGCTGTGAGTACGAACTCTCCAAGGCTGCTGCGATGAGCTCATCCTTGTTCTCGAAAAACCAGTAGATCGAACTGGCAGGCCTGCCCGTCGCCTTCACGATCCGGGCAATGCTTGTGTTGTCGAACCCATAGCGGCCGACCAGCTGCACGGTGGACTCAAGGATGCGCTGGAGACTTGCTTCCCCGCGAGCGTTTCGGCGGCTTGTGTTCATGGAAATCTCCCCTAGGAGGCGCGAGGGCGGGACGCACGCTGCCAACCATCGTACTTCTGCTGTCTCAGGACCACGGCATTGCCAGAATATGGAACGCTCGTTACAATCAGTGTACCATTCACTACAGAAGTGAAACGGCTCACGGAATACTTTGGAGCTGAAAAGGATGTTGCCCGGCACTCGTGCCGGGCCGCCCTGAACATAAGTGGAGTCGATGATGACAGCAGTACTGGACGAACAGCACGACCTTCGAGACCGGCCCGGAGCCGACGTTTCCAGAAGCGAACAGCAGGGGACGGCCTCCGTCCTGAAAGCTCTCCAGTTGCTGGATGTCTTCCGCGACGGCGGCCCGGTCCTAGGGGTCAGTGAGATTGCCCGCCGGGTAGGGGTTCCCACCTCGACGGCCTTCCGGCTGCTGGCCTATCTCGTGGAGGGGGAGTTCATCACCAAAGAGGGCACCCGTTACCGCCTGGGTGACAAGCTCTTTGAGCTGGGCAACCAAGTCTCCCTCTGCCGGCCCAAGGGACTGCGCGAGCTGGCGGCACCGCATCTGGGGGAGCTCTACGCTGCTACCGGCATGACTGTCCGGCTCGCCGTCCTGGAGGGTGCGGAAGTGGTTATCGTTGACAAAATCGTGGGCCTGAGAACGGTCCCGGCCCTGACGGCAATCGGCGGTCGGGTGCCGGCGACATGCACGGCGCTGGGTAAGGTCATGCTCGCATTTGAGCCCGCTGAGGACGTCGCCAAGGTCCTGCAGGCGCCGCTCCCACGACGCACCCGCTATTCCGCCTCGCAACCCCGGCTGCTGCACAAGCAACTGATTGAAATTCGCTCCCTGAGTCTCGGTTATGACCTGGAGGAATCCGTGCTGGGTCAAGTGTGTGTGGCTGCCCCAATCCTGAGTGACGGCGTCGCTGTGGCCGCTATTAGCCTGTCCGCCCGCACGCACCAGACAAATCTGACGCAGTCCACTGCGGCGCTGCAGCAAGCAGCAGGCCGCATTTCGGGCCTCCTCAACGCCCAATAGCCAATTACGCCAACCAACGTTTTGCGCCATCTGGAAAGACACGTTGCGTTGCGGTTAGGACGCTTCGTAAGATTCTGTACCAACCACTACATAAGTGATGCATAGCACAATATCCCGCTCACCACAGTCCGGAGTTCCACAATGCCCGTCATGACAAAAACCTCCTCCAAAGCCCGCCGCGTCACAGCCGCCGCAGCGGGCCTTGCCCTCGCCTTGAGCCTCGGAGCCTGTGCTTCGTCGGGGGATGCCACGCCGGCCGCTGCCGAGCAGGTCAAAGACCTCAAAGTCGGGGCAACCCCTACTTTGTCCGGGCTGGGGCTCCGCATAGCCATCAGCCAGGGAAATTTCACTAGCGATGGACTCAAAGTGACTCCGGTTGTGAACAAATCCGCCAACGATGCCGTGCCCCAGCTCCTCAGTGGGGAGCTGCAGGTAGCTCAGATGGATACCATCACCTTTATGCAGGCCCGCAGCCAAGGCCTGCCGGTGAAGATCATCGCGGTGAATGGCGAGCAGTCCACCAACGGAGAGAATGGCGCCATGTCTGCGGCCGGCGTCGTGACCAAGGCTGATAGCGCCATCAGTTCGCCCACGGGTCTGGTCGGCCAGAAGGTCGGTGTGCCGGCAATCAAGACCCAAACGTGGATGAACATCCGGGCCTTCGTCGACGCCGCAGGCGGAGACTCCTCCAAGATCGAATTCGTCGAGGTCCCCTCCGCGCAGACGATCGACCTGGTCATGCAGGGCACTGTAGTTGCGTCCACTCCGGCTGAGCCCCTGATGTCCAGCTCCATCGCCGCAGGCAAGGTCAAGCTGGTCCACAACACGGACGCGCCGGGTAACAAGGGAGTTCCCAGTTCCGTCTACGTGGCCACGGAGGAATTCATAGCCAAGAACCCGAACACCGTGAAAAACTTTGCTGACAGCGTTTACGCGGCCGCCAAAGAGGTCAACGGAAACCGCGAACTCGCCTCCAAGGTAGCCCAGTCGGAGCTCAAGTACACCCCGGAACAGCTCAACAACGCCTTCTTCCAGACCTTTGGCGCTGCAGCAGCGACACCCGCCCAAATTGACAAGATCTCCGACCTCGCCGTCAAATACGGCATCCTGACCGACAAGCCCAAGGCCGAGGACCTCCTCGCTGATCTCAAATGAGCGAAATGACCGCAAAGAGTAAACCGGCAGTTCTGGCCGGCGCCCGGGAAGAATCGCGAAAAAGGGGTTCCGACCCCTCGGAGCGACGACGGGTGGGCATTGGAACGAAGGTGATCGCCATCGCTACCGTCCTGATCCTGTGGCAGCTCCTCTCCATGAGCCCGCTTATGGACAGCGACAGCCTTCCCGCGCCGGTGACCGTTTTCGCTGCGCTGGCCGGACTATGGGGTACCAGTGCATACTGGGCCGCCCTGAGTAACACTTTGCAGGTCTGGGCCATCGGGCTGGCGCTCTGTGCAGTGATCGGAATCCCGGCAGGACTGCTGATCGGGGTTTCGGTGCGGGCCACTCAAAGCACTCGATGGGTCATCGACTTCTTCAGAACCATCCCGACTATTGCCCTCCTGCCGCTTGTTCTCCTGCTTTTCGGGGCAACGAGCCGAATGGAGATCACGATGATCGTCCTGGCCGCAATCTGGCCCCTGCTCATCCAGTCGATGTACGCGGCCAAGCAGGTGGAACCTCTGCTGAAGTGGGTGTTCCGTGTATTCCGGATTTCGACCATGGACCGTTTGCGTTTCCTCTGGGCGCCGAGTGTGACCCTGCTCGTCTCCACCGGAATGCGCCTCGCAGCCACGATGGCCCTGCTCATGACCATCTCCGCCGAATATATCGGCGGGGCACCAGGGCTTGGATTGGAACTGTCCCACATGGAACAGTCCTTCAAACGGCCCGAGGTATTCGCTTATGCGATCACCGCCGGCATGATCGGACTCCTGATCAATACCGCTCTCGTCCTGTTCCAACGCCGAGTGCTCTGGTGGCACCCGATTATTCGAGGGGAGCGTTCCGAATGAAACGCCTCACAGCTCTCGCTTGGGAAATCTGGCTCCCGCTAGTTCTCATCATCCTCTGGATTGTACTGTCCGCGGGCAGCAAATCCTTCTATTTCCCGCCACTGGCCAAGATCCTTGAGACCGTGAACAAACTGTGGTTCTTCGACGGGATCGTCGAAAACATGCTCCCGAGCCTGTCGCGGATCCTGACCGGTTTCATACTCGCCCTGCTTGTTGGCGTCATCGGCGGCGTCCTACTGGGACTTCTGCCCCGTTTCGAAGAAGCGATCCGGCCGCTGCTGGAGTTCCTGAGGTCCACGCCAGGGGTTGCACTGCTGCCAATCGCCATTATCTTCCTCGGCATCGGTGACGGAATGAAGGTCTTCATGATCGCCCTTGCCTCCATGTGGCCAATCCTGCTGAACACCATTGACGGCGTGCGTTCGGTGGAGCCCGTGCTCCTCCGGATGGCCAGTAGCTACCGCATCCCGCTTAAGGACAAAATCCGCTTTATTTATATCCCCAACGCGGCACCGCAGATATTTGCCGGTGCACGGGTAGCCCTGGCCATCGCGGCAGTTGTCATGGTGGTCACCGAGATGATTGGCTCCCCGGGCGGCGTCGGCTATTTCATTCTCGACTCTCAGCGCACCTTCAAGGTGCTGAACATGTGGTCCGGAATTGTGATGCTGGGCGTGCTGGGCTATCTCCTCAATTTCGGATTCCGGCTGGTTGAGGCCCGGGTCCTCGACTGGCACAACAAGAAGAACGCTTAGGAGCCTGACATGAACAACTCTCAAACCCCGCTCGCGGGCCGCGTCCCGGCGCAAACGGACGAGCTGCTCGTCGTCGAGAATCTCGGTAAAAGCTATGGTGACCATCAGGTGCTCGGTGACATCAGTGTCACCCTCCGCTCAGGCGAGTTTATGTGCATCGTCGGACCGTCCGGTGCCGGCAAAACCACCCTTCTGCAGTGCCTGTCGGGGCTTATCAACCCCACCCGTGGGACGGTGTCGCTCCGAGGCAAGATGGTCACGGAACCCCCCGCTGAAATGGCTATCGTCTTCCAGGATTACTCCCGTTCGCTCATGCCCTGGCTCTCCGTCCTGGACAACGTGATGCTTCCCCTGCGCTCAGCGACCAAAGACAAGGCCGAACGCAAAAAGAAGGCAATGGAAGCACTGATCGAGGTCGGGCTCAAAGACCACGTCGAAAAGTACCCATGGCAGTTGTCAGGCGGAATGCAGCAGCGCGTCGCCATCGCACGTGCCCTGGCCTACGCGCCGGCGATCGTCCTCATGGACGAACCGTTCGCCTCGGTGGACGCACAGACCCGAGGAGATTTGGAGGATCTGACGCTGAAGCTGAAAAACCACCTGGGCATAACGATCGTGCTCGTCACCCACGATATTGACGAGGCCGTTTACCTCGCCGATCGTGTTCTGGTTCTGGGTAACAAACCGACGCAGGTTGTCGACCTCATTGAAACCCACTTGGGCACGGAGCGCGATCAGATCAGTACCAAGGCGACCCGGGAATTCGCCCAACTCCGCACCCGGGTGTACCAGGAAATCCGGCACGGCGATATTCCCAGCTCGGCCGGGTCGGTGGCCGCGCCGGCAGCCAGCTAAGACGACGCCTCCTCACCTCGCGACCGGCACATCTTCGAAAGGACCCCCCGTTGTTACCTCACGCTGAGCCGCGCCCAAATGCTCACCAGCGGCCGTTGGATGGCATCATCGTCGCCGACTTTTCGCGCGTCCTGGCCGGGCCCTTGGCAACCATGACGCTGGCGGACTTGGGAGCGCGGGTCATCAAGATCGAACGTCCCGGTGCCGGCGATGACACCCGAAGCTGGGGGCCTCCCTTCTCACCAACCGGGGCGACCTACTTCGAAAGCGTGAACCGCAATAAGGAATCCATCTGCCTCGATCTCGCGGACCCGGATGACCGGGAAACAGCCCGTGAGCTGAGCCGCAGAGCCGACATCGTCGTCGAAAACTTCAAACCAAGCGGCATGGCCAGGCTGGGACTGGGCTACACCGAACTTGCAGCAGAGAACCCCGGACTGATCTATGTGTCAGTCACCGGGTTCGGCAGCGGCGGAGGAGCAGACCTGCTTGGCTACGACTTCGTAGTCCAGGCGCTGGGAGGCCTGATGAGCATCACCGGGCAGGCTGACGGCGACCCCACCAAGGCGGGTGTGGCACTCGTGGATGTCCTCACGGCCAAGGACGCAACCATCGGGGTACTGGCAGCACTCAACGAACGCCACCGCTCGGGGATGGGTGCCCTGATAGAAGTCAACCTCCTCTCAAGCCTGCAAGGAGCACTGGCGAATCAAGGCCAAAGCTTCCTGGGCGCCGGAAAGGTGCCGGCCAGGATGGGAAACGACCACCCCTCGATCGTCCCTTACCAGCTGCTGCAATGCGCGGACGGCCCCCTGGCAGTTGCCTGCGGAAACGATGGCCAGTTCGTCAAGCTCTGCGGCGCCCTGGGCCTCAGCAGACTGGCCGTGGACGAGCGCTTCCAGACCAACAACGCCAGGGTCGGGAACCGCCTGGACCTGATCCCGCTACTGGAGGATGCCCTGGCCCGCGCCGGTGCCCAATATTGGCAGGACACTTTAAACCGCGCAGGTGTTCCCGCGGGGCAGGTGGCCACCATCAAGGAATCGTTGGAGTTCGCCGAATCGCTGGGGCTGGAGCCGACGATCCCCGTCCATGATGCCAGCGGCGAAATCACCGGGCGCCAGATCCGCCATCCGATCACCTGGACACCCCCGCTCGAACAGCGCCGGACAGCGCCCCCTGCTCTAGGCGAGCACAGCGAATCAGTGCGGCGGTGGCTTACCGAGTCCGCGACCGGCCGCACTGCCGCTTCCGGCACAAAACAGGCAGCTGACTTATGACTCTTCCTGCCGATACCTCGAACCAGCCCCCCGAACACTGCACCCAAGGAAGCCATGACTGACTCAACAGATCTGCTCAACTTCGACACCCTGCTCAGCCCGGACGAGATCGCGCTCCGAAACTCCGTACGTTCCTTCGTCGACTCGACCATCAAGCCCAACATCGCCGCCTGGTACGAGTCCGCCGTCTTTCCGCTGGAAATTGTCCCCGAAATGGCCAAACTTGGCCTCCTCGGCATGCACTTGAAGGGCTACGGCTGTGCCGGCCGCTCCGCCGTCGAATACGGCCTGGCCGGCGCTGAGCTGGAAGCAGGCGACTCGGGCCTCCGCACCTTTGTCAGCGTCCAGGGCTCCCTGGCCATGAGCGCCATTTACAAGCACGGCTCCGAAGAACAAAAACAGGAATGGCTGCCCCAGATGGCTGCCGGTGAAGCGATCGGCTCGTTCGGGCTGACCGAGCCGACGGCAGGCTCGGACCCGGGCGCGATGAAGACCTTCGCACGCAGGGACGGCGAGGACTGGATCATCAACGGCTCCAAACGCTGGATCGGCCTCGCCTCCGTGGCCAAGCTCACGGTTATCTGGGCTCAGACTGATGACGGCGTCCGCGGGTTCATTGTGCCCACTGACACGCCGGGATTCACTGCGACGCCGATCGAACAGAAGCTCTCCATGCGGGCCTCCATCCAATGCGACATTGAGCTCACGGACGTACGTTTGCCTGCGGACGCTATGCTGCCGAACGCCAAAGGCTTGAGGGGACCCTTCGAGTGCCTGAACGAAGCGCGCTACGGCATTATCTGGGGCGCCATGGGTGCGGCGCGGGACAGCTACGCCACCGCTCTGGCCTACGCCCAGGAACGCCTGCAGTTCGACAAGCCGCTCGCCGGCTACCAGCTCACTCAGGAAAAACTCGTCAACATGGCACTGGAAATCAACAAGGGATTCCTGCTCGCCCTGCACTTGGGCCGACTCAAAGACGCCGGGATGCTGGAACCGCACCAGATCTCGGTGGGCAAGCTCAACAACTGCCGCGAGGCCATCAAAATCTGTCGCGATGCACGCGCCATGCTGGGCGGAAACGGCATCACCCTGGACTACTCGCCGTTGCGCCACGCGAACAACCTGGAATCGGTCCGCACCTATGAAGGCACCGACGAGGTCCACACACTGATCCTCGGAAACAAGATCACCGGCATTCACGCCTTTCGCTGAGAGAGCAACCCCATGACAACAGCCATCCAGCTTCAACACCTCATCGATGGGGCCTGGCAAGACGGGACCGCTGGCCCCCTGGCCAGCAACAACCCGGCCCTCCCCGATGAGACCGTCGCCCACGGCCTCCAGGCAGGCGAGGCTGAGGTCGACCGGGCCATGGCAGCGGCTACCGCAGCCAAGCGGGACTGGGCCCGAACCCCGGCCCATGAACGGGGTGCCGTGCTGCTCCGCGCAGCAGCCATCCTGGAGGAGTCCGCATCAGACCTCGGACTTGAACTGGCCCGCGAGGAAGGCAAGACCCGTCCTGAAGGCGAAGGCGAAGTCTTACGGGCCGCACAGATCCTCCGCTATTACGGGAACGACGGCGACCGCGCGGCCGGCGGAATCTATTCCTCACCCCGGCGCGGCGAAAAGATCCTGGTAACGCGAAAACCGTTAGGCGTGATCGGGGTAGTAACCCCGTTCAATTTCCCAATTGCCATCCCGGCATGGAAAATCGCCCCCGCCTTGACCTACGGGAACACGGTGGTCTGGAAACCGGCCAGCACAGTGCCGCTGCTGGCCATGCGGCTGGCGCAGGCACTCAGCGCGGCCGGCCTTCCAGCGGGTGTACTTAACCTCCTGATAGGCCCGGGCTCGGTGGGCAACAGCATTGTTGAACATCCCGCGCTGGACGGACTGACATTTACCGGGTCCACCGGTGTGGGCAGGAACCTGGCCTCCAAAGCCGCCGGCCGCGGTGTTCCCGTGCAGGCCGAAATGGGCGGAAAAAATGCCGCCGTCGTCCTCGCCGACGCGGACCTTGACCTGGCGGTCGAACAGGTGATGCTTGGCGCCTTCAGGTCATCGGGACAAAAATGCACAGCGACCTCCCGCCTGATTGTCGCCGAGGATATCGCCGACGAGTTTCTGGCCGAACTTGGTAAGCGGGCTGCAAACCTGTCCCTAGGGGATCCGACCGCTGCCGGAACCGAGATGGGCCCCGTCATCAATGCCTCCGCACGCAAGTCCATCCAGCAGGGAATCGACACCGCACTCGCGCAAGGAGCCAGCCTCCTCGCCGGCGGCCACCCCTACAGCGAGGGCGCCCTGGCCGAAGGCCACTTCATTGCCCCAACCGTTCTGGAACTGCCCGGCGACGGAACGCAGAATGTGTGGACCGAAGAGCTTTTCGGCCCAGTGCTGAGCGTTCGCCGTGCCCAATCAACCCAGGAAGCCTTTGAGGTGGCCAACGACAGCGAATTCGGCCTCTCGGCCGCGCTGTTTACCCAAGACTTGACCACAGCCCTGTCAGCCATGGATGAGATCGACGTCGGGATCCTGCACATCAACTCCGAATCAGCCGGGGCCGATCCCCACGTTCCCTTCGGCGGAGCCAAGAAGAGCGGCTACGGGCCCAAGGAACAGGGCGAAGCCGCCAGGGAATTCTTCTCACACACCACAACCGTCTACCTGCGCGGAGGCAAGGATGCCCAGTCCTGATCCCTCACGTCCTCAGATCCAACGCATCCTCGTTGTCGGCGCCGGCGCCATGGGCTCCCAGATCGCCATGGTCTTTGCCCTGGCCGGGCATGACGTCACCATCCAGGATGTAGCAGAGTCCGGACTGGCAAGAGCCAACGCCCAGCTCACCGACCGCATGGGCGCCGCCGTCACCAAAGGCCGCATGACCCAGGCGTCCGCCGAGGAAGCCCTGGGCCGGCTCAGCCTCAGTACCGACCTCGATCAAGCCGCATCAACTGCGGACTTCGTGATTGAAGCCGCCACGGAAAAGCTGGAAATCAAGCAGCAGATATTCGCTGACCTTGACCGAGCCGTCCCGGCCCATGCCATCCTTGCCACCAATTCCTCGACCTACGGTTCCTCAAAGGTGGCTTCAGTCACCGGCCGTCCGGAACGTGTCTGCAACGTGCACTTCTTCAACCCTGCACTGGTGATGAAATGCGTCGAAGTGGTCCGCCACCCGCAGACATCGCAGGAGACAATAGATACAGTCATGGACCTGGTCCGCTCCATCGGGAAGCAACCGGTCCTGCTCAACCAGGAAGTCCCCGGTTTCGTGGCCAACCGGCTGATGGGCGTACTCCGCGATGAAGCACTGAATCTGTACAGTTCCGGCGTGGCCAGCATTGAGGACATCGACACAGCCGCCAGAACGGCACTGGGGCACCCCATGGGTCCCTTCGAACTCATGGATCTGGTAGGGCTCGACGTCAACTGCATGATTGCCCAAGCCACCTACGAGGAAACCGGCGACCCCGCAGACCTGCCCCACCCGATCATGCAGGAAATGTATGAAACAGGGAGGCTCGGGCGCAAAAGCGGGAACGGCTGGTACAACTACGAAACCACTCGATGACAAAAGAAGTGGCCCTGCCGTACCGGGCATGCGTTACGACACCAGGAAAATGTGAAACCCGGTTTTCTCTCGTCACTAGGATGTCCATGTGACTACAGAACTGCCCGGCAGCCCGTCAAGGACCGTTGGCTCCCAGACACTTGCCCGCGGACTGGAGGCCTTGAAGGCAATCGCCGACGCACGCGACGGGCTTGCGATCAATGACGTCGCCGAGCTTCTGGGTGTGCACCGCACTATCGCCTACCGCATCCTCAACACGCTGAGCGACGCGAAGCTAATACACCGAAGCGACGACAACCGCTACCGCGGCGCGGCAGGGTTGCTCCACCTCACCTCTGCAGCGCATGATGCGATTCGTGCCGCGGCCCTCCCGGTTCTGCACGATGTGGCCAATGACCTGGCATCGACGGTCTCGCTGCTCATTAGGGAGGGAAGCGACGCGGTGGCACTTGCCGTAGTAGAGCCGCGGGGCCCCTCGTACCATGTCTCATTTGCCCAGGGAAGCCGGCACCCGCTCAACCGTGGAGCCGCAGGACTTGCGATCCAAGCAAGCCAGCCACCGTTGTCCTCAGAAGCCGAAGATGTCCGGATTGCCAGGGCCAACGGCTTTGCCATCACCTTCGGTGAAGTTGAACCCAACATGTACGGCCTGGCCGCCCCTATCAAAGGTTCTGGACCGGATCTTGCCGCCTGTATCAACCTCATCACGACCCGGAGGGAAGTCGCGGAAGGCGCCGCCACGGCCATTGTTGCCGCGGCCGAGCGTATTTCCAGCCGTCTCGGCTGAGTTTTGGACTGCAGAAATACGTGAAACTTCAGGACATTCCACTAGCCGGCAAACTGCCATAGACACCCACGTCACCGCAGTGATTCGATGTCGGCATCGAAGTGCAATTATCGCCTTTGCTTGTGCGATAAATACACAATCTAGGGAGTTTAGCTATGACACAGCATCCGTACACCAGCGTCTGGTCCGACCTTGCCCAGACTGAATTCAGCCAGGGCTACATCCAGGCCGGTCCCTACCGGACCCGCTACCTGCATGCAGGGGACTCCTCAAAGCCCACGCTGATCGCCATGCACGGCATCACCGGCCACGCCGAGGCATACGTCCGCAACCTCCAGCCCCTGTCGGAACACTTCGACGTGTGGGCCATCGACTTCATCGGCCATGGCTACAGCACCAAGCCTGAACACCCCCTGGAAATCAAGCACTACATCGAGCAACTCCTCGGGTTCATGGACGCAATCGGCGTCGAGAAGGCGTACCTCACCGGCGAATCGCTCGGCGGCTGGGTCACGGCACAGTTCGCCATCGACTACCCGGAAAAGGTCGAACGCATCTTCCTGAACACCATGGGCGGGACGATGGCCAACCCGGTAGTGATGGAACGTCTCTACACGCTGTCCATGGAAGCTGCCAAGGACCCTTCCTGGGACCGCGTGAAAACCCGGCTCGAATGGCTCATGGCCGATCCTTCCATGGTCACGGACGACCTGATCCGCACCCGCCAGGCCATCTTCCAGCAGCCGGGCTGGCTGAAAGCCTGTGAAGCCAACATGGCTCTCCAGAACCCCGAGACGCGAAAGCGCAACATGCTGACGGACGAGGCCCTTGCCCAGATCAAGGTCCCGGCTTTGGTGCTGTGGACCACGAAGGACCCCTCCGGCCCGGTGGATGAAGGACGCCGGATCGCCGGTCTCATCCCCAACAGTGAACTGGCCATCATGGAAAACTGCGGCCACTGGCCCCAGTACGAGGATCCGGCCACGTTCAACAAGATCTTCCTTGACTTCATGCTGGCCCGCTAGGCGCCCAGCTGCAACGACGCGAAAGCACCAAAATGACAAGCAACGACTTCGATATTGAAACAAACGTCCTGGTGGTGGGCGCCGGTCCGGTGGGGCTTATGCTCGCCAACCTGCTCGGCATGTACGGCCAGGACGTCACCCTTGTGGAACAGCTGCCCGAGTTGATCGACTACCCACGCGGAGTCGGTATCGACGACGAATCGCTCCGCTCGGTCCAGACCGTCGGCCTAACGGAAACAGTCCTGCCGCACACCACCGCCCAGCACATCATGCGGCTGGTCAACGGCCGGGGCAAGGTGATCATGACCAACGAGCCCAGGGCCGACGAGTTCGGCTGGCCCCGCAAAAACGGTTTCGTCCAGCCACTGGTGGACCGCGCACTGTTCGACGGCCTGGACCGCTTCGCATCCGTCACCGCGCACTTCAGCCACACAGTGGTGGATGCAATGGAAACAGCCGACGCCGTCATCGCCAGCGTCGAATACAACAACGGTGGCACCACGGCGGTCAAACGAATCAAAGCCAGGTATTTAGTGGGTTGCGAAGGCGGAAAGTCACCGACCCGCAAAAGGCTTGGGACAACCTTTGACGGCCAGTCACCGTCGACCCGCTGGCTCGTGGTCGACGTCGAGAACGACCCCCTGGGCACCCCAAACGTTTTCCTCGGCGCGGACCCGAAACGCCCCTACGTGTCGATCGGGCTGGCGCACTCGATCCGGCGCTGGGAGTTTATGCTCTTCGATCACGAAACCGACGAGCAGGTCACGGACAAGAAGTTTATCTACAACCTGCTCAAGGACCACGTCCCCAACCCGGGCGATCTGGAAGTGATCCGCGAACGCGTCTTTACGCACCACGGCAGGATCGCCGGTACGTTCCGCAAGGGCCGCCAGCTTGTCGCCGGCGACGCCGCTCACCTGATGCCAGTCTGGATGGGCCAGGGCTGGAACTCCGGCGTCCGGGACGCCACCAACCTCGCCTGGAAACTGTCCACCGTGCTTCGGGGCCAGGCGGGGGAGGGGCTTCTCGACACTTATGAGGACGAGCGCCGTGACCACGCCAAGGCCATGATCGACCTCTCCCTGACCCTGGGTGCGATCATCAAGCCCACCAACCCGGTGGTGGTGGGTGCCCGCGATGCGACAGCAGCGGTCCTGAACCTGTTCCCGCAGGTGAAGTCGTATTTCTCGGAGATGCGTTTCAAGCCGATGCCGCGGTACACCAAAGGCGTTGTTGTGGACCCCACGTCCGCTGCCCCCGGTACTGCTGCGGCACGGCTCACCAGCAAGCTGATTCCCGTCCTGACGGCCAATAACCTCAACTCGGCAGTCGGTGTGCAGTTCATCCAGCCCCGGGTCAACACCAAGGGCGCGCAGGGCATCCGGCTTGATGACGCCATCGGCAAATGGTGGACCGTGCTGGCGTGGGGCAATAACCCCAAAGGCATGTTCAGCTCTGTGGAACTGGCAACGTTGGAGGCACTCGGTGCCACTTTTGTCGCCGTCGTTCCCGAATCCCAGCGCAACTGGGCCGAAGAGCGCTACAGCCACGACGTGATCGTCGTTGGCGACGCCGAAGGCCGCCTCAAGAAGTGGTTCGATGACCGCCCCACCCCGGTCCTTTTCATCCGCCCGGACCGCTTTGTTGCCGGTGCCTGCCTTGCGCAGGACGCCCCTCGCACTCTCTCAGCCATCCTCACCGCAATGTCTTTCAAGGAAGGAGCCAGCCATGACGCTCGCACTCGTCTGCATGTCGCATAGCCCGCTTCTGGAGGTCACCGAACCGCCGGAAGAAATCCAGAACGACGTCGACGCCGCCTTCGCGGTGGCGCGCAAGTTCGTCGAGGACTTCGACCCGGACCTTGTCGTGTCCTTCGCGCCGGACCACTACAACGGCTTCTTCTATGAGCTGATGCCGCCGTTCTGCATCGGCTACGAAGCCGTTTCCGTGGGCGACTACGGTTCCGAGGAAGGTCCACTGAACGTCCCAACGCAGATTGCCAGGGACCTCGCCCAGGCAGTCATCGACGCCGACCTGGACGCTGCGATCTCGCTGAAGATGGAAATCGATCACGGCGCCGTCCAGCCCCTGGAGGTACTCTTCGGCTCCATTGCGGCCAAGCCGGTAGTACCGATTTTCGTCAACTCGGTGGCTCCGCCGTTCGCGTCGATGCGCCGCGTGCGGCAGCTGGGCACCGCCGTCGGGACTTACCTCAAGACGCTGGACCGGAAGGTCCTCATTATCGGTTCCGGCGGTCTTTCCCACGACCCGCCGGTGCCCCAGATTGCCACCGCGACTCCGGAGCAGAAGGCAATGCTGCTCAACGGCAGGCACCCAACGGCTGCCGCCCGCAACGCACGGCAGCAACGTGTCATCGACACCGCCGCAGCGTTCGCGAAAGGTGAGGCCAGCATCATGGACCTCAACCCCGAATGGGACCGTGAATTCCTCGCCATCATCGCGTCCGGGGACCTGGAGAAGCTGGACGCCTGGACCGCCCCGGCCATGGCCGCCGCAGCCGGCAACTCCGCCCACGAAGTCCGCAACTGGGTGGCCGCCTACAACGCGCTTGCAGCAGCAGGCGATTACGCGGTCACCTCCGAGTACTACCGCCCGATTCCCGAATTTATCGCCGGCTTCGGCGTGACCACAGCGATGGTGAAATGATGAGCACACAGACCGAAACCGCACGTACCGAGCTGAAAGACCAGCTCGCCGCGGAACTGCTGGAGGCCACCGGCACCCTGGTACCAGTGGCACCTTTACGGGACCGGCTGCAGGACATGACCGTCCAGGACGCCTACGATGTCCAGACGGCCCAGCTTGCGCAACACGTTGCCGCCGGGCGGGTACTAGCCGGCCGCAAAGTCGGGCTGACATCCCTTGCCATGCAGCGGCAGTTGGGCGTTGATTCTCCGGACTTCGGGTTCTTCTTCGAGGACATGGTCCACCATGATGAGGCCCGGATCCCGGCCTCCCAGTTCATTCAGCCCAAGGTGGAACCGGAACTCGGTTTCGTCCTGAAGGAGCCCCTTCAGGGCCCCGGTGTCACCTTGGAGCAGGCGGCGGCCGCCATCGCCGCCATTTACCCCGCCATCGAAATCATCGACTCCCGGATCAGGGACTGGGACATCAAACTCGTCGACACCATCGCCGACAACGCCTCCTGCGGTGCCATCGCAGTGAGTGCCCACGCTCTGTGGCTGGATCCCGCCGATCCCACTGGGCTCCTGGATGTCACCTGCTCACTGGTGATCGACGGGGAGGTAACCGGCACCGGGACCGGCGCGGACGTCATGGGGCACCCCCTTGCGCCGCTGGCCTGGCTGGCCAACGTCCTCGGCGAGCAGGGCGTGGCGCTCGAAGTCGGCCAGCTGATCCTGCCCGGCTCCTTCACGGTAGCCATGCCGGTCGTAGCCAACAGCACCGCGACGGCCGATTTCGGCCCCCTGGGCTCACTGACAATTCACTTCACAGACTAAGGACACCACCATGGCCAAGAAAACAGCAGCCATCGTCGGCTCAGGCAACATCGGCACCGACCTGATGTTCAAAATCATGCGCCGCAGCAAGAACATTGAAGTCAAGTACATGATTGGCGTGGACCCGGCCTCGGACGGGCTCGCCCGCGCCGCCCGCCTCGGCATCACCACCTCTGCCGAGGGCGTGGATTGGCTCCTTGCCCAGGACGAACTCCCGGACTTCGTGTTCGAATGCACCTCAGCCAAGGCGCACGAGGCCAACGCCCCCAAGTACAAGGCCGCGGGTATCCACGCGATCGACCTGACCCCGGCCGCCGTAGGCCCGTACCTGTGCCCCGTGGTGAACCTGGACGCACTCCAGGACGTCCTGAACGTCAACATGATCACCTGCGCAGGGCAGGCTACAACCCCGATCGTCGCCGCGATCTCCTCCGTCGTTCCCGTGGACTACGCCGAGATCGTCGCCTCCATTGCCTCCAAATCCGCCGGTCCGGGAACCCGCGCGAACGTGGACGAGTTCACCGAAACCACGGCCAAGGCTTTGGAAGAGGTTGGCGGCGCGAAACGGGGCAAGGCGATCATCATCATCAACCCGGTCGAACCGCCCATGATCATGCGCAACACCATCTACGCCGCGATCCCCGCCACAGCCGCCGAACCCGGCGAGCTGCAGGACCGGATCATCGCAGCCATCAACGAGGCCGTCACGAAGATCCAGGACTACGTCCCCGGCTACTCCCTGCGTGTGGAACCCCAATTCGATACCGCCCGCGACGACTGGAACGGCAACGGCCGGGTGGGCGTCTGGGTCCAGGTCAAGGGAGCGGCCGACTACCTGCCCGAATACGCCGGGAACCTGGACATCATCACCGCCGCAGCGACCCGGACAGCTGACCTGCTCGCCGAACGCATGGACGCCGCCACACCGTCAACCCCCGTAGGAGCATAACCATGACCCCCACCTCCGACACCACAGCACAAAACCTCAGCGTCCGGCTCACGGACACGACCCTGCGCGACGGCTCCCACGCCATGAGCCACAAATTCACCGAAGAGCACGTCCGCTCCGTGGTCCGTGCCCTCGACGACGCCAAGATCGAAGTGATCGAAGTGACCCACGGCGACGGCCTCGGCGGCTCCTCCTTCAACTACGGTTTCTCCCTCACCCCGGAACTGGACCTGGTCCGGGCCGCCGTTGACGAAGCGAAGAACGCGAAGATCGCGGTGCTGATGCTCCCGGGCCTGGGCACCATCCACGACCTGAACCAGGCCCACGACGCCGGCGCCACCGTGGCACGCATCGCTACCCACTGCACCGAGGCGGACGTGTCCATCCAGCATTTCCAGCACGCCCGAAAGCTCGGCATGGAAACCGTCGGGTTCCTCATGCTCTCGCACCGCACCACCCCGGAAAACCTCGCCAAACAGGCACGAATCATGGCCGACGCCGGCTGCCAGTGCGTCTACGTCGTCGACTCCGCCGGCGCCCTGATCCTCGAAGACGTCTCCGACCGCGTCTCGGCACTCGTGGCCGAACTCGGCACCGACGCCCAAGTCGGGTTCCACGGACACCAGAACCTGTCCTTCGGCGTCGCGAACTCCGTCTACGCCGCCCGCGCCGGGGCCAAACAGATCGACGGAACCCTCCTGGCCCTCGGCGCCGGAGCCGGAAACTCACCCACAGAGGTCCTCGCCGCCGCCTTCGACCGGCTCAACATCAGCACCGGCGTTGACGTCCACGGGGTCATGGCCGCCGCCGAAGACGTGGTCAAACCCATCATCACCCGCATGCCCATCATGGACCGCGCCTCCATCATGCAGGGCTACGCCGGGGTCTACTCCTCCTTCCTCATCCACGCCGAACGCGCCGCAGAACGCTACGGCGTCCCAGCCTGGCAAATCCTCGAAGAAATCGGCAAAGCCGGCTACGTCGGCGGCCAGGAAGACATGATCATCGACGTCGCCGTCCAACTCGCCGCCGGAGCACGGGTCGCCTGAACAGCCTTCCGCCCGGAACTGCGCGTCGCCCTTCCAGCATCCGATATGGCGCCATCAGGTGAACGGCTGCCCTCAGATCACGGTGCTTCCGCCCGCCACCCGTCCAAGGAGAAAAATGAACACCAGTTCAGATGTTGTCATCGTTGGTGCAGCCCGTACACCGCAGGGCAAGCTGATGGGCCAGCTCGCCCCGTTGTCCGCTGTTGAGCTAGGTGGTGCGGCGATCGCCGGTGCGCTGGAGAAGGCGGGGGTCCGGCCGGACGCCGTCGAAGCGGTCATCATCGGTCATGTCCTTCAGGCGGGCGCCGGCCAGAATCCTGCCCGGCAGGCCGCCGTCGCCGGTGGTATACCGCTCAGTGCCCACGCGGCCACCGTCAACAAGGTGTGCTTGTCCGGGCTGAGCGCCATCATCGAGGCAACCCGGCTGCTGCGGCTCGGAGAAGCCGCGGTGGTTGTCGCCGGCGGGCAGGAATCCATGTCCAACGCCCCGCATCTGCTGCCCGGATCCCGCACCGGACACCTCTACGGGGACGCGCCCCTGATCGACTCCGCCGCCCACGACGGCCTCACGGACGCCTTCGACCAGGAATCCATGGGCTTGGCCACCGACCGCGCCAACGCGGCGCTGGGAATCCTCCGGGCCGATCAGGACCAAGCTGCCGCCGATTCCCACCGGCGTGCCGCGGCCGCCCAGGCTGCCGGGCTTTTTGACCTCGAGATCATCTCGGTCAAGGTGCCGCGGCCCCGGGGGGAGTCCGAACTCGTAACAACAGATGAGGGTGTGCGTCCCAACAGCACCGAAGAATCACTGGGCAAACTCCGGCCGGCCTTTTCCGCCGCCGGGACGGTGACCGCTGGCAACGCCTCCGCGCTGAACGACGGCGCGGCCGCCGTTGTCCTGACCACCCGCGGCTACGCGGAAACGCACGGGCTTGAGATCCTGGCGACAGTCGAGGCCCCTGGACAGACCGCCGGTCCGGACACCTCGCTGCCGGACAAACCTGCCCGCGCCATCAGCAAGGCACTGGAAACAGCGGGCTGGGCCGTGGAGGACCTGGACTTCGTAGAGATCAATGAGGCGTTCGCCTCCGTAGTGGAGGGCAACAGGCAGTCGTTCGGCCTGCTGCACGGCGGCGCGTCCCTCGCGGTCGGCGAAGCCGTGGGATCCTGGGCAGCCGTGATACACGCCAGCACCCTGGGCAAGACTGCCGTGGGTATAGACGTTTCGGAAAAGCACCACCGTTCCGCCCGTCAGGGACAGATCACCATCACTGCCACACCCATCCACCTGGGCGGAACACTCACCACCCACGAAGTGCTCATCGCCAACGAGGCAGGCCAGCGGCTATGCACCATGCGCATCACCAACCTGTTGATGGACAAGCGGAAGTAACCCATCTCCACCCTTGGCCGGTCAGGTCACATCCTATTGGCGGGGAAAATCCTTCCTCATGGAGTGTGACGGATGCCCGAATATGCCTGCGGTGCTGCTGCGCCGCTGCCCTCCGTAACTGCGGGATCACAAAGAGAAGCAGCTAGCCAGATGCTGGACCACACAAGCTCCGGTAACCGGCGGGACGAGGTGCCCAAATCTGTCCGCCGTCGGTAGGGTTCCTGTCGTTCTTCGACCGCTTCGCCACGCCGCCCATGCTGCTCGTGCTCCGTTGAGCGGACCAACCTGTCTCTGGGCCAGACCGTCGAAGTCGTGGCCAAGTACGCCCTGCTTTACGCCCTTGGGCAGCCGGTATGGGGGCTGATCGCGGAGCCGCACCCGCACGCCGTCGGCCGCCTCGACCTCCCCAAGGCAAGATCCCCCGACGCTGGGGCAGGGCATACGGGTGCCACAGACTCGCCCGTTCGCGCTGGATTAGGCTGTGCTGGATCAAGCTCATGCTGCGCGACTGCCGTGGCGTGAGCATTCGGCGGTCCAGCCCAGCGGGGTGACCTGGACTTTCATGCGTCGCCTGCAGTCCGCGCAGTAGCGCGGCGGCTCCATAGCGAGGCGATGTGCGCAGCTTTGGTGAGCGTCCGACGTCGGGCAGTCATCTTCCGGTGCGGCTCCGACGCCGGTGGGCTCACCGCAATGCCCGCAGTAGCGTGTTGTGGCTGCGCTGGTAGATCCAGTGCTCAAAGTGACTTCTGGAGTTCCTTGATGGGCATGTTCAATTCCACCAGAAGGTTCAGGTCGGCATTTGCGGGCCGGCCCAGCGTGGTGAGGTAGTTGCCGACGATGACGGCGTTGATGCCGCCGAGCAGACCCTCCCGTGTGCCGAGGTCGCCGAGGGTCAGTTCGCGGCCACCGGCGTAGCGGAGCACGGTGCGGGGCATGGCGAGGCGGAACGCGGCGATCGCACGGAGGGCGTCCTTCCCGTCCATGATGCCCTGGTTTTCGAGCGGTGTGCCGGGGCGGGGGTTGAGGAAGTTCAGCGGGACTTCGTGCGGTTCGAGGGCTGCGAGCTGGGCCGCGAGTTCTGCCCTCTGCTCGCGGGTTTCGCCCATGCCGATCAGGGCGCCGCAGCAGAGTTCCATGCCGGCGGCCTTGACCGTGTTGCAGGTTTCCAGGCGTTCCTCGTAGCTGTGGGTGGTGACGACCTCGGGGAAGTAGCTGCGGGCCGTTTCGAGATTGTGGTTGTAGCGGTGCACGCCCCATTCGGCGAGCTGGTCCACCTGGCGCTGGCTCAGCATCCCAAGGGAGCAGGCGATGTTGATGTCCACTTCTTCGTGGATGCGGTCGATCGCGAACTTGATCTGGTTCATGAG
The DNA here is from genome assembly GCF_052113505.1 of Pseudarthrobacter sp. TAF60_1. Lineage (NCBI taxonomy): Bacteria > Bacillati > Actinomycetota > Actinomycetes > Micrococcales > Micrococcaceae > Pseudarthrobacter > Pseudarthrobacter sp. TAF60_1. The sequence continues at coordinate 38,513 of NZ_JBFRDI010000011.1, forward strand.
CTTGATGTCGGGGCTGCGGACGGCGGCCACGATGCAGAACTCCGTGGCGCCGGTGGCGGCCGTTTCCTTCGCGGCCTTCACGAGCTCGGGGATGTCGAGCCAGACGCCGCGGACGGGGGAGTCGAACAGGCCGGACTGGCTGCAGAAGTGGCAGTCCTCTGGGCACCCGCCGGTCTTGATGGAGATGATGCCTTCCGCCTCGACGTCCTCGCCGCAGTGTTTCAGTCGTACTTCGTGGGCGAGCTGCAGGGCGGCGGGCACTGCCTCGTCCGGCGAGTTGGTCCTCCCTCAGCCCCTCACCTTTTTCGAGAACCTGCTGCCGGGCCGTTTCCAGAATTGCGTAGCGTGCGGTCGTTGCGCCGGAGGCGCCTGAATCGTCATTGATGGTCCTTTGTGCGGGAAAGTGCCGTTGTACATCAAGACTCACGTGTGACTTTCAGCGGTAAATGGCGGTGTTTTGGCGGCGCTATTTGTCGCGCTCCCTTGGACCAGCCAGAAATTGTCTCGAAACCCTTACTTTCTTGAGACGTAGCGCGGTCGCCAGTTCGGCGTTCACGGTGTGGGCATGACAACGACGTGCTTCCCGGGCTGGTGGCGGGATTCGAGGTTGCGGTGCGCGTCGGCCACTTTCTCGAGCCCTTCGTAGACGTCGGCGATGACGGTGCGGAACGTGCCGGCTTTGATTGCTGCGAGGTAGCGGTCGAGGGCGTCGGTGGGGAGGTCGGTGGCTTCGCCGGCATAGCTGGTGAGGTGCACTCGGGTGGGGATGGTGAATGGGTTGAAGTCGGGGATGGTCCAGTTCCCGCCGAGCGCGCCGACGAAGCACACCGTCCCGCTGGGGTGGATCACGGAGAGGATGGTGGGGAGGGCGGTGGCGCCTACGAACTCGAGCGCAGCGTCAACACCGTCCGGGGTGATTGCGAGGATCGTGTCGGTGAGGGTGTCGTCGTCGATGAGGACGTGGTCGGCGCCCACTCCGGTAAGCAGGTCGGCGCGCGCGGGGTTGCGGGTGGTCGCGAAGACCGTCGCGCCGAGCTGGTGTGCGATAGCGACCGCGGTGAGTCCTACGGTGGAGGTCGCGCCGTGGATGAGGATGCTCTGCCCGGCCTTTAGGCGCAGTCCGGTGGTGATCGAGCCGTGCGCGGTTTGCAGCATCTCGGGGAGCCCACCGATGGCCTCCCAGCCGAGGTCGGTGTCGAACGGGATCACGTTGGCGGCGTCGACGAGTGTGTATTCGGCGTAGCTACCGTCGATGGTTCGGCCTAGCCCGCCCATCATCGTGGCGACTTTCTGACCCAGGGCAAGGTCGACGCCGTCACCGATGGCGTCCACGACGCCGACGGCTTCGATACCGAGGATGCGGGGGAAGGTGAAGTCGGAGTCGGATTCGCCTTGACGGCTGGTGACTTCGGATTCGTTGACACCGAACGCCTTCACCTTGATGCGCACCCAGCCGGGGCGGACTTCGGGGATGGGGACGTCGGTGACGGCGAGGCCGTCGAAGTCGGCGGGGCCGGTGAGGCGGATAGCGCGCATGGTCTCAGGCATGGGATTTCTCCTTCGTGTGAACGGGATCATCGGTGGCGGGGATGGCGACTAGGGCTTCGAATGCCCGACGCACCATCGCCTCGTCCAGGGCTCCGTCGGGGTGGGCGAGGCGGTGGCTCCACCACCCCCACAGCAGTGCGTTGATCGTGACGGCTGTGCTCTCCGGTACGAGACCGTGGATCATCGCCAGGGCGTCATCCTCTACTGCTTGCAGGACTGACGCGACGTCTGGGTGGCGGATGCCGTAGTGCCGGATCTCGGCATACAGGCGGATGTTGTCGAGCGTTGGGCTCGTTGCACCGATTGTTGCGGCGACGAGCACATCCACGATGTCCGCCGGCGTCCGGGCGTCTCCTAGCGGTGTCTCGTAGCGGGGTCCGAGGTGACTGCGGGTCGAGTCGAAAGCACTGACTATGAGGCCCTCGAGGGTGGGGAAGTAGTACGTCATCGACCCCAGTGGCACCCCGGCGTGCGCAGCGATACCCCGATACGACGCGCCGGCCACGCCGTCGGCGGCTATGACCTCAAGGGTGGCCTCCAGAATCCGAGCGCGGCGACCTGGGTCGTTCGGCTTTCCTCGTCGCACATCTCTCCAATGTCTGACCTAGTGCGTACACTGGTACGTATCAGTGTCCAATCTAGCCCACCATGGAGGATTTCGCATGAACGGTCCCGAATTGCAGGAGCACGCCCGGGCACGAGTACAGGAGCTCCCTGGTGCGCATCTCGAGCACCCGTTCGGGCCGGAATGGGAGGTGTTCAAGGTGGTGGAGAAGGTCTTCATGCTGATGACCTTCTCCACCGGTGAGCCGATCGTGATCCTGAAAGCGGACCCGGAAGAAAGCAAGGCGCTGCAGGACGAGCACGAGGACATCACACCCGGCTACCACATGAACAAGAAGCACTGGATCACCCTGCACCCCTCAGGGGACCTCTCCGCGTCGCTGGTCGAGGACCTGGTCACCGAGTCGTACCTGCGAGTCGTTGATAATCTTCCGCGCGCCAAGCGACCGGTCGACCCCGCCACGTTCGGGCAGGGCACGCAGTGACGTTGTCCGGGGAACGGCTGCAGCAGATCGCCCGCAACACTGCGGCATCCCTCCCCGACGTGTCTCACGGGCACCCGTTCACCCCGCACCTTGACGTCTGGAAAGCCGGCGAGAAAGTCTTTTTGATTGTCACCGACGATGACCCCGACCTGCAGATCATCACCATCAAAGCCGGCCCGCACCACGGTGACGCGTTGCGCCGGGATCACGAGTCGATCACCGTCGGTCACTACCTCGACAAGAGGCATTGGATCTCCGTCGGGCCGGGCCAGGGAATCACGGCGAAGTTGATCGAGAACCTCGTCCACACCTCTTACGATCTCGCCGACGCGCATCACGCGGAGCCGTCGTGACTGACATCCCGTCCCTGTTCGATGTCGATGATACGTCGCGTCCGTTGGCTGACCGGCTTCGCCCTCGCGCTCTCTCCGACGTTGTCGGGCAGGGACACCTTCTCTCAGATGACGCTCCGATCGGGCGTATGGTCGCGGGTCATCGGTTGGTGTCGATGGTGCTGTGGGGCCCACCCGGGTGCGGGAAAACGACCATCGCGCGGCTCCTCGCAGAGCACACCGACCTGGTGTTCGAACCGCTCTCGGCAACGTTCTCAGGAGTCGCCGACCTTCGAAAAATCTTCCAGGCAGCGAAGCAACGGCGGGAGATCGGACAAGGGACACTGCTATTCGTGGATGAGATCCACCGGTTCAACCGTGCTCAACAGGACTCGTTCCTGCCCTATGTCGAAGACGGCACCATCATCCTCGTCGGCGCGACAACAGAAAACCCGAGCTTTGAACTCAACGGGGCACTCCTGTCCCGCAGCCAAGTTTTCGTGCTGAAGCGGCTAGACGAGGTCGCTCTAGACACGCTCATCAACCGGGCGGAAGATCTCACTGGTTCACCGCTCCCCCTCGACGTGGACGCACGACAGTCGCTGATAGCCATGGCCGATGGAGACGGCCGGTACCTGTTGAACATGATCGAACAGGTCCAGGCCCTCCCCAGCCCGGTGAATACGGCGGCGCTTGCTGCCGCAGTGCAGAAACGGGCACCGCTGTATGACAAGTCGCAGGAGGGGCACTACAATCTCATTTCCGCGCTCCACAAGTCCATGCGCGGCTCTGACCCCGACGCGGCCTTGTACTGGCTGTCACGGATGCTGCTCGGCGGTGAGGATCCGTTGTTTATTGCCAGACGGATCACGCGTTTCGCGAACGAAGACATCGGATTGGCGGACCCTCACGCCGTGCAGCAAGCCCTCGCCGCGTGGGACGTCTACGAACGCCTCGGCTCCCCGGAGGGAGAGATCGCTATCGCCCAAGCCGTGTTGTACCTCTCGACCGCTCCGAAGTCGATCGGCGTGTACCGAAGCTTCAACAAGGCGTGGGCGACCGCGAAACGCACCGGCTCACTCATGCCCCCCGCCCACATCCTGAACGCCCCCACCCGACTGATGAAAAACCTCGGTTACGGCAAGGGATACCAGTACGACCCGGACACGGAAACCGGATTCTCCGGCGCGGACTACTTCCCCGACGGCCTGCCCCGGGAAACGTTCTACCAACCCACCACCCGCGGATACGAGCGCGCCATTACCGACCGGCTCCGCCACTGGGCACAACTCCGCGACGACATCGCCGACGATTCCCGAAGCGATGACACCCCCACGACGCCTTCCGATCGAAAGGACACCTCTCATGACTGACACGACACCTACACACCCGGTCCGCTCCTGGCTCGGCATCCCCTACGCCACCGCAGAACGCTTCCGCAAGCCGACGCTCCTGCCCTACAACCCTGATCTGCCCTACGACGAGCTCGGCCCGGCTCCGATCCAGGCCGGGGACACGTCCTGGTTGGAAGCCGACAACGGATTCAGCGAAGACTGCCTGAACCTCAACGTCTGGGCACCAACAGATCTGGGAGATGAGCGGCTGCCTGTAATCGTCTACACCTTCGGCGGCGGATGGGTGCTTGGCTCCAACACGCAGACCACCTCGAACGCGTCCGGGCTCGCCGCGACCGGACGGGCGATCGGTGTGTCCATCAACTACCGTCTCGGCGCATTCGGCTGGCTTTCCCTCTCCCAATACGGTGGCGCACTGGCCGAGGCCTCGAACCTCGGCCTGCAGGACATCATCACCGCTCTGCGGTGGGTGCGGGAAAACATCGCGCGGTTCGGCGGTGACCCGCACAACGTGACCGTCACCGGTCACAGCGCCGGCGCCTTCAACAGCCTCGCCCTGCTCGCAGCCCCCACAGCAGACGACCTCTACCACCACATCGCCGCCTTCTCCGGCATGCCCTCACGACAGGTCCCGGCCTGGGGCGCTGAGCAGCGGGCGGTAGCGGTCCTGACCGAACTCGGGATCCGCGACGATCCGGAACAGCTGCTGACCGTCGACGCGCAGGCACTCGCGGACGCGATGAGCAGCACGATCTCCCCAGACCCCGGATCGGCACACGGAGTCGACAGCGACGTCATCGCCATCGTCGATGACCGCACCCAGCCCGGCGGAATCCTCGCAGACCACCCCATGCGGATCCTTGAATCAGGCCTTCATCGCGACGTCGACATCGTCTTCAGCAGCGCCACTCACGAGACCGACTGGTGGGTCCTTAACAGGACCGCAGACTTCGACCCCGGCAGCATCGACGCCCTCGTGGACGAATTCGCCACCCGGAACCGCATCCCCCGCAGCCGCGCGCAAAAGATCATCGCCGCGTACGACGTCGACGGGCGCACCCCTGTCGAGGTCCGCGGGGCGCTGCTGACCGACTTCTCCTTCACCCTTCCCCAAGCTCGCGGCGCACTTGCCCACGCCGCAGCAGGCGGAAACGCTCACCTGCTCTCGATCGGGTCGGTCGAAGGCGCACACGCTGTGCACGGGTCCGAGATGTATGGCATCGTCGGACAGACAAAGCCCGGCGCCAGCAAAGAACAGATCACCCGCGACGCCTTCGTCCGCGACACCATCCTCACCCTCGCCGAAGGAAACGCCGACTCTCTATGGGCCAAGGTCACAACGGAACCCACCACTCAAGGCATAGGCAACCCTCCATACGACCCCACCACCCACGCAATCGAAGTCCTAGACACATTCGACGGCATCGAACGACCATGAAGTAGATACCAGGTCGTCGGTGATGCGCAGACCCGCCACTCTGAAGCGAAAGAACGCCGCCGAAGAGCGCCGAAGTTCACACAGTTCATACCCGCCCGAGAAAATGCCCGGTGAAGGTGCCCTAAACGCTACACACTCAGACGTCTCATAACCCAAAGCTTTCCAAGACACCGACCTAGCGCCATGGAGGGCTCCGGAAACCGGCGTGTTATCGGCCTGGCTGTTGTCTTGGAAAGGTGCCTCACCGTTAAACGTCTCGGACGAGCGCTTACCCGGGTTTTCTGAGGCACAATGGCAGAGTGAGGCACCTTGGGTATACGCGCGTGAGTACATCTGGCCAGGACGCGAAGCTGCAGCTCGACGCGCTTGTCGATTCCGGAGTCCAAAAGCGCGACGTGTTCGCTGACGTCACGTCCGGGAGCAGGGCCGCGATGGAGCGCCCGGGGATGAAGAAGCTGCTCGCCTACGCCGAGCCCGGGGACACGGTCGTCGTGTGGCGGGATTCGCCAACGCCGTGCGAAAAGAGCACACCATTGGAATCTGCCATGGCGACGCGGGAGTGGGCAAAACCTACTCCGCCCGGCGTTACGCCAACTGGGATGCCCTGGAACCCTACATAACAGAGTGGCGGTCCCGCGACGCAGAAGACCATGCCAAACATTCCTTTCTCGCCAACAAAACCCGGACCGTCTTCTACACCCCCGAAGTCCTCTGTCGACCTAAGAACCTCATGGACGAGATCCTCCGCTCACAAGTACGGATCGGATCCTGCATCGATGACCACCTCCGCCGCCACGACACAACAACCCCTCGCATCATGAATGGCATCACCAAGCTAGTCGAACTGCTCATCATCGACGAAGCCGAACGCCTCACCCCAACCGCACTGGAACTCCTCCGCGACAACCACGACCGCACCCACCTCGGGATCATCCTCATCGGCATGCCCGGCATCGACCAACGCTTCCGCCACTACCCCCAGCTCTACAGCCGTCTGGGCTTTTCGCACCGCTACAGGGCACTCGGACGCGACGAACTCCTATTCGTCCTCGATCGGCACTGGAAACGACTCGGCCGCTCACTGGACCCAGACGACTTCACCGACGCTCAAGCAATCGCAGCAATCGAACGAATCACCCGCGGGAACTTCCGGCTCCTCGAGCGGATCTTCCCCCAAATCACCCGGGTACTGAAAATCAACCAACTCGAAACCATCACCGACGACGTCATCGAAGCGGCCGCCAGCACCCTGGTCATCGGCAACTAACGACAAAGAGCGTCACCAGAACACCGCCAAAGAGCTCCGAAGTTCACAAGACTCACGCTAGTTTCCTCCGAGGCCCCGGATTCTGTCGGATATATACAATCAAGCGCTCCGCGCTTAGTTGGTAAGTTCAGGTCTAGTCAGCGGACGATGCCGGGTGCAAAGCCGTGGCCCCATATCCGTTTCATTTCCATCTTCACGTCTACCGGGTCCGGTTGCTTGTCACCTTTGTGTCAGTGTCGACCGGCGGTTGGAGGGCCTGCCCTGAACAGACGGCAATGAAGCGCGGGCCAAAAGCCGCGACCGGCCGATGCTGTGGCAATTTCGACCGACTCACCTTTTACTCACCCCAATCAACGACAAAGGACGAGCATTCGTCGCTCATCGCGGAGCCCAGAAACCGCTAGATTCCGGGCAAAATTTGACCCGCACCGCTCGTTGAAAGGCGTCCAGACCTAAAGCGGGGGTCGTCAGTTCGAATCTGACAGGAGGCTCCACTACGTTGAATTTCCCGTGTGCAGTTGATCCAGAAGATTATGACTCGTCGTGGGCTTTAGCGCGACGGCCGCGGCCGCGGAAATGCTGCCGGTAACCCTAGACATCATTCCTGCCGTGCCGGCGATCGCCTGCTGCACGTTCGCCGGACCAGACTGTTACCCTCAACAATTGCCTGACTTCCGTGGCAATTATTCGGCCCGGGTCTCCTCCGCCCACACGGCCTTGCGGAGGATGGACCGCAGCGAGGCAACTTCCTGCGCGGTGAGCATGCTCAGGTGCTGGTCCTCGGCGACTTTGGCGGCCTTCTGCGCGGAGGCGTGGACTTTTCGGCCTTTCGAGGTCGCCGCCACGAGCTTCTGCCGCCGGTCTGACACTCCCGGTTTGCGTTCCACCAGGCCTCGCTGCTCCAGTTCGTCAATGAGGGCGACAATCTGGCTGGGGTCAAGACTGAGAAACTCGGCCAGCTCTCGCTGGGTGGGGCCGAGGTTGCCGCAGGCTAGCGCCAGCACCGAGTAGGAGCGCTCTTTGAGGCCGAATTCGGCGAGGGCGGCGTTGTTGAGCACACTTCCGGCCGCGTGCAGCTTGGCCAGCAGGAAGCCCATGTCGTTGCTGATGCTTGATTCCGCCAGCCTCGAGAAAGGCTCGCTGGGGTTGGCGGCGGCGTCCGTTGCCTGGAGTGTCATGATGCCTTTCGGGCCGGCGGGCTTGTTCGTTGAATTATTCAATGATCCCACCGACTCCCGTAATAGCGGAAATTTTGGACTCGCGGCGCATGGGACAGGGTCGCGCGAGTTTGAATGCAGAAATAAATGATTGACTTTTTCAAGGATTTGGTTTCTTATGGAACCAGGCAAGGGAGACGGGCATCACACACCGGCTCCCAGAAGATCCGCCGCAAGGCGCAATGCAAAGGAGCAGCGATGAGCCTGTCAGGAAAAGTAGCAATCGTCACCGGAAGCGGCCAGGGACTTGGCCTCGCCTACGCCCGGGAACTCGCCCGTCAAGGGGCCGCCGTCGTTATCAACGATGTGAACGCTGAAACCGCGGCGCAGGCTGTGGCCCGGATTGAGGCCGACGGCGGCCGTGCCACCGCCGTGGTGGTTCCGGTGGGAACGAGCGAGGCTGCGAAAGCGCTGGTTGCAGGTGCGGTGGAGGCGTTCGGCCGGCTGGACATCCTGGTCACCAATGCCGGCATTCTGCGGGACAAGTCCCTGCTGAAGATGACCGATGAGGACTTCGACCTGGTCATCAACGTCCACCTTAAGGGCACCTTCACCTGCGTCCGCGAGGCATTTGCCTACTTCAAGGAAAACAACGTCCAGGGCCGCATCATCACCATCGGGTCCCCGACGGGCCAGCGCGGCAACTTCGGCCAGACCAACTACGCCGCAGCCAAGGCGGGCATCGTGGGCATGGTCCGCACCTGGGCACTGGAAATGAAGAAGGCCGGCGTCACGGTCAACTCCGTGATCCCGGTGGCCGCCACCGCTATGACCAAGACTGTTCCGTACTTCCAGAAGGCCGTGGAAGCCGACGAGCGTGGCGAGGCCATGCCGTCCTTCTTCCGCCACGACCTGGGGTTCGGAACGGCCGACGACGTCGCCGGACTCATTGCCTTCCTCGCCTCCGATGAGGCCGCCAACATCACCGGCCAGGCCATCGGTGCCGGCGGTGACCGGCTGCAGGTCTGGACCCACCCGGAAGCGGCCACCACCGAATACCGCGAGGGCGGCTGGAGCTACGAAGCCCTGCAGGAAAACGCCGGCCAGCTGTTCACTGCGGAAACGCTCCAGAGCTACGGCGAGGAATTCCTCCCGCTGCCGGAGGACCTGAAGCCCGTACAGCCCGCGCAGCCCGCCGAGGCCCGCTGACCATGGCCGACCGTTACGAACTGGCCATCGACCCGGCGAAACTCGATGCCATCGACATGCACGTCCACCTCGAGGTGGACAGCTGCGGCCATGGCTCCCTGCCGGAGGAACTGACGGAAGCCTCGGCCAAGTACTTCAAGGCCGAGGACCGCACCCCGTCCCTGGACCGGATCGCGGAGGTGTACCGCGAACTGAACATGGCCGCCGTCGTGTTCACCGTGGACGCCCGCACCCAGCTCAAGCACGAACCCAACAGCATCCCGGAACTGATTGCCGGCGCCGCCCGCAACAACGATGTGCTGATTCCCTTCGGCAGCGTTGACCCGCGCACCGGGGAAGACGCGATCGCCGGGGCAAAGCACCAGGCCATCGAACTCGGCGCCCGCGGCTTCAAATTCCACCCCTCCCTGCAGGGCTTCGATCCATCCAACGAAGCGTTCTACCCGCTCTGGGAAACGCTGCAGGAGCTCGGGCTGCCGGCGATCTTCCACACCGGCCAGAACGGCATGGGCGCGGGCCTGCCGGGCGGCTACGGAATCAAGCTTGCCTACTCGAACCCGCTGCTGCTGGACGCCGTGGCAGCGGATTTTCCGGAACTGCAGATCATCATGGCCCACCCCTCCGTGCCGTGGCAGGACGAGGCCAACTCCATTGCGACGCACAAATCGAACGTGTTCATCGACCTCTCCGGATGGTCGCCGAAGTACTTCCCGGAATCCCTGGTGAAGGCCTCCAACTCCTACCTGCAGGACAAGGTCCTCTTCGGCACCGACTTCCCGCTCATCACCCCGCAGAAGTGGCTCGGCGCGTTCGCCGACCTGCCGCTCAAGGACGAGGTCCGCCCGAAGATCCTCAAGGGCAACGCCGTCCGCCTCCTCGGGCTCGGTGGCTGAGATGAGCACTGAAACCACCGTGCCCGCAGGTCGGACAGCGGCTACCCAGGAGCGCCTGTACGGTGTCTGCGACTACTACGACGCAGAGTCCCTGCTGACCGACGGTGAACGCCGGGTCCTGGGCAGGCTTCGCAGCTTCCTGGACCAGAAGGCGCACCCGCTGCTCGCGGATCACTGGGAGCGTGGCGAATTCCCCACCGAACTCGGCCAGCCGCTGATCGACCTGGACCTGATGGAACCTGCCGAACTGACGGGCGCCCCGGGTGCTGGGCGAGTCCCGGCCCGGGGTATCTACCAAGGCTTCCGGATCTTCGAACTGGCCCGCACGGACGCGTCGCTGGCAACGTGGTACACGTCGCAGGCGGGGCTTTTCCGCACGGCCATCCGCGTGGGCGCTTCCGAAACCCAGCGGGAGGAGTGGATGCCCCAGGTGATCGACTTTTCGCTCAGGGGTGTCTTCTCGCTCACCGAGCCTGAATCCGGTTCGGACATCGCCGGCGGACTGTCCACGACAGCCCGCTTCGAAGAGGACGCCGACGGCGGAACCTGGGTCCTGGACGGTGCCAAGCGCTGGATCGGCGGCGCGTCCACGGCCGACGTCCTGGCCGTGTTCGCCCGCGACGTCGCCGACAACCAAGTCAAGGCCTTCCTTGTGGACCGGACCGCGGCCGGTGTCACCTTGGAGAAAATCCATGGCAAAACGTCCCTGCGGATGATGCAGAACGCGCACATCACCCTCGAAGGCGTCCGCGTGCCGGAGTCCATGCGGCTGCACAACGTGAATTCGTTCAAGGACGTCGCCGCGATGCTTCGGGCCATGCGCTCTGACGTCGCCTGGATCGCCACCGGCCTCCAGGCCGGCGCCTTCGAAGCAGCACTGGCCTATGTCACCAAACGCCAGCAGTTCGGCCGTCCGGTGGGCTCCTTCCAGCTCGTCCAGGAGAAACTCGCACGGATGCTCGGCAATGTCACTTCCTCCCTGTCCTTGGTGGTGCGCCTGACTGAGCAGCAGGCGAAGGGCATTTACCGCGACCAGGACTCGGCCCTGGCGAAGATGCAGACCTCCTTGCTCATGCGCGAAACAGTCGCATTGGCCCGCGAAGTGGTGGGCGGCAACGGAATCACCCTGGACACAGACGTTGCCCGCTTCCACGCGGACGCCGAAGCCGTCTACTCCTACGAAGGCACCCACGAGATCAACGCACTCATCATTGGCCGCGCCCTCACCGGCGAAAGTGCCTTCACCCGCTGACCAGCACCAACGTCGAAAACCCGGCATCCGCCGTCGTACTCCCACACAACGAAACCAACCAACCAAACCTAACCAGGAGGCAAAGATGCCCAACCTCGTCGTCGACTTCGACAAACTCCTCACCCTTTCCGGCACCGATCTCGGCGTCACCGAGTACCGCGAGATCACGCAGGAACAGATCAACAAATTCGCCGATGCCACCGGCGACGACCAGTGGATCCATGTGGACCCTGAGCGCGCCAAGGACGGCCCGTTCGGGGCGCCGATCGCCCACGGCTTCCTGACCCTCTCGCTCATCATCCCGTTCTGGGGCGAGCTGTTCGACGTCGAGGGCGTCACCACCAAGGTCAACTACGGCCTGGACAAGGTCCGATTCACGTCGCCAGTGAAGGTAGGCTCGCGCATCCGCATGCAGGCCACCATCGCCGACGTCACCGAGGTCAAGGGCGGCGCCCAGATCAAAGTTGCCAGCACCATTGAGATCGAAGGGCAGGAACGCCCCGCAGTCGTGGCTGAGTTCCTGGCCCGGTTCTACAAATAGACTCCCACCTTTCTCCACTTCAGCAGTCAAAAGGAACAACAATGTCCGGACTCAACCAGCTGCAAGCCATGGGCACCGCCGAGCGTCGCAAGGAAGCACGCACTGTCATTGCCTCCAGCTACCTGGGCAGCACCATCGAGTACTACGACTTCCTCCTATACGCCACCGCAGCCGCCGTCGTCTTCCCCAAGGTCTTTTTCAGCGGAATGGACGACTGGGTGGGCGTAGTTGCCGCCTATGGCACGTTCGCCGCCGGCTATGTAGCCCGCCCGATCGGCGGCATCATCTTCGGCCACTTCGGTGACAAGCTGGGCCGCAAAAACATGCTGATCATCTCCATGCTGATGATGGGTATTGCGTCCACGCTTATTGGCGTGGTCCCTGGTGCCTCCGTGGCCGGCCCTTGGGGCGCTGTGCTTCTGGTGATCCTCCGCGTCGTCCAGGGCATTGCCGTGGGCGGCGAATGGGGTGGCGCAGCCCTGATGGCACTGGAGCATTCCGAATCCGGCAAGCGCGGCTTCGCTGCCTCCTTCGTGAACGCCGGCGCCCCCACCGGCGCCGTCCTGGGCACCCTCGCCATGGGTGCATTCTCGGCGCTGCCGAATGACCAGTTCCTCAGCTGGGGCTGGCGCGTGCCGTTCCTGCTGTCCTTTGTCCTGCTCGGCGTGGGCATGTTCGTCCGCCTGAAGGTTTCGGAGAGCCCGATCTTCAAGGCTGCGCTGGAACAGGAAAAAGCCGAGAGGGCCCAGGCCGAACGGGAGGCCTTGCGGGCAGGCATCACATCCAAGCGCGATATCCCGCTGCTGCTGGTGCTGCGCCGTCCCAAGACCCTGATCTTCACCATGCTGGCAGGGGCAGCCGGCTTCGCCCTGCAGGTGGTCCTGGCAACATTCTCCGTCACTTATGCGGTCTCCAAGGGTGCGGACCGGCAGGGCGTGCTGTACGCCTTTGCCGCAGCCTCGGCCCTGTCCATCGTGTTTGTCATCCTGGGTGGAAAGCTCTCCGACAAACTGGGCCGGCGACCGGTCATGATCGGCGGCCTGGTGGTGTTCATCGTCTACCTGATCCCCATGTTCTCCCTGCTGTCCTCGAACAACATCGTGCTGATCTTCGTGGCGTTCGCCATCGGCCTGATGATCCACTCCACCCTTTTTGGGCCCCTTGCAGCCTTTGTGTCCGAACAGTTCGGCACCACGTCCCGGTACACCGGCGCTTCACTTGGCTACCAACTGGCCACCCTTCTGGGCGCCGGTTTCACACCGGGCATCGTGGCCCAGATCTTCAAGGACTCGGGGCAGAACACGTCCTCGGTGGTCACCTATCTGGCCATCATGTCCGTGGTGTCCATCGTGTTCATCCTGCTCACCCGGGAGCCCAAGAACAACGACCTCCTGACCGTCCGGGCCTGACCCTTCATCGGGTCCCGTCCAGCGGGCTAACCTCACAGTAGAAAGGATTCGCCGTGGAAAATTTTGGCATCGGCTCGTGGCTGCAACGTCGCCGCCCGAAGTCCGGCAGCAAGACCGCACTGATTAGCGGAGGCCGGGAAATGAGCTACGCGCAGTTCGCGGACCGGAGCCTCCGGCTGGCCAACGCCCTGCGGGACCGCGGCGTCGCAAGGGGGGACCGGGTGGCTTACCTGGGCGAGAACCACCCGTCCTTCCTGGAAACCCTCTTTGCCTGCGGCACCCTGGGCGCCGTCTTCGTCCCGCTCAACACCCGGCTGGCACCGCCCGAGATCCAGTTCCAGCTGCAGGACAGCGGGGCCGTTGCTCTGATCCACGCGCACAACCTGGGCGACCTCGCCGCCCGCGGTGCGGCCGGCACCGCCGTGGCGAGGCTCGTCGTTGTCGACGATGCCGGTGCGGGCGGCCCCGCGCGGGCAGGCAGCGGCCAGGGGCCGAGGGCGGTCGAGGGCTTCGACGATGTGGTGGCCTCCGGCACGGACCAGCAGATCGATGAACCGGTGGGCCTGGACGACGGAGCCATGATCCTCTACACCTCGGGCACGACGGGCCGTCCCAAGGGCGCCCTGCTGACCCACGGCAACGTCACCTGGAACTGCATCAACGTGATCGTGGACTTCGATTTTTCCTCGCAGGATGTGGCGCTGATGATTTCACCCATGTTCCACGTGGCTTCCCTGGACATGGGTGTCCTGCCGACGCTCCTCAAGGGTGGAACGGTCATCCTCGAATCCAGGTTTGATCCGGGCCGGATCCTAGGCCTGATCGAGCAGTACAGCGTCACGACGATGAGCGGGGTCCCGACCACCTATCAGCTCATCTGCGAACACCCCGCGTGGGCAACCACAGATCTCAGCTCGCTGAACAAGCTCACCTGCGGGGGATCCGCAATCCCCATGCGGGTGCTCGACGCGTACGAGTCCCGGGGCCTCCAAATCGGCAACGGCTACGGCATGACCGAGACTGCGCCGGCGGCAACGGTCCTCCCCGCGTCGCGGTCCCGCGACAAGGCCGGTTCCGCCGGGCTACCGCACTTCTTCACTGACGTGCGGATCGCCGACCCGATCGCCGGGATCGCGGCGCCCGGAACCGTGGGGGAGATCCAGATCAAGGGCCCCAACGTGATCCGCGAGTACTGGGACCGGCCCGACGCCACCGCCGAATCCTACGCCGATGGCGGCTGGTTCAGATCCGGCGACCTGGCCTATAAGGACGAGGAAGGCTTCGTGTTCATCGCCGACCGGCTCAAAGACATGATTATCTCCGGCGGCGAGAACATCTATCCGGCGGAAGTGGAGCAGGCCATCACCGAACTGGACGCCGTGGGCAGCGTGGCTGTGATCGGTGTGCCGGACGAGAAGTGGGGCGAAGTTCCCCGTGCCGTAGTGCTGCTGCGGGAAGGCGCCCGGCTCACCGAGGCCGAGTTGCGGACCCATCTTGAGGGAAGGCTGGCGCGCTACAAAATCCCCAAGTCGGTGGTGTTCGTGGATGAGATGCCGCGCACGGCCAGCGGGAAGATCAGGAAGGCGGATCTCCGGAAACAGAGTTCGGCCCAGCCGTGATCCACGGGTGTGCCAGCGCGGCTGCGGGCGCCAGTCAGGCCGATGGAGATCCCGTAGCGCTGATCCATGCGCCGAGTTCGGTGAGCGTCTGGGCTGAGATCTGGTGTCCACCGGGGTCGCGGCGGGTGTGGACGCTGGCGGCAGACTCTGTGGTCAGGTACTGCCAGGTCCGGGCGAGGAGGTCAGCCGGGATGACCCGGTCCTGGTCCCCGTGGGCAACAAATACGGAAAGGCCAGCCAACCTCGCTGGCGTGACCGGCACTCCTGCATCGAACGGCAAAGTGCCGTAAAGGATGGCCGCACCTGAGTAGCGGTTCGGATCGTCAAGGACAAGGCCGCCAACAAACGCGGCGCCGCCGCTAAAGCCCACCAGGATAACGGGCCGGCCGGCGGGCGAGTATTCATCAAGCCAGAGCCGGAACCAGGCCATTTGTTCAGCCAGGGACTCGGGCGTGGGCCGGCCGATGCCCCGGTTCGCAAACCACGCATAGCCGCTGCCCTCCGCAATGGGGGCCCGAACGGCAGCGTAGGCAAAAGCTTGCGGGAGGTGGGGTGCCAGGCCGAGGATTTCGCGCTCATTGGAACCCCGCCCGTGCAACAGCACCACAAGGGGTGCGGACGGATCCGCTGATCCTGCCGCCGCCACAACGTGCTGGGCATTCGCGGAGGATAGGTTGGCGGCACCGGGGTCGGCGGGGAGATGCATGAGTAGTCCTTAGCACTGGAAGCGGCTTTTAGTTGAAGCTACAACCAGTAGAACCCTTTCCGGGGCGGCTGTCAATGCCCGGTGCCCGAATCCGCGCCGGCATCAGTCTGAATCCATCAGCTCCAGCAGTTTCTTGGCGGCATCCCGGATGTCATCGTGTCCGTGCTGCGCTGCCCGGCTTTCCAGGGAAATGACGGCGCAACGGTGGATTTTTTTGAAGTCGCCGAACGGGAAGCTCACACTGCCCTTCGTGCCTTCAGATTGCTCATCGTCCCGGCCCAGATGCCATTCAGCGAATGCCGGGAAGCCGTGTTTATCGATGTAGGCGTTCTCCTGGTCCGCAGTGGGAGCATGTTCACTCCAGTCATCGCGGACATCGCGTTCGACCTTTCCGCTCTCGATGAGCTTGCGGGCATGGGTCACTGCTTTGCGGTTGAGTTTGGCGGCCATGGTGCCTCCTGCGGGTTCAACGTGGAATGCCGGCCACTTCAGCGTAACCCTCTCGAGGCCCCCATAATCTGTCGAATTGCCCACACTATTGCCTAAGTGGTGGGGCAATGACCTAAACTGCTTCACTGAGGTGCCTGAAATGGTGCCGCGCAGCAACGAAAGTGAACCCCCGCCATGGCTACCGATTACGACGCTCCACGCAAGACAGACGACGAGTCTTCCGCAGAGTCGCTGGAGGCACTTCAGGCATCCCGCGGCGGCAACGCCCAGACCGCCGTCATCGACGTCGAGGAGAACGATACGGCTGAGGGCATCGACCTGCCTGGCGCCGATCTTTCCGGCGAAGAACTGACCGTTGTGGTGGTTCCCGAGCAGTCCGATGAGTTCACGTGCTCGTCCTGCTTCCTGGTCCGCCACCGCTCGCAGGTTGCCCGCGAAAAGAATGGCCTGAAGTACTGCATCGAGTGCGAGGGCTAGAAAACCCGCCCTCACCCGCGAATCAAGCCCCGTCAGCCTCTTGGCCGGACGGGGCTTTTGCGTCTTCACGGCACACCCCGCGAAGGGTTGCCCGGTGGGCCGGTCCGGCGTCGTTATGTTGCATAACGGCGGGGTGCAGAAATGGTGTTAATAGCGCTTCTTTCCGCCTCAGAAACCCGCCGGAATGACGCTGGCGTGACCGGCTGAACCCGCCCCTAACGGTTCCGCGCCGAAGCGGCCACAGCCCTTATTTACGGCCCCGGAGACTCCTACGCTTGAGGTACCTCAACACTCGAAGGGTGGCCCACAGTGAAAAAGCTTCAGACGTGGCTAACAGTCATTTTGATTGCTGTTGGATTGGGTTTCCTGGCGCCGGGGCCCGCCTCGGCAGCAACATCGTACTGCGGGCTCGTTTGGGGGTCGCTGGCTAAGACAGCGCCGGGGATGAGCTCCGCATCCGTGACGAATGTCAGGACGGGGCAGCACTATTGCTTCGACCGGATGGTGGTTGATCTCAACGGCCCTGCCAAGGGGTACACGGTTCAGTACGTTCCGGCCGTGGTCCAGGACGGTTCAGGTAAGGAAATCCCGATGCGGGGCTCTGCCTTCCTCCAGGTGACTGTCAACGCGCCGTCCTACGACAGCGCAGGCGCCCCCACCTACAGCCCCGTGACGCCGAAGGAACTGTCCGACGTCTCGGGATACCAGACGTTCCGGCAGGTGGCATCCGCGGGCAGCTTCGAAGGCTATACCAGCCTCGGACTGGGCGTCCGTGCCCGGCTTCCGTTCCGGGTAATCACCCTGGAGGGCCCCGGCTCAGGTTCGCGACTGGTGGTGGATGTAGCGCACTTCTGGTGACGGCCGCTCCGACGTTGAGGTAGCTCAGTAACCCAAGGGATGGCGCCCTGCCCGGGAAGACCCCGGGCAGGGCATCAGTCTGTCCGCCTGGCCTCGGTGAGCGCCGCGCGCATTTCCTTCCACGCTCCGGTGGACCACAGCGCCCACGCCACCAGTACAGGCTGGAAGAACAGCCGCAAGAGGCGGGCGCGGTCCGTATTCAACCCGAACCCGTCCGTCCGGGTCACATACTGCGAGATATTGCCGGGAAAAATCAGGATGAAGAAGGCCCCCGCTAACAGTCCCACCGGGACGCGGCGCTTACGCAGCGCGATCAGTGCCGCGCCGAGGCTGATTTCAACCACGCCTGAGGCCAGTACCACAAAGTCCTTATCCATGGGGAACCATGGCGGAACCTGCGCCTGAAATTCCTGCCGTGCAACGGTGAGGTGACTGACGCCGGCGAAAACCAGCGAACCGCCCAGGGCAACCGCGCCGATCAGCCGCGGCACGGAAACCTTCCCGGCGGGGCGGGTGAGGAGGCGGGTCAGTGCCGTTCGGGTAGGAGTCATGAGGGAAACGTAGCATGCATAAAGACACTGATTACCGCCCGGCAACTCTGTGGACGTGATCCGCGGTGATGCCGTCAATGCGCCCTGCTGTTGCGGTGCAGGTCAACTTAGTAAGCTTACTGAGAAATCATGTTCGACCGCTCGGCGAAGCCTCGGCCGGACTGATAGCGTCGGCATTACTGGACCAATCGAGGAGGATTCATGAAAGCTTCACCGACCCTGACCAACAATATGCAGGCCGTTCTTGCGGACCTGATCGAACTGCACATCCAAGGCAAGCAGGCCCACTGGAACATCGTGGGAACCAACTTCCGCGACCTGCACCTGCAGCTGGACGAAATTGTCGACGCCGCCCGGCAGTTCGCCGACGACACAGCAGAGCGGATGCGCGCCCTGCACGCCTTGCCGGATGGCCGTAGTGCCACCGTAGCCAAGTCGACGTCCCTGGCCCAGTTCCCCGAGGGCCTCATCAATACCAAGGACGCCATCGAGCGGATCGTCGCCGCCCTTGAAGCTGCGGTGGGCACCATGCGTAAAGTCCATGACGAGGTGGATGAGGAGGACCCCACCACCGCGGACCTGCTCCACGAATTCATCGCCAAGCTGGAACAGTACGCCTGGATGGTGAACGCCGAGACCATGAAAGCCTCGGCCAGCGTCACGGCACCGGACGCGAAATAAGCACCGCCCACTAAGCGGCTAACAGGCCCGGCGCCGGAACCACTTCCGACGCCGGGCCTTCGTGTGCCCACCCGCGGCGCCTCCGCCGTCGGGACCCTTCGAAGCGCGACGGCGCTGCAGGCGAGCGGCTGATTCTGCTCAATCATTCGGCCGTCCCTACGGAGGGCCCGCGGGCATCCGCAGGCTCGGGAACTCCGCGCCGGAATGATGGGGCAAAACCCGTCGTCCATATTTGCCCGATGACCAGGGGCGGAGGAGAATTGGACCTCGTGATGGCCGTCTGCGGCCGGCACAGCATACGAATTTCGGTGCAAGCCTCGCTCTGGAAACAGGCCCGGCGGAAACTCTCAGGCCCGACCCAGGGCGGGGAGCACCGGATCGATGTGGCGTACCCCTGCCCGCCTTAGTTATGGAGTTCCCCGTGAGTGTAAAGCCCGCCTCAGCCACCTTTGTTGACCGGCATATCGGTGCCC
This sequence comes from Pseudarthrobacter sp. TAF60_1, assembly GCF_052113505.1. Taxonomy (NCBI): domain Bacteria; kingdom Bacillati; phylum Actinomycetota; class Actinomycetes; order Micrococcales; family Micrococcaceae; genus Pseudarthrobacter; species Pseudarthrobacter sp. TAF60_1. The sequence goes on from NZ_JBFRDI010000011.1 coordinate 57,778, forward strand.
GCCGCGAGGCGCATATCGACACGATGCTCAAGGCTGTCGGGTATGACACCGTGGACGCCTTGGTGGACACCGCGGTTCCAGCCTCCATCCGCCAGGCCAAGCCGCTGGCCCTCAAGGACGCCCTGAGCGAGGTTGAGGTCCTGGCCGAGCTGCGCAGGCTCGCGGGCAAGAACAAGACGGCTGTGCAGATGATCGGCCAGGGCTATTACGACACCGTCACCCCCGCCGTGATCCGCCGCAACGTCCTCGAAGCCCCGGCCTGGTACACCGCGTACACGCCGTACCAGCCCGAGATCTCCCAGGGCCGGCTCGAGGCGCTCCTGAACTTCCAGACCATGGTCCAGGACCTGGTGGGCCTGCCCATCGCCAACGCCTCCCTGCTGGACGAAGCCACCGCTGTGGCCGAAGCCGTCCTGATGATGCGCCGCGCCAACAAGAACAAGGAAGCACACGACGGCAAGACCGTCCTGGACGCCGACGTCATGCCGCAGACCATCGCTATCGTGAAGGGCCGCGCCGAGGCCCTCGGCTTCGAGGTGGAGGTTGCTGACCTGTCCAAGGGCCTGCCCGAGGGTGTCATCAACGGCATCGTCCTGCAGCAGCCGGGCGTCTCCGGCCGCGTGTTCAACCATGCCGAGGTCATCAAGGCAGCCAAGGAACGCGGCGCGCTGGTCACGGTCGCCGCTGACCTGCTGGCCCTGACCCTGATCACCCCTCCCGGTGAGCAGGGCGCCGACATCGCGGTTGGTTCCACCCAGCGTTTCGGTGTGCCGTTGTTCTTCGGCGGCCCGCACGCGGCGTACATGGCCGTGGCGAAGGGCCTGGAACGGTCCATGCCGGGCCGCCTCGTGGGCGTGTCCAAGGACGACGCCGGCCTGCCCGCCTACCGCCTGGCGCTGCAGACCCGTGAGCAGCACATCCGCCGTGAAAAGGCGACCTCGAACATCTGCACCGCGCAGGCACTTCTGGCGATTGTGTCCTCGTTCTACGCCGTCTACCACGGCCCGGACGGCCTGAAAGCGATCGCCGAGCGCACCCACAACCACGCGAAGACGCTTGCAGCCTCGTTGACAGCGGGTGGGCTGGACGTTCTGCACACCAGCTACTTCGATACCCTCACTGTTTCAGTTCCCGGGAAGGCCGCGGCCGTGATTGCCGCTGCCGAGGCCAAGGGCATCAACCTCCGCGGCATCGACGCCGATGCTGTTGGCATCTCCGTGGATGAAACTACGACGCCGGAAACCGTCGCGGCGGTCGCTGAGGCCTTTGGTGCCCGGGTTGCCGACGCCGGCCCCTCCGCCCAGGCTGGGTACTCGTTTGATAACTCAGTGCTCCGCACGTCGGAATTCATGCAGCACCCGGTGTTCAACACGCACCGTTCCGAAACCCAGCTGCTGCGTTACATCCGCAAGCTCTCAGACCGGGACCTGGCCCTGGACCGCACCATGATCCCGCTGGGTTCGTGCACGATGAAGCTGAACGCCACCGCGGAGATGGAAGCGATTTCGTGGCCGGAGTTCGCCTCGATCCACCCGTTCGCTCCCGAGTCCCAGACGGTGGGCTGGCGCGAACTGATCAGCGGCCTCGAAGCTGACCTCGCGGAGATCACCGGTTATGACCAGGTGTCGCTGCAGCCGAACGCCGGGTCCCAGGGCGAGCTCGCGGGCCTGCTGGCGATCCGCGGTTACCACCGCGCCAACGGCGATGCCCAGCGGAACGTGTGCCTGATCCCGGCCTCGGCGCACGGCACGAACGCCGCCTCGGCCGTCCTGGCGGGCATGAAGGTTGTTGTTGTCGCCACGGCGGCTGATGGCACGATTGATCACGCGGATCTGTACGCGAAGATTGAGGCGCACAAGGACGCCCTCTCGGCGATCATGATCACCTACCCCTCCACCCACGGCGTGTACGACGCGGACGTGACCGAGATCTGCGACGCCGTGCACGCTGCCGGCGGCCAGGTCTACGTGGACGGCGCCAACCTGAACGCCCTGGTCGGCCTGGCGCAGCCGGGCAAGTTCGGCGGCGACGTCTCGCACCTGAACCTGCACAAGACCTTCTGCATCCCGCACGGCGGCGGCGGACCCGGTGTTGGCCCGGTCGCGGCGAAGGCCCACCTGGCCCCGTTCATGCCCGGGGACGCGAACAACGCTTCTTCCGAAAACGCAGCGGACGGCCACGGTGTCGCGATCAGCGCGTCCAACTTCGGCTCGGCCGGTGTCCTGCCGATTTCCTTCGCGTATGTGAAGCTCATGGGCGGTGAGGGCCTGAAGGAAGCCACCAAGTCCGCGCTGCTCGCGGCGAACTATGTTGCGGCCCGGCTGAACGAGTACTTCCCGGTCCTGTACACCGGTGAGGGCGGGTTGGTGGCGCACGAGTGCATCCTGGACCTCCGGGCCCTGACCGCCAAGACCGGCGTGACCGCTGAAGATGTGGCGAAGCGCCTCATCGACTACGGTTTCCACGCCCCCACCCTGGCGTTCCCGGTCGCGGGGACCCTGATGGTGGAGCCCACGGAGTCCGAGGACCTGGCCGAAATCGACCGGTTCATCGACGCGATGATCACCATCCGCAAGGAAATCGACCAGGTCGCCAACGGTGACTTCACCGTGGAAAACTCCCCGCTGCGCCACGCACCCCACACCGCGTCCGCCGTCGTGAATTCCGAGTGGACCCGCCAGTACAGCCGCGAACAGGCCGTCTTCCCCGTCCACCACCTCAAGCAGGACAAGTACTTCCCGCCGGTAGGCCGGATCGACGGAGCAGGTGGAGACCGCAACCTCATCTGCTCCTGCCCGCCGCTCTCCGAGTTCGAAAACTAAGGCCGGCAAGCCGGGAAGCCTGCCTGCCGGCTTCCCCTGACTAGTTGTTCAGCGCGGCCCAGAGGTTGAGGGACGACGCGAACACGATCCACGTGATGTAGGGCAGCAGAAGGAGCCCGGCAACACGGGAGATCGGGCCGAAGCGGACCACTGTCACGGTCACGGCGACGATCAGCGCAAGGATGATGGCAAAGGCCAGCCAGAGAGCGGCTGTGCCCATCAGCGGGTACAGGCTGAAGAAGGTCGGCGTCCACAGCAGATTGAGGACCAACTGGATTCCGTAGGTAACCAGGGCTGGCCGCGAGTCCGGGCGGTGGGGGCGCCAGACCAACCATGCCGCCACCGCCATGGCCGTGTACAGAAATGTCCAGACCGGCCCGAACAGCCAGTTGGGTGGTGACCACGGAGCTTTGTCGGCGTCGACGTACCACCCGTTCACATTAGCCACTGTGGAGAACGCCCCCAGCCAGGCGACGAAGGCGGAAGCTGCCAGGAAGATCGCGAGGGCGGCCACCTGAGGGCCGGCCACGCGTTTGGGACTGGCGCCGTCGGGGCTCGGGGCGGACTTTTCCGGCAGTTGTTCCATGTGTCAACCCTCGCGAAGCGGGGCCCGGCGGTCAAGCCACGTGTCACCGTGCTGAAACGGCCGGACCGGTTCAGGCTTTAGACTTGTGGCTACATGTCCGCACGCAGCCACGAGAACAGAACCCCGAACGAAACCCTGAGATTGGACACGGCCCCCTTGCGAGAATTCACCGCCCGCTTTGCCACAGCGGAGGAAATTGAGAACTGGGACAAACACGTCACGGCCAACCCCAATGGCGGCAACATGCTGCAGTCTGCGGCCTATGCATCGGTAAAGAACGGCAGCGGCTGGAGTGTCCGCTTCCTGGTCGTGGAGTCTGCCGGCACGTCCAGCTACAACCTGGTCCTGGAGAAGAAGTTCCCCATCCTGGGCCGTCTCTGGTACCTGATCAAGGGACCGGACCTGGACTCCGCCGCGGATCTTAAGCCAGCCCTCGAAGCCTGCGCCGCGTTCGCCCGGAGCCGCAAGCTCAACGTCTTCACCATCAAGATTGAACCGGACATCATTTCCTCGCCCGAAGCCCAGGCGCAGCTCGCCGCGGCCGGGCTGGTGAAGGCCCCCAACATCCAGTCCAACGACTCCACCGCGCTGCTGGACATCACCGCACCGGAAAACGAGGTGCTCCGCGCCATCTCGTCCCGGGCCCGGAACGCGATCCGCCGGGCCGAACGTGAAGGCTGCACGGTGGTGGAGCGCGAACAGAGCCCGGAAACGTACAAGGCGCTCTATGACCTGATGGCGGACACGGTCAACGCCAAGGGCTCTATGCCGTTGCGCAGCTACGAGTACTACGCCCAGTTCTGGGACGAGTTCTGCGACCGCGGCCAGGGCCGGTTTTTCTTCGTTTATGAGGACGGCAAGCCCAGCGTCGGTGCCTTTGTGATCAACTACGGTGCCAAGGCAACCTACAAGGACGGCGGCTCCACCCAGAACCGCAAGCAGTACGGGGATTCCCACTTGGTCCAGTGGGCGGCCATCTGCCGCATGCAGGAACTGGGCTGCACCGAATACGACTTCTGCGGCACCCCACCGGCGGCGCAGATCAAGGACAAGGCCCACAACCTGTACGGAATGGGCATGTTCAAGACGAGTTTCACCAAGACTGTTACAGACTTCGTCGGATGCCACGATTACGTCACCGCCCCGGTCCGGCACGCCCTGTGGGTCAAGGGAGCGGAGCGGATCTTCCGCCGGCTCGAAACCGCCCGCACCGGCCAGCAGTTCTACTGACACGCGTCGACAACGCGCACCCCACCACCCACACACAGACGAACGCCAGCTCATGCCCCAGCCGGCGGCGCAGCCACAGATGAGGTTATTTCCGTGAATCCAACCAAGGCAGGAGCCGGGCTCGAACTCGGCGTCATCAGCGATGCCGAGTTCGAGACCTTTGCGCTGACACACCCGCAAAACAACTTCATCCAGTCCGCTGACTTCGTCCGGTTCCAGCGGGCCCGCGGCCAAGTTGTGGAGCTCTTCGGGGTCAGGCGCGACGGCGAACTCGTCGCCGCCGGCAAGCTGAACTACACCACCAACCGCTTGGGCTACAAGGTGTGCGAGTGCGCCAAGGGCCCCCTCATGGACTACACGGACGCCACTCTGGTGGGTGACGTCGTCGGACTTCTCAAAGAGCGCGCCGCCGGCCGCAAAGCCGCCGAACTGCGGATCTCTCCGAACCTGCCGTACATCGCCCGCGATGAAGACGGTGCCGAGCGCCCCGAGGTCACGGACAACAGGCCCCTCGTGGCCGAGCTGGCGCGGCTGGGCTTTGAACACCAAGGCTCGGAGATGGACTTCGTCAACGTCAACTGGATGTTCATCAAGAAGCTCGAAGGCATCAAGGATGCCGAAGAGCTCATCATGAGCACCAGCTACCGGACCCGCAAGGCCATCCGCAAGGCCGAGAAAAACGGCGTGTTCCTCGAACAGGCCACCGCGGAAACCCTCGATGAGTTCTACAACGCGCTGAGCACCGCAGGAGACGAGAAGGGTTTCGTCTACCGGGAGCGCGAGTACTACGAACAGCTCCTGCGGACCACCTCGCCCGAGTTCACCAAACTCATGATGGCCAAGATCGACATCCCGGCGTACCGGAAGTCCATCACCGAACGCCTGGAAGCCGAATCCGCGGCTGCCGCCGAGCTGCGCCGTGAGGTCGAGGAGACCGGAAGCAAGAAGAAGGCCAACCGGCTGAAGGTGGTCCAGGACCTGGCGGACAGCTATGAGCGCAGCCTCAAGGACATCGAACGCTTCCCCGATTCCGTGGGCGTGGCCACCGTGGCTGCCATCCACTTTGTCTGCTTCGGCGACGAAGTGGTGTGCGTGATCGGCGGGACGGTACAGGACTACATCTACTTCAACGGCGCCACCTCCCTGTACTGGGGCATGATGCTCCACGGGCTGGAGAAGGGCTACGCCCGGTACAACTTCTACGGCACCTTCGGCATCGAGGGGCAGGACGAGGAAGGCCACGGCGGCTACCAGTTCAAGAAGGGCTTCGGCGGCGAAGTGGTCCAGCTCGTTGGCGATTTCGTGATGCCGGTCCGTCCGCTCGCCTTCCGGGCCAACAGACTGGCCCGCGCCGGCGTGGCGGCGGCCCGCACAGTACTCGGCAAACTGCCGCTGAAGCGCCAGGCGTAACACCAACCCAGCAAGCGTCAGCCAGGGAGGCGGACCAACGTGACCAAACGTCCGGAAGATTCCCGGGGCAGGCATCATACCGACGGCCTGCCTAAAACAGAGGCCCTTTCGCCGTCCCAGCTTCGCCAGGATGCCGCCGCGAAGAGGATGCTGCGGCGCCTGGTGCAGGGGGAGAACCCGCCGACGGCGCCACTGAGCATCGTGGACCGGCTCGCCGGGAGCCCCTACGCCAACCCCATGATCCAGGTGGGGGGCGTGGACACCTCCGCGCGCAAGACCCTGGACTTTGCCCTGCACCTTGCCGAGACCATGTTCCGGTACGGGGCGGGCGCGCTGGAAGTGGAGACCAGCATCATCGCGGTCACTGCAGCGCTGGGGCTCAAGAACATCGAAGTGGACATCACCAACCAGTCGGTGGCCATCAACTACGCCCCCAAGGACCAGCCGCCCATCGCGCTGCTCCGGGTGGTGCGGTCCTGGACCAACAACTACGCCGGGCTGGCAAAAGTGCACCGCCTGGTGACGGACATTGTGGCCGGGGGAGTGGGCCGTGATGAGGCCATCCGCCGGCTGGACGAGGCCATCACCAGCCCCAAACCGTTCCCGCGCTGGATGGTCACCATGGCCTTCGGCGTGTTCGCGGCAGTCTTTGTGGGCGTCCTCGGCGGGGGCCCGGCGTCCTCGGCCATCGCCTTCGTGGCAAACCTCGGGGTCAGCCTCCTGGCCCGCCAGCTGGGCCGGTGGCGGGTTCCGGACTTCTTTACGACGGCGGCATGCTCCTTTGGCGTCACGCTCACCGCGCTGCTGTTGTGGCGTTTCGGCCTCACCAACGCACCGGCCATCGTGGTGGTGGGCGGCATCCTGCTGCTCCTGCCCACCGGACGCCTGGTCTCCTCCGTCCAGGACGCCATCAACGGCTTCCCCGTGACCGCAGCGGGCCGGTTCCTGTCCACGCTGCTGACTTTCGGCGCGATTGTGGCCGGGATCGCGGTGGCCTCAGTTGCGGGGGCTATGTCCGGGATGCAGACCATCGACGTTACCGAGACGTTCCCGCCCGCCTACAGTCTCTGGGTCCTGGTCATCTTCATCGCCGTCGCCGTGATGGCCATCGGCATCACGGAGCAGACATCGTGGGACCTGCTGCTGCCCACGGCAGGCGTGGGCGTGGTGGGTTATTTCGTCCTGCTGGGCGCCGGTTCCCTCGGCGTCGGTGACCGGTTCTCCCCGGCGCTCGCCGCCGTCGTGATCGGTCTGCTGGCGAGGGTGGTGGCACTGAAGATGGGGGCCCCGCAGCTGGTGGTTGCCGTTCCGGCCGCGCTGATCCTGTTGCCCGGCCTGACCATCTTCCGCTCCATGTACGTCCTGACGATTAAGGAATCCGAGATCCTGTTTGGGGCGGGCGGGATGCTCAACGCAGGGGCGATTGTGCTTGGCACAGCTGGCGGCATTGTCCTCGGCGATACGCTGGCCCGGCCCCTGACGCGCAGCCTGGCCAGCAACGAGCGGCGCCGCGCCCGCCGGCGGTAAGGCCGCCGGGTGCGGTTCACGCGGGGATTTATCGCCGCGCAAGGGCTTGCCGGCTCAGATCTTTCCGATGGGCAGCTTCTTCTCAGCCTGGAAATCGTCCTCTACCCGGCCCTTTGCCCAGTAGCCGGACAGGGAAACCTGGCTCCGCTCGAGGCCCCGCTGGTCGAAGAGCACGTTCCGCATGGCCTTCATGTAGCCGCGCTCGCCGTGGGCAAAAACGTCAACGCGTCCTTCCGGCCACTCGGCGTCGGCCACTGCCGAGACGAGGAGATGGCCCTCACCGGCGGGGGCGCCGTAGCGGCGGAGCCAGTTGAGTTGCACACCTGCCGGGGCCTCGACGGGCTGGACGTCAGCGTCGCTGTCCACCTCGATGAATGCCAGGCCGCGGGCGTCCGCGGGTAGGGATTCGATGACCGCGGCGATGGCCGGCAGGGCGGCCTCGTCCCCGGCAAGGAGATACCAGTCGGCGTCGGGCGAGGGGTTGTAGCCGCCTCCGGGGCCAGTGAAGGTGAAGGAGTCGCCGGGCTTCGCGGTGGCCGCCCAGGGCCCTGCCAATCCTTCGTCCCCGTGGATTACAAAGTCGATGGCCAGTTCCTGGGCTGCCGTGTCCACCCAGCGGACCGTGTAGGTGCGGGTGAAAGGCCACTGCGCCCGCGGCATGGTTTCACGGATGGTCCACAGATCCAGTGGCTGGGCGTACTCAACGCCGGGCTGCGGGAACACAATCTTGACGTAGCGGTCCACGAAGGCGTTGTTCACGTAGGTGGAAAACCCCGGGCCGCCCGCCACGATCCTGACCATGTGGGGCGAGAGTTCTTCGCGCCGGATCACCGTGAGGTCAATCTGCGGACGGGTGTTCTTCGTTGCGCTCGTGGCGGCCGGGACAGTGCTCATAAGGCAACCCTAAGCTAAACAACCTGGGGGAGCTCCCAGGTTACGCCGGACGAGCCCTGTTCCAGCAGCAGCTTATTGATGGCGCTGAAAGGCCGTGAGCCGAAGAAACCGCGCGACGCCGACAACGGGCTCGGGTGCGCACTGGACACTACCGCCGCGCCCGAGAGAAGCGGCCGGACTCCCTCGGCATCCCTGCCCCAGAGCACGGCCACCAGCGGCGGCCTCCCGCCGTCGGCCGTGCGCCGGTTGGCAACCGCGGTGACTGCCGCCGTCGTAATTGCCTCCCAGCCCTTACCGCGGTGCGAGCCCGCGGCACCCGCCCGGACGCTCATGACCCTGTTCAGCAGCAGGACGCCCTGGCTGGCCCACGCGGACAGGTCGCCGTGGACGCGCGGCGGGATGCCGAGATCGGACTCCAGTTCGCGGTAGATGTTCGCCAGGCTCCGGGGAATGGGTCGGGTCCGCGCGTCGACGGCGAACGAGAGGCCTACCGCGTGGCCGGGCGTCGGATAGGGGTCCTGGCCCACGATCAGGACCTTGACGTCAGACAGCGGCTGCCTGAAGACGCGCAGAACGTTCGACGGCGCCGGCAGCACTTGGTGCCCCGCGTCCACCTCTGCGGCCAAAAACGTGAGGACGCCGCGCAGCTCTGTTTCCACCGGGCCCAACGCGTCCGCCCAGTCAGGAGCCATCAGCTCCCGGAGCGGCATTGCAGCCAGCGCGGCGAAACCAACGGCGTCAGCAGGCTCCGGCGCCAGCTCGAACAGGGCATCAGATTCAAACACGGTCCCATTCTCGCAGGGACGCCCTCCGCACCACGCGCTCCCGCGGCGGGCTGCAAATGACAAGCCTGTTATTTACGCCGTAGCATGGGATGAGATTTCAACCTCACCAGCGAAGGGACGTGCCGTGGCGGAGCCTGCTCGGGAACACCTGCCGGACGCCGCGCAGCGCAGCCCGCTGCTGGCTGACTTCACCCTTCGTGACTCCACGTTAAGCGAGCGCGACCAGCAGATGCTGGCTCTGGAACGGCAGTGGTGGAAGTACGCCGGCGCCAAGGAACAGGCCATCCGGGAGCTCTTCGACCTGTCCGCCACGCACTACTACCAGTTGCTGAATGCCCTCATTGATTCCGAGGCGGCGCTGGCCCACGACCCCATGCTGGTGAAGAGATTGCGTAGACTACGTACGTCGCGTCACCGGGCACGCACCGCTCGCCGCCTGGGTTCCGACGCCTGACTAACTTCGTGCTGAGCCATCAGCAGCAATCAACAAGGACGTCCCAGCACCATGACCAAATACGCTCGCGATGAATTCGACAAGGTACCGGAGACCGCCTCGCGGCAAGGCGTCCACCGCACGGCCTCGGCGCCCGCCCGGCGCAAGCTCTGGCCTGTCCTGGCGGTGGGGATCGCGGCACTGGCCATCGGACTTGTTTCCTTCCTGATTCTTCCCAAGCTCGGCTTCACGCAGGCCGGCGCTGAGCTGTCCACGAGCCTTGAAACGTCCGCATCGTCTCCAGCCAGCGCCGCTCCGTCGGCCAAAACGGAACCTTCCCCCAGCGCAGAGCCCTCGGCGAGCTCCGAGCCTTCCGCGAGTCCCGAGGCTTCGGCGTCCCCGTCCGCCACCGAAAAGCCCGCCGCCACCCTGAACAAGGCACAGGGCGTCGCCGTGTACAACGCTGCCGGGACCGGCGGGCTGGCCGGGCGGGTCAGTTCGGTGCTGCAGAACGACGGCTGGACGCTGGGGCAGGTCGGCAACTGGGCCGGCGCGCCGCAGCAGACGTCCCGGATCTTCTATGCGGGCGAGGCCCAGCGGGCCAACGCCGAAGCGCTCGGCACCCTGTTGGGTATCCCCACGTTGGTCAACAGCCAGGAGTTCCAGGTGCCCCTTGTGGTGGTGCTTGGGCCGGGCTACCGGTAACGCCGCGGTCACGCGTCCATAACGTTCAGACAGCCGTAGGCCGTGCGGCTCGGCCACTCCGACGCGTTGTGGCTAGAGTGATTTCAGGCTTCGGTCCCGTTCGCGGCACACGGCCGTACGCGGCTCACAGCGGGGTGGACCGTCGGCACTACGGAAAGAGTGGACACATGGCATTGGGAACCGTCAAATGGTTCAACGCCGAAAAGGGCTATGGCTTCATCACCGTGGATGGCTCCGGGGATGACGTCTTTGTGCACTGGTCGGCCATCGAAGGCGAGGGTTACCGGGCCCTCGACGAGGGGCAGCGGGTGGAGCTTGAAGTCGGCGAAGGCGAGAAGGGCCCGCAGGCCGAAAGTGTCCGGCCCGCCGAGTGAACCGCGGCAGCCTCCCCACAGCCATCCTCCGTAGCACCACAGCGGCGGCCCTCCTTCTGGCACTGGCAGGATGTGCCGGCGCCGCCGGGGGCAACGCCAGGCTGGACACCGTCGAAGCCTCCGGCGACGGTGCCCTGCGGATAGGCCTGATCCTGGACAACGCGGGGGAGCAGAGCTTCCTCAACGACGCACAGCGTGCTGCCGCGGAGGTTGCAGTCAAGGACATTAACGCTGCCGGCGGCCACAAGGGCAAGCCTGTTGAACTGATCATCGGGACCGGCGAAGATACCCGAGCGCAGGCCAGAAACCTCCTGGACAGCAAAGCCGACGTGGTGATTGGACCCACGGATTCCAGCCACGCGGCAGCAGCCATCGATGTGCTGTCCGCCGCCAGGACTCCGCTGATCTCGCCGGCGAATTCAGCCGCGGCCCTGAGCACGTACAAGAGCGGCGGCTACTATTTCCGGACCGCCCCAACTGACGTTGCCCAGGCCTCCGTACTGGTGAAACTGGCCAAGGACGGCGGGGCCAAGAACATAGCAGTGGTCCACCAGGACAGTGCCTATGGAATGGACGTCTCCGCCGCGGTTGCCGGTGCCGCCACGGCCGCAGGCCTGGAAACGGTCAGCACCTCGGCCTTCAAACCGGGCGCCGCGCAAAAGGCCGCCGCCGCAGCCAGGGCGGCAAAACCCGACGCCGTAGTGCTGATCGCCCGGGAGGACGCTCAGGGTGCCCTTGCGGAACTCAACAATGCGGGGCTGTCCGGCAGCAAGCTCATCCTCAGTGACGGTGCTTTCGCGCAGTATGGCCCGGGGCTCGGCTCGAAGGCCCTTGACGGGGCCCGCGCTGTGGTGCCCGGGGTGTTCCCTTCGGCCGCCTTCCAGGCGCGGCTGCTGGAGGTCAATCCGGGCTTGAAGGACCTGTCCTTCGCGGCCGAGGCCTACGACGCAGTGAACCTGGCGGCCTTGGCTGCGGCTGCGGCCGGTGACGACGCCGGCCGCTCCATCGCAGCCAGCCTGATCGCCGTATCCGGTGGTACTTCCGGCGGCCAGGATACCGGCCAGCCGGGCAAAGTGTGCCTGTCGTATGCCGACTGCCTTGCGGTTGTGAAGACGGGGGCAAAAATCAATTACGACGGCGAATCGGGGCCGGTTGCCTTCGATTCCCACGGGGATATCACCACCGCGAACTACATGGTCTTCACCTATGGCGCGGACAACAGGGCCGTGCTCACCGGCCGCGAAGCAGCAGGCCGCGCGGCGGGCTGATCGCCAACGGCGAACGGCCTCCAGCGGATAGACGGTTTCGGGGTGCATTCGCTTGCACTCTCACCTAGGGAGTGCTAATTATTGAGTTAGCACTCCTACGTACCGACTGCTAAAGCAACGTCCGGCATCCGCCGGTTGCGGAGCTTTGGCACCGGGCATGGAGCGAGAGAAACACCTAGCTGGAGTGAGATCCCCAGCCGCGGCATACAGAGGCCGCGGTCAAAGATCGTCCGTCGCGGGCACTGCAGTGAGGTTCATTCTTAACGACTGTCCCGAAAGGACTACTGCCGTTATGGCCAAGATCATTGCATTTGATGAAGAGGCACGCCGCGGTCTTGAGCGGGGCCTGAACATCCTCGCCGACGCCGTCAAGGTCACCCTCGGCCCGCGTGGCCGCAACGTCGTCCTCGAAAAGAAGTGGGGCGCCCCCACGATCACCAACGATGGTGTATCCATCGCCAAGGAGATCGAGCTGGACGATCCCTATGAGAAGATCGGCGCAGAGCTGGTCAAGGAAGTTGCCAAGAAGACTGACGACGTCGCTGGCGACGGCACCACCACGGCAACCGTGCTGGCCCAGGCCCTGGTCAAAGAAGGCCTGCGCAACGTTGCAGCCGGTGCTGACCCGCTGTCCCTCAAGCGCGGCATCGAGAAGGCCGTAGAGGCCGTCACCGTTGAGCTGCTTGCCTCCGCCAAGGAAATCGAAACCAAGGAAGAGATTGCGGCCACCGCCTCCATCTCCGCCGGTGACGATGAAATCGGCGCCCTGATCGCCGAAGCCCTGGACAAGGTGGGCAAGGAAGGCGTCATCACGGTCGAGGAGTCCAACACCTTCGGCCTGGAGCTGGAACTCACCGAAGGCATGCGCTTCGACAAGGGTTACATCTCCGCTTACTTCGTGACCGACACCGAGCGCCAGGAAACGGTCCTTGAGGATCCGTACATCCTGATCGTCAACTCCAAGATTTCCAACGTCAAGGAACTGGTTGCTGTCCTGGAAAAGGTCATGCAGTCGTCCAAGCCGCTGCTGATCATTGCCGAGGACATCGAGGGCGAAGCCCTGGCCACGCTGATCGTCAACAAGATCCGCGGCACGTTCAAGTCTGTTGCCGTCAAGGCTCCGGGCTTCGGCGACCGCCGCAAGGCCCAGCTGGCCGACATTGCTGTCCTCACCGGTGGCCAGGTCATCGCCGAGGAAGTCGGCCTCAAGCTGGAGACCGCCGGGCTGGAACTCCTGGGACGCGCCCGCAAAGTTGTTGTCACCAAGGACGAGACCACCATCGTTGAAGGTGCCGGCGACGCCGACCAGATCGCTGGCCGCGTTTCCCAGATCCGTGCCGAGATCGAGAACTCCGATTCGGACTACGACCGCGAGAAGCTGCAGGAACGCCTGGCCAAGCTGGCCGGCGGCGTTGCAGTCATCAAGGCCGGTGCCGCAACCGAAGTTGAGCTCAAGGAACGCAAGCACCGCATTGAGGACGCCGTCCGCAACGCCAAGGCTGCTGTCGAAGAGGGCATCGTCGCCGGTGGCGGCGTTGCACTGATCCAGGCCGGCGCCAAGGCGTTCGCCAACCTGAACCTCACCGGTGACGAAGCAACGGGCGCCAACATCGTCCGCGTTGCCATCGACGCTCCGCTGAAGCAGATCGCCTTCAACGCCGGCCTCGAGCCCGGCGTTGTGGTGGACAAGGTCCGCGGCCTGCCCGCAGGCCACGGCCTGAACGCAGCAACCGGCGAATACGTCGACCTGCTGGCCGCCGGCATCAACGACCCCGTCAAGGTAACCCGCTCTGCCCTGCAGAACGCGGCTTCCATTGCCGGCCTGTTCCTCACCACCGAGGCCGTCGTGGCCGACAAGCCGGAGAAGAACGCTCCGGCCATGGGTGGCGGCGACGAGATGGGCGGCATGGGCGGCTTCTAGCCCCCATTTGCCCCAGGCAAGACGCACCACAGCAACACGCACGACGGCGGTCCTCACCAAGGGTGGGGGCCGCCGTCGGCCGTTAACCCCACGCGTTAAGGGTGCGCCGGAATTCTGGCAGGATGGAATGGTGACAATTACAGCAGCAGCCGACGGTTCGGCTTTAGGAAACCCGGGCCCGGCCGGCTGGGCATGGTACGTCGACGACGAGTGCTGGCGGGCAGGGGGATGGCCGCACGGCACCAACAACCAGGGTGAGCTGATGGCCGTCCTTGACCTGTTCCGCGCTACCGCCCATGTTCCCGACGAGCACCTGAGGGTCCTCTGCGACAGCCAGTACGTCATCAACTCGATCACCAAATGGATGCCGGGCTGGAAACGGAAAGGCTGGCGAAAAGGTGACGGCAAGCCCGTCATGAACCTGGAGTTGCTCAAGGAACTGGACCGTGAACTCGCCGGCCGCAAATACACGTTTGAATGGGTCAAAGGCCACGCCGGGCATGACCTCAATGAGGCAGCCGATGAACGCGCCCGCGCGGCAGCCACCGCCTACCAGCAAGGAGTCGCGGCCCGCAGCGGCCCCGGATTCGCCGGTGCCCCCGCAGCAGCGCACCCGTCAGATGCGGACCCCTTGGGCCAGGCATCCTTTGAGGAGCCCGACCTCTTCAGCGAGCTTGAGGCCGAGGCATTCGACGAGGCGGAGGCCACCGGGGCAGAGCCAAGTCCCGAAGCGATCGTCGAGGCCCTCGAGCGCGAGCTGGCCGGCCCGGAGGTCAGGGGTGACATTGGCCGCACCGGCGTCCTCCTGCACCCGGACTTTATGGAGATCGGAAGTTCAGGCAGAGTCTGGACCCGGGACGCCATGATGATGGCACTGGAAGAGGACCCGGGACACCATAGGGAGCTCGAGATCCTGGGCGCCGACCGCATCGGCCCCAGCGCGGTCTTGCTGACGTACCGAAGCTACGCGCGCTCGGGCACGGTTCTCCGGAGCTCCCTGTGGGTGCTGGATGGCACCAAATGGCGGCTCAGGTTCCATCAGGGGACACCCGAGGCCTGACGGCACAGCTGCAGCGGCCGTCCGAAGCCTGACGGCTCAACGGCTCGGGGGGACTGGGCCAACGCAACTGCTCAGCTGAAGCGCTGCGTGTTGCCCTGCTCGGCCTGGGCATAAGTGTTCGCCGCAGATGCCAGCGCCGTGTTGATGGATGCCAGCGACGCCTCCACCTTGCCCTGGGTCAGGGTCCACTCGGTGACCAGGGCCTGGAAGTTGGTGGCGGCGGAGCCCCGCCAGGTGGCCTGGAGCTCGTCCAGGCCGCGCTTCATGGTCTGCACATCGGAGCTGATCCGGTCCACTGTTGCTTTGACGTTGGCTGACTTGAGCTGGAGCAGTTCGGTGTCGACGGAAATAATGCTCATGGCTGATACCTCTCGATGTAGTGGGACAGTCTGCACTGCCCGCCCGGCTGCTCCGGGCCATTGCAACGAGCCTACGAAGGGGAGCAGCCGGCACGCCACGCCCGCTTGCTATATGTGGATAACCTTGCCGTCGCCCTGCCCGCCGCCCGCTGCGTCCCCGTCGTGCCGGTCGTCCTCATCGTGCCGGTCTGCCTGGTCCTCGTAGACGCCGTCAGGTTCATGACGGACGGGCAGGCTGACCACCAAAGTGGCACCGCCGCCGTCGGTCCTGGCCACCCTGACGGAGCCGCCGTGCGAACCCACAATGGCGGCCACAATCGCTAGCCCCAGCCCGCTTCCGCCGGTCTCACGGGTCCGGGAGGTATCCGCACGGTAGAAACGCTCAAAGACCTTGGCTGCTTCCTCTTCGGAGATGCCGGGGCCATGATCCCGGACTTCAATCACGGCGCGGGGTTGCCCGGCGTCGGACGTGCGGATGCCTACAGCCAGTTCGATGGGGCTGCCTTCGGGCGTGTAGCGCAGCGCATTGCCCACCAGGTTCCCCACCACCTGCCGCAGTTTGGCTTCGTCGCCCAGCACGGGCGCGGGCACGGCAGGGCCGCCGTCGAGCCCGGTCAGGGAGATGGGACGGGTCCGGTCGCTGGCCTGCGTGTCCACCACGGCATCGTGCGCGATGAGCTGCAGGTCAACAGGTTTCTGCTGGAGGGGGCGCTGTTCGTCCAGGCGCGCCAGCAGCAGGAGGTCCTCCACCATGGACCCCATCCGTTTGGCTTCGCTTTCGATCCTGCCCATGGCCATGGCCACATCCTCGTCGGTGGCCAGGGCACCGTGGCGGTAAAGCTCGGAGAAGCCCCGGATGGTCACCAGCGGGGTACGCAGCTCGTGGGACGCGTCAGCCGCGAACCGGCGCATCCTGGCTTCGGAGGCGGTCCTCGCGGCAAATGCCGTCTCGATGTGGGCCAGCATGGCATTCAGCGAGCTGCCGAGCCGGCCCAGTTCAGTGTGGGGGTTGTCGATGTCCACCCGCCGGGAGAGGTCCCCGGCGGCGATGGCAGCGGCGGTTTTCTCCACCCTGGCCAGGGGCCGGAAGGACCGGGACACCGTCCAGCTGGCGATCAGGGAAGCGAGCAGGAGGGTGAGCAGGCCGGCCCCGCAGATCACCAGGGTGGCATGTTTGAGCACGTCATCCACGCTCTGCAGCGGCAAGCCGATGACCACAACGGCCAGGCGCCCGCCGCTGAGCACTGTCACCGCGACAACACGCCAGTTCTGCCCGTCCGTGCCCCTCACCTGGTAGGGCTGGGTGCCCCGTTTCTGGGCCTCTTCCAACGAGATGCCGCTGATGTCCGGGCGGATGTTGGCGTCTCCGCCGAACGGGTAGGGCTCCTCGCCGGGAACGAAAAGAGTGAGCGAGTAATCGGTGGGGACCATCGGGTTGGGCGCCTGCAGCGGCGTAAACGAGCGCTGCTTGCTCGCGAGGTCGACGGCGGCGTTCAGTTTGTCATCCACCTGGCCCTGGAGATAGCTGTTCAGCAGCGTCAGCGTGCCTGCGCCGGTGGCGGTCAGGGCAACAATCAGCAGCGCCATGATGATGGCGACCAGCTGGGACCGTAGGGAGGCCGATTTCCACCGCTGCAGCAAGGTCAGCGCTTCTCTGCCGTCCGGAGCACGTAGCCCACGCCGCGCTTGGTCTGGATCAGGGCGGGGGCGTCCGGATCGATGTCCACTTTGCGCCGCAGGTAGGAGATGTAGGACTCCACGATTGAGGCGTCCCCGTTGAAGTTGTACTCCCAGACGTGGTCAAGGATCTGGGATTTCGAGAGCACCCGGTTGGGATTGAGCATCAGGTAGCGCAGGAGCTTGAACTCGGTGGGGGAGAGCTCGATGACGGTGCCGCCACGGCGCACCTCGTGCGCGTCGTCGTCGAGCTCCAGGTCATCAACCCGGATGACGGCGTCGTCGTCCAGCAGCGGCTGCGTGCGGCGGAGGACGGCCCGGATGCGGGCCACCACCTCGTCCAGGCTGAAGGGCTTGGTGACGTAGTCGTCCCCGCCCACGGTGAGCCCGGTGACCTTGTCCTCGGTGTCGTCCTTTGCCGTCAGGAACAGGACGGGGAAGTGCTTGCCGGAGGCCCGGAGCTTGCGGGTGACGGTAAATCCGTCCATGTCAGGCAGCATGACGTCCAGCACGGCGAGGTCGGGGGTATGCAGCTCGGCCGCGGCCAGGGCATCCCGCCCGTTGGCAGCTGAAACCACCTCGAAACCGGCGAAGCGCAGGGACGTGGACAGCAGCTCGCGGATGTTGGGTTCATCGTCAACTACGAGGAGCTTGGCTTCAGGACCGGTCTTCTTCATACTCCCATCATGCTCCCAGACTCTGTGAGTTTTCTGGACGTTTCCTGTGCTTTCGGCGAGGGTAGGCAGGCCGCATTACCAGCCGAGCGTCCCCGGTCCGCCCTTGAAGGGGCCGGTCACCTTGTCGGTGATCCAGCCGCCGTAGAAGCCCCCTTCCTGCGGGCGCACGCGTTCCCCGTCCACCTCACAGGCGGTCATTCGGCCCGGGTAGACGGCAACACGGTCAGCCAGGAGTTCGAACCCGGCCGCTGGCTCGGGGTAGAACCAAGCAGCACCCGTGGCCTCTGCACCGCCGGCGCGGACAGTCAGGTACTTTGCTGTGCCCTTGAATTCACAGAAACTGCTCCCCGCCACCGGCTCCAGGACGCCAGGGCTAAAGGCCGAGCGGGGCAGGTAATAGACCGGGGGATGGCTGGTCTCCAGCACCCGGACCGAGTCAGACGTGTCCACAATGAGCTGGCCGCCGAAGAATATCCGGATCCTTTCGCCGCTGGGTTCAACGCGGGGCGGCCGCGGGTAGTCCCACACCGATTCCTGGCCTGGGAGCGGAATGATTGGTTCGATTTTCTGGCGCATTCCTCCAGTGTGCGCGGCCGGCGGCCCATCCGCACGCACCAGCGCGGACCGAACTAGCCGGGCTGCTCCACATCCTTGGCATCCATGATGCGGTAGGCGTAGCCCTGCTCCGCCAGGAACCGCTGCCTCTTGGCCGCGAAATCCTGGTCCAGGGTATCCCTGGCCACCAGCGAATAGAAGCGGGCCGCCCGGCCGTCCTTCTTGGGCCGGAGCAGGCGCCCCAGCCGCTGGGCTTCCTCCTGCCGGGACCCGAACGAGCCCGATACCTGGATGGCAACCGAGGCCTCCGGCAGGTCGATCGAGAAGTTGGCGACCTTGGACACCACCAGGGTCTGAACCTCGCCCGCACGGAAAGCATCGAAGAGTTTTTGCCGTTCTTTGACCGACGTATCGCCCTTGATGACGGGGGCGCCGAGGCGCTCGCCGATCTCGTCCAGCTGGTCGATGTACTGCCCGATCACCAGCAGTTGCTCGCCCTGGTGCCGGGCCACTAACTGCTCCACGATCAGGGTCTTGGATTCCGACGTCGAACACAGCCGGTACTTGTCCGCATCCTCGGCCATGGCATACGCCACCCGTTCGTCCCGGGGCAGGTCAACGCGAACCTCCACACAGTCCGCGGGCGCGATGTAGCCCTGGGACTCGATGTCCTTCCAGGGCGCGTCGTACCGCTTGGGCCCGATGAGGCTGAAAACCTCGCCTTCCCGGCCGTCCTCGCGGACCAGGGTGGCCGTGAGGCCCAGCCGGCGGCGGGCCTGGAGATCGGCCGTCATGCGGAAGATGGGCGCCGGCAACAGGTGCACTTCGTCGTAGATAATCAGGCCCCAGTCGTGGCCGTCCACGAGCTCCAGGTGCGGGTAGAGGCCGCCGCGCTTGGTGGTGAGCACCTGGTACGTGGCGATGGTTACCGGCCGCACCTCCTTGACCGCGCCCGAGTACTCACCGATTTCGTCCTCCGTGAGCGAGGTGCGCTTGAGCAGCTCATCCTTCCACTGCCGGGCAGCCACCGTGTTGGTGACCAGGATCAGCGTGGTGGTTGAGCTGGTGGCCATGGCCGCGGCACCCACCAGGGTCTTGCCCGCACCGCAGGGGAGCACCACCACGCCGCTGCCGCCGGACCAGAAATTCTCTGTGGCGAGCTGCTGGTAGGGGCGCAGCTTCCAGCCGTCCTCGTTGAGGGCGATCAGGTGCGGTGTGCCATCCACGTAACCGGCCAAATCCTCGGCCGGCCAGCCGATCTTCAGGAGCAGCTGCTTGAGCTGGCCGCGCTGGGAGGAATGGACCACGATGGTTTCGCCATCGATCCGAGGCCCCAGCAAAGGCTGGATCTTCTTGGCCCGGATCACCTCCTCCAGCACCGGGTAGTCATCCGTGCGCATCACCAGGCCGTGCTGGGGGTCCTTTTCAAGCCGCAGCCGGCCGTACCGGGACATGGTCTCTTCGACGTCGATCAGCAGCGAGTGCGGCACCGGGAACCTTGAGTACTTCAGCAGGGTGTCCAGGACCTTCTCCGCGTCCAGCCCGGCGGCGCCTGCGTTCCAGAGACCCAGCGGCGTCAGCCGGTAGCTGTGCATGTGCTCCGGGGCGCGTTCCAGCTCGGCGAAGGGGGCGATCGCGTGGCGCGCCTCGGTAGCCAGTTCGTGGTCCACTTCGAGCAGGATGGTCTTGTCACTCTGGACAATCAGCGGGCCGTCGTTCACGTGGGGAAATCCTTCACTGACGCAGTTCCTCTGCGGCTTCGACATCGATGATGCGGTGGATGGAGAGCACACGCTCGGTTTCCTTGGCCGGATCGAAGACCCTGACCCGGCCGCCGCCTACGGAAAGGGGAACAACCGTTTCCAGGCTGGAATTCCCATGGCTGTCCACCACGTTCATGCTCACCAGCTGCTTGAGCCGGATGGCCCGCTGCAGGGTCTCGAGGCCGAGCTGGGTGGCTGCTTCGCCGGAGCCGATGCCGTTGCCGCTGCCAGGCTGGTTCCCGTTGCCGTCTGCCTTGCCCTCCGTCCGGCCGTCCGGCCTGCCGTTCCGCAGGACAGCCAGCTGGGCGGCCACATCATCCTCCGCAGGCGCAGTCCGCGGTGCAGTGTAGACGGGCCGGGCACTGCCGGGGGCGCTGGTGGTACGCCGGAGCCGGACCAACGCGGTGTCTGACTCTTCCACCGAGGGGGAGAATCCCAGTCCGCGCAGTACCTGGGCAGTCTCCCGGGGCGGGGCTGCTGAGATCAGGACTGTGGGTGCAATGCGGGCCAGTCCGAGGGCGGCCGCCCTCGATTCGGAAGCGAGCTCCAAGACCGTTGCCTCGTCATCGCTTTGGATAAAGCTGGCGGCTGTTCCCACC
Organism: Pseudarthrobacter sp. TAF60_1; assembly: GCF_052113505.1. NCBI lineage: Bacteria > Bacillati > Actinomycetota > Actinomycetes > Micrococcales > Micrococcaceae > Pseudarthrobacter > Pseudarthrobacter sp. TAF60_1. Next base: position 78,423 of record NZ_JBFRDI010000011.1, read on the forward strand.
CGGAGGCGGCCGTGCCGGGACGCGGTGTCTTCCACGAGGTACTCGAGCGGCTGGGGCACCGCAGTGGCCGAATGTTCCCGAAGGAAGCCCAGCAGGCTGGCCGCGTCATGCCCGGCGTCGAGCGCCCGCCTGATGGAGTTGGCGGAGAACCGATAGATGGTGGCGGGGCCCTGACCTTCCGCGTCGGCCATCAACAGGAGCTTCTCGCTCAGCTCCGGAGCCAGATAGCCAGGGGCAACTGCCGTAAGGTCTGCCTGGAGCAGGACGTGGTTAACTGCGGCCGGCAGGTGTTCGCCCAGGATGTTCAAGGCTTCGTCCGGGTTGTCCTCGGCGACAGCGCTGCCCAACTGGCTCAGGGCGCCGGAGCCGATCAGCCCCAGCATCTCTGCCTCGGCCAACACCCCCTTGATCAGGGAACTGAACCGGCGGGCCATCCGGGGCTGCACCCATTCGGCTCGCTGCAGGACCGCGGCCGCGTCCAGGACCGGGGCTGTGCCGTCTCCTGAACCCGCCTCACGCGTGAGTTCGTTCAGTATCTCCAAGATCCGTTTCCTGACAACCGGGGCGTCGGGCCGCTGCGCCTCGGCGGAGAGGGCATTGACGGTGGTTCCGGCCACGCCGCGGTGCCCGGCGGAGGCGCCGACGGGCCCGCTGACGGGCTGCCCTACCAGCGAAGGCACCCGCTCACTCGCGAGCCAGGCGTTGACCAGCCACAGCCACTGCTCCTGCCGGGTGAGATCCAGCCATTCCAGCTGCGGCGGCTGCACCCACGTGGAGGAATCAACATCAAGTCGCAGCAGGCCCGACAGCGCACTCAGTTCCAGCAGCAGGCCGGCCTGGTGCTGGTCGATGCGCAAGGCCTCGGCCAGTCGCTTCATTTCCCGGACCCCCACTCCGCCGCTGCGCAGCGTGGCCAAAGGCTGGGCCCTGACCGCGTGCAGGAGTTCGCCCACCAGCCGAAGCGTTTCGGCGATGGCGCCCAGCGCTGCGTTCCGGCGCAGGGCAGCGGTGGTGCTGCCCAGCTCCGGCACCGGCGGCGCAAGGGTGAAATCGTTGATGATGGCACCGCCGCGCAGGGACAGCCCCACGCTGTGCGGCAGTTCCACGTGGGCGGCGTCGAGCGGGACGAGGAGTCCCCGCGCCAGCAGCCAGTCCACGGGCCCGACGTCGGCGCTTTGGTGTGCCACTGACGCTTTCCGTTGCGCCTGGGGGACGGCACCCATGGCCCAGTTACGGAATTTGGCGAGCAACGCCGTCGTCCGTTCCGGCGCTCCGGCCAAGGCCTGGGCGAGTGCCTCCGGTGAGGACGTCCAGTGCTGCAGCGCGAGCGCCGCCTCCATGGGCGTGGTGGCTTCCTGGATAGCCACACCGCTGTGGTGGAGCTCGGAGACGAGCTGGACTACCCGCTGGGCGAAGGCCGGCTGGAGCCGGACCAGTTCGGTGTAGCTGCGCCCCAGCCCGGCGGGATAGATGCCCACGACGTCCTTGAGGCACCCCACGGGCAGGTAGTAGCGCTGCCGATGCCCCGCTACCGGGGTCCCGTGCGGCGGCTCAGCCCTGTGGACCAGGGCCAGTTCCTGGAGCGAGGCCAGGATTCGTTCCACCGCCGCCACGGTGGACCCGGCAATGAGCTTCCGCACGCCCGCGGCCGAGGCACTATGGGCAGTGTCCGTGTTGGTGCACAGATGAAGCGTCTCCAGCACCTGCATTTGGGGTCTGTTCAGACGCTCCAGGGCGCGCTGGACGCTGACCCGGGCGCTGGCCCTGGCCGCCAGCGCGGGAAAGTCGGGGACCGGTGGGGACACCAGATCCGGCCGCGCTGCAAAGAGGGCCCGCAACGAGTCATCGCTGCGTGCCTCCAACTCTTTGCTGAGCGCGCGGATAAGGGACATCAGTCCAACGTTACAGCCCGCCGGACTTTCCCGCCCGGCGCCTGCCGGCCACGCTGTCCAGCACTAGGAAAAGCATCAGGAGGAAGGCTACGGGCAGTCCGTATAAGGCGGTGGACGTGACCCAGACCGGGGCGGCCACGCCCGCAAAAGCCATGGCCATTACCGCCCCCACTGCCACGAGGGAAAGGACGGCAACTACCGCTGCACAGATCATCAGTGGGCGCCGGTAACGCGAGGGTGTCATGCACGTAACGCTAACAGGGCGGCCGCCCGGGTAGCCGGATGGGCAACGGCGGCGGTGACGAACGTGACGACGGGCCGCTGAAAGCGGGAATCCGTCCGCGGCAGGATAACCTTGAAGGAACAGACCAACACGGTCCGTCGCTGTCATACCCTGAACCCGCATAACGGTGCGGATGCGGTGACTGCCGGCCGTGTCTCAAGACGCAGAACGAAGAAGGTTGATTACGTGCCTACCGGCAAGGTCAAGTGGTATGACAAGGAAAAGGGTTTCGGATTCCTCGCGGGCGAAGACGGCCAGGAAGTCTTCCTGCCCAAATCATCGCTGCCCGAAGGCGTTACGGAACTGAAGGCCGGCACCCGCGTTGAGTTCGGCGTCGCCGACGGACGCAAAGGCGCCCAGGCGCTGGGCCTGCGTGTCCTGGACAAGACCCCGTCCATCGCCAAAGCCAAGCGGCCCAGTGCCCGGGACCTGGCACCGCTGGTGCAGGACCTGGTAACCGTCCTGGATAACCTCTCCGGCACCCTGTCCGCGGGCAAATACCCGGAAGGCAACAAGGGCAAAGCGATCGCGGCGGCACTGCGTAAGGTTGCCGACGAGCTGGACGTTTAGGCCTTGGCGATGAACCCGGAAGCTGAACAGCCGGACACCACGGAAGTGGAGCAGGCAGGCGTCAAACCTGAGGCCAAACGCCGCGCCGGCGTGCCCGTGTGGCGGGTCGGCAAACCGGATGCTTTCCTCGCGGCCGCCGTCGACTTGGCGCGGGCCGCCATCGAGGGCATCACCGCGCCCTCGGACATCGGGGCCCATATCGCGGCCAAGAGCGAGGGCGACCGCCTGGTCACGCACCTTTTCGAATCCAAGCTGCCCGGCTACCAGGGCTGGCAATGGTACGCAGTGGTGACCAGGAACTCCCGCTCCAAGGTGGTGACCGTCAGCGAGCTGGGCCTCCTCCCGTCGGCGGACTCCATCCTGTCCCCGGAGTGGGTGCCGTGGGCCGAACGTGTCCGCCCCGAGGACGCACAGGCAATGGAGGAAGAGCCCGCCCAGGCCGACCCCGCACTGGATGAGGAACCTGCCGGCAATGAAGAACCGGACACGGACCAGCCCGGCGAACACGAACCTGTTGGCGAGGCTGACTAGGCAGTTGGTGACGCGCAGGGTTGATCAGCACGGAGGCCGGCCATGATGTCCACCTTCAAATCCCTGCACATCCTCAATTACCGGATCTGGTTCATCGGCGCCCTGGTCTCCAATATCGGAACCTGGATGCAGCGGACCGCCCAGGACTGGCTGGTGTTCGACCACCTGACCGATCACGACGCGGGCGCCATGGGCATCACCATGGCCCTCCAGCTGGGCCCCCAGCTGTTCCTCGCTCCCGTGGCCGGGCTCGTGGCGGACCGTTACAGCCGCAAACAGCTGCTGATCATGACCCAGTCTGTGATGGCGCTGCTGAGTACCGCACTGGGCGTCCTGGTGGTCCTCGGCGTCGGCCAGTTGTGGCACGTATATGGCTTTGCCCTGCTGCTGGGCATGGTGTCCGCACTGGATGCACCGGTCCGCCAGACCTTCGTTTCGGAGCTGGTCCGCGACGACTACCTCCCCAACGCCGTCGCACTGAACAGCGCCTCCTTCAACGTGGCCCGCATGATCGGGCCCGCGGTGGCCGGGGTCCTGACGGTGGCCGTCGGCCCAGGCTGGGTCTTCCTGATCAACACCGTCACGTTCCTGGCGATGCTCTTAAGCCTGTGGAGGATCCCGACGGCGTCTCTGCGGCAGCTGCCCCGCGCGGCGCCCGGCAAGGGGCGTATCCGGGAGGGGCTGCGCTATGTGCGGTTCCGGCCGGACATCGTGGTGGTCCTGGTGGCAGTCTTCATCGTGGGAACCCTCGGGCTCAACTTCGTCCTGTTCATCGCTGCCATGGTGGGCACTGAATTCGGGCTGGACGCCGGCGCGTTCGGCCTGATGAATTCGATCATGGCGATCGGATCCGTTACCGGTGCCCTGTTGTCCGCCGGCCGCGGGAAACCACGGTTACGGATGATCTTCGGCGCCGCCGCTGCCTTCGGCGTGACCTCCGGACTGGCCGCGCTGGCCCCTAACTACTTCTGGTTCGGGGTTGCGCTGGTGCCGGTGGGGCTGTTTGCGATCACCATGATGACCAGCGCGAACGGCTACGTCCAGACCACCACCGATCCGGTCATGCGGGGCAGGGTCATGGCCCTGTACATGGCCATCTTCATGGGCGGCACGCCTATCGGGGCGCCGCTGGTGGGCTGGGTCGCCAACGTCGCAGGGGGACGCTGGTCCCTTGCCGTCGCGGCCGCCTCCGGGATCACCGCTGCCCTGATTGGCATGGTGTGGATCATCCGTGCCCAACAGCTCCGGCTCACGTTCAACCGGCGTGCCCGCGGCCTGCGCCAGTTCCGCGTCGTCTCCACGTTGGGGGACACAGCAAACGGCGCCGCCCGGGACCAAAACCCGGACGACGCCGTCGAACGCTGACGCAAGTACGCCCCCGTACGGGACGCTCGCGCCGTGTGGAGGTTACTTGCGCAGTTTGCCCACCACGTAGTCGATGCTTGCCAGCAGGGCGGTAACGTCGTCCGGCTCGATGGCAACAAAGGTGGCGATCCGGAGCTGGTTGCGGCCCAGCTTGCGGTACGGCTCGGTGTCCACCACGCCATTGGCGCGCAGCACCTTGGCGATGGCCGCGGCGTCGATCGAGTCCTCGAAGTCGATGGTTGCGATGACGTTGGAGCGGTCCTCGGCCTTGGCCACAAACGGGGTGGCGTATTCGGAGGCCTCTGCCCAGGCGTAGATCCGGCCCGCAGAGTCGGCAGTGCGCTTGCTGGCGAAGTCGAGGCCGCCGTTGGAGTTCAGCCACTGCACCTGGGCGTCGAGGGTCACCAGCGTGGACAGCGACGGCGTGTTGTACGTCTGGTTCAGCCTGGAGTTGTCGATGGCGGTCTGCAGGTCCAGGAAGTCCGGGATCCAGCGGTCGCTGGCCTTGATCCGCGCGGCGCGTTCCAGCGCGGCGGGGGAGAAGAGGCCCAGCCACAGGCCGCCGTCGGACGCGAAGTTCTTCTGCGGGGCGAAGTAGTAGACATCCGACTCGGCAACATCCACATCCAGGCCGCCGGCCGCAGAGGTAGCGTCCACCAGGACCAGCGAGCCGTCGTCGGCGCCCGCGACCCGCTTGACCGGAGCAGCCACGCCGGTGGAGGTTTCGTTCTGCGGCCACGCGTAGACGTCAACGCCGGCCTCCGCCTGGGGCACCGGGCGGGTGCCGGGCTCGGACTTGATTATCGACGAGGCATCCAGGAAGGGTGCCTTGTTGGTGGCGGAAGCGAACTTGGAGCCAAACTCGCCGAACGAAAGGTGCTGGGCCTTGTTTTCCACCAGGCCGAAGGCTGCGATGTCCCAGAATGCGGTTGAGCCGCCCACGCCGAGCACCACCTCGTAGCCCTCCGGGGCACGGAAGAACTGGCTGAGGCCGTCGCGGACGGAACCCACCAGGTTCTTGACGGGCGCCTGGCGGTGGGAGGTTCCGAGGATGGTCCGGGATGCTGCTGAGAGTGCCTCAATCTGCTCCGGCCTGACCTTGGAAGGTCCCGCGCCGAAGCGTCCGTCCTTGGGCAGGAGATCGGCAGGAATAGTGATGCTGGTTTCGCTCACAAGGGCTCCAATTTCGGCATGGACGTGATGGGCGTCCGGGACGGTGGGGTGGCCGGCAGTCAGCGGCGACTGCAACGAGGGCCGCTTTTATTCTGCCTGAAACCTTGGATCTGGCGGCAACCGGGACCGTCATAGTCTGGTCAGTGAGACGATTGGGGATTATCCGGACAAAGTCAAAATAGGCTAAGCTTTTTACTGGACCTCGCTGCGGCTTGAACGCGATACGGTGGGTCAACGCAAGGTACTTTGTTCGAGGAGCTGAGCTGGATGACGGATCTGATCGATACCACGGAGATGTATCTTCGAACCATTTTGGAACTTGAAGAAGAGAACATCGTTGCTCTTCGCGCACGCATCGCCGAGCGGCTGCGCCATTCCGGGCCCACCGTGTCCCAGACTGTCGGCCGGATGGAGCGTGACGGACTGGTAGTGGTCTCCGGAGACCGTCATTTGGAACTTACCGACACCGGCCGCAAGCGTGCCACTGAGGTGATGCGCAAACACCGGCTCGCGGAGCGCCTCCTGGCTGATGTAATTGGCCTGGACTGGGCCTACGTCCATGATGAGGCATGCCGCTGGGAGCACGTGATGAGCGAGCGGGTGGAACGGCGCATCTACCAGCTCCTTGACCATCCCACCAAGTCACCGTACGGCAATCCCATCCCAGGGTTGGCCGCGCTGGGCGGGGCTGCCGCCCTCCCGGAAGCTGGTGTGATTAATCTCGTTGAGGCCATGCGCGGATACGGGCCGACGTCGAGTGTCACCGTCAGCCGGCTGGCTGAGCCCATCCAGGTGGAACCTGAGTTGCTGGTGCAGTTGGATGAAGGCGGCATCAGGCCCGGAGCTTCCGTGTCGCTGGAGCGTGTGGGGGAGTACATTTCCGTGCGGGTTCCGGGCATCGAGGGCGCGCTCGAGCTGCCTCCGGAAGTTGCCGTTCACGTTTTCGTCTCCGTCAGCTGAGACCACCGCCATCCGGCGAAGTGGCGCCTCGGGGTGCGCTTACACAAGGCGCTAGCGCAACGGTGGCGGTTGCGCAAATATAACGGAATTGTTACTGTCCGTTTTGATCGCTTATAGTTTAAACCCAAGCGTCGATATAAAAGCGTTACCTGATCCGGAGCCGAGCTCTGCCAGCGGATCAGGTGCACGAGTCACCAACTGGCAGAGGCGGGGGAACCACAACCGGCAGTCGCAAGGCTGCCTCGGGGTGAAGTCCGTCAGCAGCAAGCCTCTCCAGTGAAGGTTCCTTATGGGTATCTCTGCGCCGAGAGCTTGCACCGGCGGACCGGGTCTTTGAACTCTCTGACCCGAATCCGACAGCTAACTTCGCAGGCTATCCAGAGAGGAACATTCTTGACCACGCAATACTCCAGGGGCCGCCGCCGGGCGGCTGGCCCCGCTTCGGCGGCCCGCGCGGTCGAAGATGCCACCGCGGAGAGGCCCCGCGATCCGCAGCGCGAAGCTCGCCGCCGCCGCGGGGCCTTCCGGCAGGTCACCGATTTCGCGGCCGCCAGCGGCGTTGGGCAGAAGGCCGGCATTGCCCTTGCTGCAACGGGCCTGGTCCTGACCGTGACTGTGCCGGTGACGGGCCCGGTGATGGCAGACCAGCAGCCCGGCCACCCCGTTGCGGCAGTGTCGGCCGCCCCACAGCCGGAAATATCCGCAGAAGCGGGCGCCCAGATTGATTTCAGCCGATCCTCTGTGGTGACCCAGGGTGACCCGGACGGCAAACTGAAGCAGCTGTTGAGCGCGCAGTCGGCCGGATCCATCACGCGTGCTGCCTCCGCAGGAAGCCTTGGTCCACCGCTCGCCCAGCTCATTACGGCTTCACCGTTCGGCTTTCGAGTCAGCCCCATCACGGGTGGCGCCGGCGACTTTCACCGCGGTCAGGACTATGTGGCCCAGTGCGGGACCTCGGTCATGGCTGCCGCCAGCGGCACTGTGACGTTCGTCGGCTGGCACCAGTACGGCGGCGGCAACCGCGTGGTGATTGATCATGGCAACGGCCTGGAAACCACGTACAACCACCTGTCCTCGGCCAGCGTCAAGGTTGGCCAGACCGTGACCCGCGGCCAGGTCGTTGCCCTCAGCGGCACCACCGGCGCCTCCACAGGCTGCCACCTTCACTTCGAGGTCCAGGTCAACGGCGACGTTGTTGACCCCACAGGCTGGCTCTAAGCCCAAATGATGGCAAACTCTCAAATCGCAGTGACATGCCGTGACCTGAATGTGACATTGGTTCCGAAGTCCTGTAACGTCTAAGGCGCGTCAACTTTTCCGAAGTTGACGTTCTTGAGTGGATTGCCTAGCTCTGCCACCGCTCAAGGTCCGTTCGCATGAATTCGTCTGGCAGGGGCGGGGGAACCAATTTTGGCCTTCGATTTCTGAAGGCCTTGGGGTTAAGTCGCATAGCTTCCCAGGAAGCAGCGCGGCCGGGTGCACTCCCATCCGAATCCGACAGCTCACCTCGCAGGCATTGGGAGAGGCTACCTTCGTGTCTTCACGTCATAATTCTGCGCGCCACCGTGCGCAAACGGTTCGCACCAATCCTTTGGGCTCCGTGTCCAAGGCAGTAAGTGCAAATGCCGGGACCGTAGGTCGCCAGGCTGCTGTCATCGCAGCCGCGTCAGGTCTCATCCTGACCATGGGGCTTCCGGCCAACGCTGCGGACACCACCGCTGGTGTGTCCGCGTCCACCGAGTCCGGCTCCGCGCAGGCTGCCCTTGCCGTCACGGCCGCACCCACTGCCACTGTCTCCTTTGAGCGCCCGGTAGTGAAGACCACGGCCGCGCCCGTGATCGAACGGGTGCGTGCGCAGTCCACGGCTACGGAAACAGCAACGGCAAGCCGTGCTGCTGACGTAACCAAGGATGCTTCGGCCAAGCTCGCGGGCACCGTTTCCTCCGCAGCAGCGTCGGGCCTGGCAGCCATCGCCTACACGGGCATCGGCCACCCCTACCTCTGGGGCGGCACCACTCCCAATGGCTGGGACTGCTCCGGCTTCACCCAGTGGGTCTACGCCCAGGCCGGTATCAGCATTCCCCGCACCAATGCCTGGACCGCCATGCGGCCCACCTCCACTCCGTCCCCCGGTGACCTGGTTATGCAGAACGGCGGAGCCCACGTGGGCATCTACGTCGGCAACGGCATGATGATCAGCGCGCTGAACCCTGGACAGGGCACCCTGCTGCACGCCGCTGCGGCAACGGGCACGTCCTCGTACTACACCCTGGGCTAGTCCGGACTCCGGACCTCCTCCCGTTTCTTTCCTGGAAACTCTTCGCTAAATCCCCGTTCGGGGCGTGCCGGCGTACCCCCAAGATGCCGGCGCGTCCAAAGCCCCTGGGCTGCCATCGCGGCCCTGAGGAACACGAAAGAGAGAAAAATTAATGACTACACGTGCAACTGTTGCACGGCACCGCGCCGAGGTCACCAAGACCAACTCGCTGGCTGTCATTGCCAAAGCAGTCGGCGACAACGCCGGCGGCATGGGCCGTCAGGCCGCGGTTATCGCCGCTGCCTCCGGTCTGGTCCTGACCAGCGGTATCGCGGCCAACGCCGCTGACACCAATGTTCAGCGCGAAGCGGCTTCAACCGCCACCTTCGAGGTGGGGACGGCAGCACCGGCCGTCATTTCGGCTGAATCCACCATTGCCATCTCCTACGAGAAGCCGGCAGTTACCACCACGCCGGCTCCCGTCGCGGAACCCGAGCCCGTTGTTGAGGCCGCTCCGGCCGCTCCTGCCGCTCCCGTAGCCCAGCCCGCGGCAGCCATCAAGGTGGCTTCTTCCGCCCCCGCTGCACCGGCCGCTCCGGTCGCTGCCAGCGGCAAGGGCCAGGCCATCCTGTCTGCAGCGTACGCCCAGCTGGGTGTCAACCAGGACTGCACCATGCTGGTAACCAACTCTCTCGCCGCCGTGGGAATCCACTTCCACGACTGGCCCGCCGGCTACCTCTCTCTCGGCCGCACCGTGAGTGCAGCAGAAGCACAGCCCGGCGACCTGATCTACTACGCAAACGGTGGCGCAGGCATGGCCCACATCGCGGTCTACGCAGGCAACGGCCAGGCCGTGCACGGCGGCTACAACGGCAACCAGACCGTTGTATTCAGCGCCAATGTTGGCTCGGGACCGGTTTTCATCCGCGTGTCCTAGTTACTGTTTGAGCCTTTCAAAGGACCCCCGCCTGGTGGTGGGGGTCCTTTGCTGTCTCCTGCCCTTTCGGGACGCGGCGGCCAGGGAGCAGCCCGACCCGTCAGGACGGTCGGACCGGCGATTAGTTTAACCGGGCATTTTTTGTTTACTCTTGTGGTGTCGATCCATAGCCCGGATATGCCGGGGGCAGCCGGCCCTCGTGCCCCTGACGGGTGCGGCCACAAAGAGGTAAGTGCATGCGCACTCTCGTTCTGAATGCTGGATATGAACCGCTGGCGGTAGTCACCTTCCGCCGGGCGCTGGTGCTTGTGCTAACGGGCAAGGCCAGCGTTATCGCCGAGGGCGATGACCCCGTGGTGGGTCCGCAGGAGATCCTGGGCCGCCCGTCCGTGATTCTCCTGAATCGCTACATCCGCCCGAGATATAACCAGAGCACCGCGGTCAGCCGCCGCGGTGTGCTCCGCCGGGACGGTCACCGCTGTGCTTACTGCGGCAAAGGCGCGCACACCATCGACCACGTGCAGCCTAAATCGCGTGGCGGCGCCGACTCGTGGGAGAACCTTGTGGCCGCGTGCCTTCGGTGCAACAACAGCAAGGGTGACCATACGCCGGCTGAGATGGGCTGGAAGCTGAGGTTTGTGCCTGAACCGCCGCACGGCACCATCTGGCAGATCAAGGAGCTCGAGAAGCCGACGCCGGCCTGGGATCCTTTCCTGCTGCCTGAACGCGCCGCCTGAACGCTACCGGAGCAGTTAACTTCCGGCGCAGCTAGGCTGGGCGTGTGGATGCAAACCCTTTCAATTTTGATGCCGTCATTCTCGCCGGTGGGCGTTCGGCGCGTCTGGGCGGCGTCCCCAAGCAAGGGCTGACGTACGACGGCGAAACCCTGTTGCGCCGTTCGGTCGCCGCCGCCGGAGGTGCCCGGACCGTCGTCGTAGTGGGTCCTGATATCGCCGAAACTCCGGCCGGCGCCCTCAAATGCCGGGAGGATCCCCCCTTCGGTGGTCCGGCCGCGGCCATCGCCGCCGGGCTCGCAGCACTGGAGAAGGCGGACGCCCGCCGCCCGCCCTTTACCCTGGTTCTTGCCTGTGACATGCCCAACGTCCGGCAGGCGGTAGCGGCCCTTCAGGAGGGATTGCTTGCCGCCGGCCCGGGGGCGGGATGGGACGGGGTGGTGGCTGTCTCCGAGGATGGTCGCCGGCAGCCCCTGGTGGGTTTTTATAGCACGGCCGCGCTACAACGTTCCGCGGCGAAACTTGCCGCCAACGGCGAATTAATGAACGGGTCGGTCCGGGCACTCCTTGCTAGTCTTGACGTTAAGCCTGTCGCCGTTCCGGCCGGCTCCACGGCAGACGTGGACACATGGGACGATGCCGCCGCACTTGGAGTGGCCGGCCCTGGTCCGCTTGGTGGATTCCGGAGCGAAGCGGCCGCAGATGATTTGGGAGGCAGAGCGTGAAAAGCCAGGATGAGACGCTGGAAGAGTGGTGCAGGTCCCTGCTCCAGGCCTATGACTTGGAGGACGTCCAAATCGACGTCAACGCAGTCCTGTCGCTGGCCGGAGTTGCGGCCCACTCCGTAGTGCGTCCAGCCGCCCCGCTGACGACGTTCATTGCCGGCCTCGCTGCGGGCCTGGCTGCCGGATCGGGGCAGGCGCCCGACTCCACGGCCATGACAGCGGTCATGGACCGCGCCCGGACCCTCGCGGCGGACTACGACTCGGATGCGTCAGCGTCTGAAGCCACCGCTCCCAAAATCACCGGGGCCTCCGTCGAATGATCACCGTCGAATGACCACCGCCCCCGGCGATGAAGCCGGGAGCCCCGACCCGCAGCATTCCCCGCCCCCACCCGAGGCCCACCCAACCCACCTGGCCCACACATGGGAAGAGGCACGCCAAGCAGCCTTTGACAGTGCCACGCCGATTCCCCCCGGACGGGTCCCGCTCAGCCAGGCCCTGGGCCGGGTACTGGTCGAAGACATCACGGCCCTGCACGACATGCCGCACTACGCGTCCTCGGCCATGGACGGCTGGGCGGTCAACGGCAGCGGCCCATGGATCGTGGCGGAGCCCGGCCAGCGGCTGGCTCCGCATCAGGCAAGTCCAATCGTTACGGGCGGATTGATCCCGCCCGGCGCCAAGGCGGTGCTGCGCAGTGAGAGCGCGGTGCTGGGCGCTGACGACGACGGCCTGCCGCTTTTGCTGACGGGCGGGACTGCCCGCCCGGGCGAGCCCAGTAACGGCCAACACATCCGGAGAGCCGGCGAGGAAGCGGCCGAGGGGGACATCCTGGTGAAGGCCGGGGTGACCCTGAACCCGGCACACCTGGCCGTCGCCGCGCTGGCCGGGCATGATGACCTGATGGTCCGGGGGAAGCCCGTGGTCAAACTTCTGCTCACCGGCTCCGAAGTGGTTGCCCAGGGTCTGCCTGACCCGGGGAAGGTCCGCGACACGTTCGGCCCCCAGCTTGCATCCGTGGTGGAGATGCTCGGCGGCCTTTACTCCGGCCAGGAAAGAATCGGCGATTCCTATCCCGAATGGCTGGCAGGGCTGGAGGACCTCGCGCCGGAGGTTCCCGACCCCGCCGCGCTGCCTGCCGACGTCGTCATCACCACCGGCGGGACGGGGCTCTCCGCCACGGATCACCTGCGCCGGGCTGTGGCGGAGCTGGGCGGTCGGCTGATCATCGACGGCATCGCCATGCGCCCCGGCCACCCTGCTGTCCTGGCTGAACTCCCCGACGGGCGTTTTGTGCTGGGGCTGCCCGGAAACCCCTTGGCCGCCATGATGGCGCTGTCCACGGTGGGTACACCCTTGCTTGCTGCGTTGGGCCACGGGGCCATGCCGCCCGTCGAGCACGTCCCCTGCGGCACCACCATTGAACCGGAGCCGGGCCGGACACGGCTCATGCCTTTCCGGCTCCTGTACGGCATGGCTTCGCCCGCCAAGCACACCGGTCCGGGGATGATGCGCGGGCTGGCATCGGCACACGGCGTGATGGTTGTCCCGCCGCACGGAGTGCAGCTCGGTGAGCCCGTGCCTGCCTTCGCTTTGCCGTGGGGGCCGCCGCTGCCGGGACCGGAACCGGCCGGCGCCAAACCCAAAACCCGGTCAGCCGCCAAGGGCGCCACCAAAACCGCAGGCAAGGATATGGCGAAGCCCGCAGGCCCGGTGGACTGGAGCGCCCTGCTCGGCTGACGGGCTCAGCCCAGTGCCTGGCTGCAACGGCCCTGCTGCACGGGCTCCAGCCCTACTCTGCGGGCACCGGGCGTTCCGCACAGGCCCGTCGGTGGTGCGATGATTGACCTATGAACAGGATGCCAGGCCGCTGATGGGACGCGTTACCCAGCGCCGCAAGGTGCACAAATACGTCCTGGACGGCTCGCCCGCTGCCCTGGAGTTCCCCATCCGTCACCGTGAGGACGTCCTCGCTGTGGAAGAGCCGCTGGAGATCCGGCTCGGCCAGCTTTCGTTCTCGGTGACAATGCGGACTCCCGGTGACGACTTTGACCTGGTGGCCGGATTCCTGGTGTCCGAAGGAATCATTTGGACTCCCGAGCAGCTTGTTTCGCTGCGGTTCTGTGCCGGTGAGGACGAAAATGGTGTTCAGACGTTCAACGTCGTGGAGGCCCAGCTAAGGCCTGACGTGGAGCTTCCGTCCAAAGGGCGGAACGTGTTCACCTCGAGCTCTTGCGGCATCTGCGGTACGGACTCCATCGAAGCCGTACGGAAGTCGTCCCGCTACAGCCCGGCGGCGGATCCTGTGACCATACCGGCGGACGTCCTGGCTACCCTGCCTGACCGGCTTCGGGAAGCGCAGGCGGTGTTTGACACCACCGGAGGCGTCCATGCCGCGGGCCTCTTCCGGATAACCGACGACGGCGGCGTGGACCTGTTGTGCCTGCGCGAGGACGTGGGCCGCCACAACGCCGTGGACAAGGTAGTGGGCTGGGCACTGCGGGAGGGGATGCTGCCGCTGACCGGCCTGGTCCTGCAGGTATCGGGACGGGCATCGTTTGAACTCGTCCAGAAAGCTGCACTGGCAGGGATCCCGGTCCTGGCGGCGGTAAGTGCGCCTTCGAGCCTGGCCGCAGAGCTTGCACAGGCCAGTGGCATGACGCTTGCAGGGTTCAGCCGAGGCACGAGCCTGAACGTCTATGCCGGCCAGGAAAGGGTCACCCTGTCCGCCCCCGACGTGGCCGAAGACGCCGCAACCGGGGTCGCGGGATAAGTCCTGCTAACGCTCCTGGGACGGGAACTGGTACTTGGCTATTGGGCTACTAGCCGGTAGATTTTATCCATCGATTGGACAGCGTTGTCCGGCGTCGAATGATCCAATCCACGTATCTAAGAGGGTTTACAGTGCATGACGACCGCCGGATTACCGAAGTCCGACTGGGCCGGTTTGTCCGCGAGCGGATCAATCCTGCCGTTTACACACGCAGTGTTCCCCTCACACTGAGCAGTTGGGAAGCGCCCGGCGAACCGGTCGCCGTGATGGAAGCCCTGCGTCATGATTTCCTCCCGCAGGAACACGGTGCCGCCTGGGGCCGGCCGTGGGGCACCAAGTGGCTTCGGCTCCAGGGCGATGTTCCTGAGGCCTGGGGCACGGCGCCGGACACCACAGTGGAGATCGTGGTGGACCTCGGTTTTATCAACGAAGCCCCGGGTTTCCAGTGCGAAGGCATCGCGTGGCGTCCCGACGGCACCATCATCAAGGCGATTTCGCCGCGGAACCAGTACATCCCGCTCAAGCTGCTGGGCAGCGGCATAGCGGTTGACTTCTATGTTGAGGCAGCTGCCAACCCTGATATGGCGCAGGGGTGGACCTTCGCCGCAACCCCCTTGGGGGACAAGGCGACTGCGGGCACGGCGCCGCAGTACAGGCTCGGCACGATCGCCATTGCAGAACTGAACCGGACGGTCTGGGAGCTCCAGCAGGACGTCTGGACCCTCTCCGGACTAATGCATGAGCTTCCCGTGGAGCAGCCGCGGCGCCATGAGATCCTCCGTGCGCTGGAGCGCATGATGGAGCAGATGGACCCGGACGATGTGCCCGGTACTGCCGCCGCCGGCCGCGCCGCCCTGGCCGAAGTCCTGTCCCGTCCCGCATATGCGTCCGCGCACCAGTTGGTGGCCACCGGTCACGCCCACATCGACTCCGCCTGGCTGTGGCCGGTGCGTGAGACCATCCGTAAGTGTGCCAGGACGTTTTCCAATGTCGTGTCCCTGATGGACGAGGATCCGGATTTTGTGTTCTCCTGCTCCTCGGCCCAGCAGTTTGCCTGGATGAAGGAGTTCTACCCCGAGCTCTTCGGCAGGATCCGGGAGAAGGTTAAGGCAGGGCAGTTTGTTCCGGTGGGCGGGATGTGGGTCGAATCGGACACGAACATGCCCGGCGGCGAAGCCATGGCGCGCCAGTTCGTTGAAGGCAAGAACTTCTTCCTGCAGGAATTCGGCGTCGAATGCCGCGAAGCCTGGCTGCCTGATTCGTTCGGATACTCCGCCGCCCTGCCGCAGATTGTGCGGTCGGCCGGAAGCCGCTGGTTCCTGACGCAGAAGATTTCGTGGAACCAGGTCAACCGGATGCCGCACCACACCTTCAACTGGGAAGGCATCGACGGTACCCGGCTCTTCACGCATTTCCCGCCCGTGGACACCTACAACGCCGAACTGACCGGGCGGGAACTGGCGCATGCTGAACGCAATTTCCGTGATCATGGGCGCGCCAACACTTCGCTGGTGCCGTTCGGCTATGGCGACGGCGGCGGCGGACCCACACGTGAGATGCTGGCCGCCGCGCACCGCACCGCGGACCTCGAGGGCTCACCCAAGGTCCGGATAGGTTCCGCCGAGAGTTTCTTCACCCAGGCGGAAGAGGGCTATGCGGCCCTGCCGGTATGGGTGGGGGAGATGTACCTTGAACTTCACCGCGGGACTTACACCAGCCAGGCCAACACCAAGCGCGGCAACCGGCGCAGCGAACACCTGCTTCGCGAGGCCGAACTCTGGTGCACCACAGCAGCTGTCCGCAGCTCTTTCGCCTACCCGGGTGCCGAGCTGAAACGCCTCTGGCGGCTGGTACTCCTGCACCAGTTCCACGATATCCTGCCTGGCAGTTCCATCGCCTGGGTCCACCAGGACGCGGAGCGCAACTACGCCGCCATCAGTGCCGGCCTGGAGGCCATCATCGGCCAGGCCGCGGCCGCACTGCTGGGGGAAGGTTCGCGGACGTTCCTGCTCAACGCCGCACCCCACGCGCGCAACGGCGTCCCGGCACTCGGCGCCGCCGAGCCGGCCATCGAGGGCCAGTCTGTGCAGGCCACCGGGGCGGGCGGCGGTTTTGTGCTGGACAACGGCATCATCAGGGCTGTCGTAGACAGCGATGGCCTGCTCACGTCCCTCACCGACTACGCCACGGGCCGCGAAGCCATCGCCCCCGGATCGCGCGGCAACCTGCTGGAACTGCACCGGGACACCCCCAACGAATGGGACGCCTGGGACATCGATGAGTTCTACCGCCGCAACGTTACGGCCCTGACCGACGTGCAGGACGTCCGGCTGGAGCACGTCGGAAACAGTGCCGTCGTGGTGGTGCAGCGGATCGCCGGTTCGTCCCCGGTCACCCAGCGGATCACGCTGGACGTCGGCAGCGACTCCCTCGCCATCACCACTGCCATTGAGTGGCAGGAGAGCGAGAAACTCCTCAAGCTGGGTTTCCCGCTTGACGTCAAGGCTGACCGCTCGGCTGCCGAAACGCAGTTCGGGCATGTCTTCCGGCCCACGCACAACAACACCTCCTGGGAGGCGGCGAAGTTCGAGATCTGCGCGCACCGCTGGATCCACGT
The DNA here is from genome assembly GCF_052113505.1 of Pseudarthrobacter sp. TAF60_1. Lineage (NCBI taxonomy): Bacteria > Bacillati > Actinomycetota > Actinomycetes > Micrococcales > Micrococcaceae > Pseudarthrobacter > Pseudarthrobacter sp. TAF60_1. The sequence goes on from NZ_JBFRDI010000011.1 coordinate 95,240, forward strand.
GGCCGAACCCGGCTACGGCGTGGCAATTTCAAACTCGGCCACCTACGGCCATGATGTCACCAGGAATGTCCGGGAGGCCGACGGCGGGACCACCACCTCAGTGCGCCTCTCCCTGTTGCGGGCACCGAAGTTCCCCGACCCGGCAGCCGACCGCGGACACCATGAGCTGACGGTCACCATCCGCCCCGGTGCAGGAATCGCCGACGCCGTTGAAGAGGGGTACCGCACCAACCTGGCGCCGCGCCTGGTTCGCGGCGGCCGCGGCGTGGAGCCGTTGTTCACCGTGGACAACCCTGCGCTGGTCGTCGAGGCCGTCAAGCTGGCGGAGGACGGTTCGGGCGATGTGGTGGTCCGGCTCTACGAATCCCTGGGCCAGCGCTCGGCCGGTGCCATCAAAGCCGGCTTCCCGGTTCAGGGCGTGCAGGCAACGGATCTTCTGGAACGCCCCGTGGACGCGCCAGGGGTGACGCCCGCGGAGCAGGGCAGCGTCAGCCTGGCCCTTCGCCCCTTCCAGTTGGTCACGTTGCGGTTCGCCCGGTAGCGCTCCTGGAACACCGCAGCCGGGGCGGCACCCGCGAACTGGATATTTCCAGCTGGATCTCTCGTCCGTCCCCCAGCAGACCGTACTCGAAGCCATCGAGTTGCTGGGTACTGAGGTGCTCCCGCTCGTGCAGCGTGAGCTGGGAACCACTTCTGCTGAGGCCGCTGGGTCACCGGGCGCGCTTGACGCGGAGCGGTAACGGGTTATGCCCTTAAGCAGGCTGAGTGGGGGCGGTCCCCAACGGCCGCCACCACTCATCCCCCCAATGCGCGCAAAGGCTTAGAGGCGGCTCGGCATCCAAGAAGTTATCCCCGTTCGCAAACACCGGCGCGCCACCTTCACACATTCATGATTGTTCCACGTCTAATGATTTTGTGAAAGCCGGGAGGGGCTACTTGTCAGTAGAAGTCTTTTGGTGCGAAGGGCCACGCCTGTAAATCATGCCTGCCACACCGATCAATGCCAGCCCAATGACGAAGCAAAGCACCGCCACGTAGTTGATGACAAACTCCACAAAGCCGAACTCAGGTGGGATCAGCGGGAACACCAGGCTCCAGCCAGTGGCGACGGCACCGAGGGCCAGGAGGAAGGCTGACACCCGAACCAGCGCCGGAAGAGTGCTGCTGACTGTGCGCACCATGGCCGGCAGCAGGACGAGTGCCACATAGGCCGGGTAGGCGCGGCCGGCGGCTCCATAGAACTCAACCAGTTGTCCATTGCGGCTGTCCTTTAACGACACCGCAACCATGCCCGCGGAGGACCCCGCCGTGTCCATCATCAGGAAGACGACCAGGACCATCAGTGAGGTCAGCGCAAGCACAGTCATCCCCATCCGCCCGGTGATCAGCCGGTAGGCAGCGTCAGCGCCAAAGCCCTTGGTGATGCGGATCCCCAAGAAATAGATGGCGGCAAAGATGACCAGCCGAAGAATGAGATTCGCCAGGTTGATCCCGCCCAGCGCCTGGTCGATGGCAACATACGGCGCCTCGATGCTGAGGAGGATCGCCAGGGTCATGAGCGCGCAAATGTAGCAAACTGTCCGGTTTTTCCCCCGCAAAGCGCCGGGAACACGGGCGAGGGCCACCAAACCGCAAGCAGCCAAGGTGGACCACTGCAGGATTTCGATCATCCCAGGTTCTCCCAGATCTTGTCGGTTCGTTCTTGGTCATGTTCCTGCCGGCGGAGGGCTCTGCCGAGAGTCTGCAGCCGTTCCCCTGCCAAGGTGGTCAGTTCGCCGTCGGTCATACTCTCCAGCGCCGCGTGCCGGGCTCCGGGAGGCCAGCCGGCCTCCGCCTCCGTGATGAGCCCGGTTGCCACCAGGCCGCCGGCCGCCGCTACGCCGGCCGCCGAGGCCGTGGCCACGGCCAGTTCCGGGGAGAGCCGGTTGGCAGTCAGCTGTGCCGAATAATTCTGCGGTGCGATCCCCGTGGCGGTCGAGACGCGGTGCCGCAGTACGCCGTCGTCGATTGCCTCTACCCAGTCTCGCACCGAGGTGGCATGCGGTGGCGGCCCCAAGGCCGTCTGCCGCCCGCGACCCGGAAGGGCTGCGTCGGGGATCCCCGGCTCGCCGAGACCTGACTCGGCCAGTCCGCCCCGTTCACCAACACCGCGAAGCAGGAGCGCCCGCAGGAGATCCGTCGTGGAAATCTGGCTGACAAGTTCGGACCTGGTGGGCTGGCGCTGCGGGCCCGAGAGTTGGCTGTAGGCCTCAAAACCGGCCAACGCGGAGACGGGGTTGACGTGGTAGGCGCGGCTGATGCTCACCACGGTTGCCTCCGCCACCTTGCCCCGGACCAATTGCTGGGCCAGGGTTGTCCGCTTGATGCCGGCCGCCCGGCAGACGTCAGAGGTACTCGTCTCGGGGGCGACACCGTGCAGCCAGCGCTGGAAAGCCTTGGCAGGAATGGGCATATCGGCTCTCTGCTGAACGGATGATTGCACTTGATTTTAGCCTGCCTTCGGTGGGCGGTTTGATGCGTGTTGCCGAGTCGACTATGCTTGATGGTCGAGCCCGTTGGTCCGCACACCCCCCAAGTCCGGACCGGCGGGCTCTTTAGTGCCCCGGCACTTTTGCGGGCTGGTTTGCTGCGGATTCAACGCAATTCTGCCTCTTCAGGCGGGGTCATCCGGGCCATCCGCAGGCCGGGCGAGAGGACAGACCAAGCCATGACAGCAACCCTTGTTGCCAAAGACCTTTCCGGCGGCCACGACCACCGGACACTTTTCTCCAAGCTCTCCCTTACGGTGGCTCCCGGCGATGTTGTAGGCGTGGTGGGTGCCAACGGCGCCGGAAAATCCACCATGCTGCGCCTGCTGGCCGGAGTTGACCAGCCCCAGGACGGGAGCGTTAGCCTCGCCCCCGCCGATGCGTTTGTGGGCTGGCTTCCCCAGGAACACGAACGCGTGCCCGGAGAAACCGTGGCTGGTTACATCACCCGGCGCACCGGCTGTGCCCGGGCGACGGCGGAAATGGAGTCCACTGCCGAAGCGCTCGGTTCGGGGGCCCCGGGCGCTGACGACGATTATTCCCTCGCCTTTGACCGCTGGATGGCGTCCGGCGCGGCGGACCTCGACGAACGCATCCCGGCCGTCCTCGCCGATCTCGGGCTGGAAACCGGCCCCGACGCCCTCATGACCGGGCTCTCCGGCGGCCAGGCCGCCCGCGTAGCACTGGCCGCCCTGCTGCTCAGCCGTTTCGATGTGGTGCTCCTGGATGAGCCCACGAACGACCTGGACCTGGCGGGGCTGGCCAAACTCGAGGCCTTTGTCCAAGGCCTCCGTGGCGGCGTGGTGCTGGTGTCCCACGACCGCGAGTTCCTGGCCCGCTGTGTAACCACCATCGTGGAACTGGACCTCGCCCAGAATTCAGTCGCTGTGTACGACGGCGGCTACGAGGCTTTCCTGGAGGAACGCGCGGTAGCCAGGCGGCACGCACGCGAAAAGTTCGACGAGTTTGCCGCCACCAAGGCAGACCTTGTCTCGCGGGCCCGGACCCAGCGCGAATGGAGCTCCCAAGGCGTGCGGAACGCCATGAAGAAAAGCCCGGACAATGACAAGATCCGCCGCGCGGCCAGCACCGAATCATCCGAAAAGCAGGCCCATAAGGTCCGGCAGATGGAGTCCCGGATTGCCCGGCTGGACATGGTGGAAGAACCCCGGAAGGAATGGCAGCTGCAGTTCAGCATCGGCCACGCGCCGCGGTCCAGTGCGGTCGTGGCCACCCTGCGTGACGCCGTCGTCCAACAGGGGGACTTCACCCTGGGCCCGGTGAACCTGCAGCTCAATGCGGGGGAGCGGATTGGCATCACCGGTCCCAACGGGGCGGGCAAGTCCACACTGTTGCGCCTGCTCCTGGGCGTTCAGGCACCGGACTCAGGCAACGCCGCGATGGGCGCCTCGGTGGCCGTCGGCGAAATTGACCAGGCCCGCGGACTGCTGGCCGGCCACCTCAATCTGGCGGACGCCGTCGAGGCTGTCCTGACGGACCTGACCCCGGCCGAAGTCCGCACCCTGCTGGCTAAATTCGGGCTGAAGGCCGACCACACCACGCGGCCCGTGGATTCCCTCTCACCCGGCGAACGGACCCGCGCTGCGCTGGCACTGCTGCAGGCACGCGGGGTGAACCTGCTGGTCCTGGACGAACCGACAAACCACCTTGACCTGCCCGCCATCGAGCAGCTGGAGGAGGCCCTGGGAAGTTATGAGGGTGCTTTGTTGTTGGTAACCCATGACCGGAGGCTGCTGGAGAACGTTCAGCTGGACGTCCGGTGGAATGTGGACAACGGCGTCGTCACCGAACTGTTGGGCCACGGCGCCCCGAAAGGCATCAACTCATGAGCATGGACCGGGTGGCCTGGAGCTCCCTTTACAACATCACGCGCGCTTCGAGCGGCTCCAAGCCGTTCTCAAAGGCGACGCTCAAACGTGTCTTCACGTTCGCCCGGCCGCACAAGGGCAAGCTGATCGCCTTCGTGCTGTTGTCCATCGTGATGGCCGTCCTGGCCGTCGCCACGCCGGTCCTCGCCGGCCAGGTGGTTGACGCAATCATCGCCGGCGCGGGTACCAGCGTCGTCGTCTGGCTGGCCGTGCTGATCGCCATTGTGGCGGTCGCCGAAGCCGGGCTGGGACTGGTCACCCGCTGGCTTTCCTCCACGATCGGCGAAGGCGTCATCGTGGATCTCCGCACGAAGGTCTTCGACCACGTACAGAAGATGCCCATCGCCTTCTTCACCCGCACCCGGACCGGTGCCCTGGTGAGCCGGCTCAACAATGACGTGATCGGTGCGCAGTCGGCCTTCGCCGGCACCCTCTCCGGCGTGGTCAGCAACGTCGTCGCCCTCGCGCTGACCCTTGTGGTGATGCTGGGCAAATCCTGGCTCATCACCGTGCTCGCCATGATCCTGCTGCCACTCTTCCTGATCCCCGCCCGGCGGATGGGTTCGAAGCTGGCGGACCTGCGCCGCGAAGCTGCGGAGCACAACGCGTCAATGGGCACCCAGATGACTGAGCGGTTCTCCGCTCCGGGCGCCACGCTGGTGAAGCTGTTCGGCCGGCCGGATGAGGAATCCCGCGAGTTCGCCTTGCGGGCGGGCCGGGTGCGTGACATCGGCATCCGGACGGCGATGCTGCAGTTCACTTTCGTAACCGCCCTGACACTTGTCTCGGCGCTGGCTCTCGCTCTGGTCTACGGCCTCGGCGGCTTCCTGGCGTTGCAGGGGCAACTGGCAGCGGGCGACGTCGTGGTGCTGGCACTGCTGCTCACCCGCCTGTACGCGCCGCTCACGGCGCTTTCCAACGCCCGGGTGGAGATCATGAGCGCCCTGGTCAGTTTCGAGCGGGTCTTTGAGATCCTGGACCTCAAGCCGCTCATCGAGCAGAAGCCGGATGCGGTGTCCTCTCCCGCCGGGCCGCTGTCCGTGGAGTTCGACGACGTCCGCTTCTCCTACCCTTCGGCCGACAAGGTCTCGCTCGCCTCACTGGAGGACGTTTCCACCCTGGACACCCGCGGCGGCGAAGAGGTGCTGCACGGCATCAGCTTCCGTGTGGAACCCGGCCAGACCGTTGCCCTCGTGGGCTCCTCAGGGGCCGGCAAGTCAACCATCGCGCAGCTGCTCTCGCGCCTGTATGACGTGGATTCCGGCGCCGTCCGCTTTGGCGGAGCCACCCCCGGCACCGGCGTTGACGTCCGCGACCTCACCTTCGATTCGATGCGGCAAACCCTCGGCATGGTCACGCAGGACGGGCACCTGTTCCACGAGAGCATTGCCTCCAACCTGCGCCTGGCCCGCCCGGAGGCCAGCGACGAGCTCATGTGGGATGTCCTGCGGCAGGCCCGGCTCGAGGCCATGGTCCGGTCCCTTCCCGACGGCCTGGACACAGTGGTGGGGGAACGCGGTTACCGGCTTTCGGGCGGCGAACGCCAGCGGCTCACCATTGCCCGCCTGCTCATTGCGCAGCCGCGCGTCGTGATCCTGGACGAGGCCACGGCGGCCCTGGACTCGACCAATGAAGCTGCTGTCCAGGAGGCCCTTGGTGCCGCGCTCGAAGGGCGCACCGCCGTCGTGATCGCTCACCGGCTCTCCACTATCCGCGCCGCCGACGTCATTCTGGTGGTGGAGGACGGGCAGATCGTGGAACGCGGCACGCACACGGAGCTGCTGGCGGCCGAGGGACGCTACGCCGAGCTGTACCGGACGCAGTTCGCCGAGGCCACGGCGGTGGCTGAGGAAGCAGTGCCGGAGTTCTAAGGGCCCAGCCTTCCCCAACTGAGTAGCAGTAGGTGTCGTTTTGAGCCCTCAAAACGACACCTACTGCTACCTACTTGGGGCCGGGGCGGGAGGCGGCCAGTTCCGGCAGGATGTAGTCGGTCAGGAGCGGGGCGAGGTCCGTTGGCGGCGGCGCACCCCCTGCCAGCGCAGCAAGGTCCAGCCAACGGATCTCGGCGATCTCGGCCGACGGACCGGCTGTCCACGTGCCGGGTGCCAGGAACACGGTGGCCTCGATGTCAGTGGCGGCCTCGTTCGCGGCGTCGGCAATCCAGACGCCCATCAGTTCGAGGTCGCCCGGGGCAACGATGATCCCCACTTCCTCTGCCAACTCCCGCGACGCAGCCTGGACGGCCGTCTCGCCGGGTTCGGGCTTGCCGCCGGGGTGCATAAACATGCTGGTTCCGCGTTTGCGGACAGTCAGGAGCCGCCCGGCGTCGTCGAATACGCAGACGGCGGAGACAACAATGCGCGCTTTCACGGATTTGAGCCTAGCCGTTTCATGGCAGTCGCCGAAGCATCGACGTCAGGAGCAGGTCCTTGCGCGGCCCGCTGACCTCCCACGTGTAGCTGAACGCGTCAAGGCCCTCATACGCATAGGCCACGCGGTAGGTATCGGGATCGCACCAGTGCCGGTCCAGGTTGGCTTCCGGGGCAAAGCTCATCCGATGGAAGGGCCGCCCATCATCGAAAAACACGTCCAGGGCGTCCGGCCGGTCGGCAAGGCGGAGGAGGTATTCGCGGGAGGCGGGGCCGGTGAAAGTAGGCCAGCGCATGGTGCCTTCCTCGCGGAGGATCAGTGCGTCGTCGTCCGTTGGAGAATAAATGACGACGCCGGTGAAGGTTCCGCGGGTGCCTGCGGACCGATCCAGCAGTTGGCGCTCGAGGGCCCACTTTCCCGCAATGGCGGGGCCAGCCGGCGCCGGGCCGAGCAGGTAGGCGCGGAGGCCGAACTCCGGTGCGGGAAGGTTCAAGTGCCCTCGATTGGAATCGAACCAACGACACCGGCTTTAGGAGAGCCGTGCTCTATCCACTGAGCTACGAGGGCGCGTGTCCGCTGTCCCGGCAGGGCCGGTCCGTCCGGACACGGATACAAGCATACAAGGTGGGAGGCCGTACTACGCTCTTGGCATGAGTTCAGCCCCTACGTCCACGCCCGCAGCGGTCTTCATCCCGGACACGGCGTCCACCCGCCACTACATCGGCGCCTGGTCCGTCCTGAGCGTCCTGCAGTATTTTGTGGCGGAAGCGGCCGTGATCGGAGGTTGGGCGGGCCCGCGGCCATATGACCGCCGGACCGGCTACATCAGCGACCTCGGCGCGATCCACTGCGGGATCTATGACGGCCGGGACGTCTGTTCGCCGCTGCACTGGCTGATGAACGCTTCCTTTGTGGTCCAGGGGCTCGGCATGCTCCTTGGCGCACTGCTGCTGACATCGGGACTGCTGTGCGTCGCCGCTCGGCCCGGAGCACGGGTCCAGCCCGGCCGCCGGAAGCCCTGGCTCGCCGCGATTTGGGTCAGGATCCTGGTCGGCACCGCCGGCGCCGGGACCATGATCGTGGGACTGGTGCCGGAGGACCTTGGTTCCGGCTGGCACTACACCGGCGCGCTCATGTACTTCATTGCGGGCGCGCTGGCGGTCCTGGTGCTGGGTGTGTTGTGGCTGCGGCAGACGCCGCTCGGCTGGTTCGTCCTGGTGTGCGGGTTAGCGTCGTTCGCAGCACTGGTGACCGGGGGCCTGACCAGGATGCACGTGCCCGAACCCGGCACACTGGAGCGGCTGATGGGGTATCCCGTGACGGTCGGCGTTGCGGCAGCGGGCCTGGTGATAGCCCAGCGCGTGCAGCAGCACCGGCGGGCAATCAGGGCCGCTGCTGCTGCCCGGGCTTAGCTGTCTCGGCGGACTTTTTGCCTAGGAACACCGCCGCGGCACCGGCCAGCAGGCTCACAACGAACAGCACCCAGCCCGCAACGGTGAGGCCGGACGCCAGGGCGATCTGGCCGGCATCGGCCGTTTCTGCTGCCAGCACTGAATCCACGGTCACGTTGGCCCACAAACGGACCACCACAAAGAGCATCGGGACGGCCCACAGGGCCCACCGGAGCCATTTCCCGGCCACGTTGGTACCGATTAGCAGCAGCCAGGTGAACCCAAAGATGAGCGGGAACAGCGTGCCGGCGGTTTTGTGGATGTAGTTGAGCTGGCCTCGGGCGTCGTCGTCCATCGCCGCCTTCAACTGGCCAACGTAGGACGTATCGAAGCCGCCCACCAAGGAATCCGGCATAGCCATCCCGCCGGACAGCTGCGTCATCTGGTTCAGCACGAGCAGGTGCAGGTACCAGAACAGGAAGAGGCTGGCCACCACGCCCGCGATCACAATCAGCTTGGAATTGCTTTGGGCCTTCTGCGGGGAGCGGGCCGTGGTGGGGTTGATCACCGGCGGAAGGCTGTGCTGCGGGACAACCGCCTTGGAGCCGTGCTTCTTGATCCGCTGCGCTGGGGTTTTGGCCATGGCACCATTATGGCGCTGCATAGACTGGTCCTATGACCACTGGCAGGCATAGCGCCCTCGAACTTGACCCCGCTTTGGACAACTACCAGCTGGCATCGGCCCTGGTTCGTGAAGCCGGGCAGTTGGCGCTCCTGATGCGCATGGCCGGCCTGCAGTCCCGGCAGAAGACTTCGGTTTCGGACGTGGTGACAGCGGCGGACCACGCAGCCGAGGCCTACGTGCTGGAGCAGTTGCGGCGCTGCCGGCCCGAGGACGGCATCCTGGGCGAGGAGGGCGCCTCGGTGGCTGGCACCAGCGGCCGGACCTGGGTGATTGACCCCGTGGACGGGACCTACAACTTCCTGCACGGTTCCACCTACTGGTGCTCGGCCATTGCCCTGAAGGACTCCGCAGACGTGCTGCTGGGTGCGATCTTCCAGCCGGAGGAGGACAAACTGTGGCTCGGCGGAACGGCGCAGGCCGCGACGCTGAACGGAGAGGCCCTGACGGCCTACCAGGAGGGTGGCGCCCGCAACCGTAACGCGCTCGCGGAACTCGGGGCTGCCACCTACATCCACCCCACCTGGCTCATGGATCCCCTCTGTGCCATGCCCTGGCACGCGGCCGCGACCTCCGCCGCCGCCCTGCGGATGTTCGGCTCCGGGTCCTGCGACCTGGGCCGCGTGGCCGACGGGCAACTGGGTTGCTGGTTCCAGCACAGCTGCCCGGAATGGGACTGGCTGCCGGGCAAAGCGATTGTTCAGGCTGCCGGCGGTGCCACGGACTCGGTGCAGGTCAACGGGCTGCAGTGGTTCATGGCGGGAGGCACGACGGCGGTGGGGGAGTTGCGTGCAGCCCTCCTGTCCGGCTCGGTCACCTGAGCCGTGGCTCATCGGAGTTTTTGTCCAGATAATGCCGTGTGGGGCGGCTTTTAGGCGCATTATCTGGACAAAAACTCCTTCTGGTCCGGGGTGGGGACCTGTGGGCGGGTGCGGTGTTATCCACAGGTTGAACCTGACTGTCAGCCCCACCGCCTAGACTTGTAGGCACCATGGATATGTTGTTTGACCCCTACTCTGACGGACCGTTCAAGGCCGCATCGGCAGCCTCAGCCCGCACCAAGTCGCGCCCGGAAGGCCTTTCCCAGGCTGCCGAACTGGGTGGCGGCGGGACCGGCCACCAGCGCCCGGACAGTGCGCAGAGCACGGGCGGCTGGGCCAGCCAGCAGCACCGCGGAGAGGGCAACGAAGACCAGCCGCACCACCGGCCGAATGCGGCGGAACTGCTGCAGGGGCTCAACCCGCAGCAGGAAGAGGCCGTTAAGCATGCCGGCAGCGCCCTGCTGATTGTGGCCGGCGCCGGTTCGGGCAAGACCCGTGTGCTCAGCAACAGGATCGCGTACCTGATCGCCACGCACCGCGCCCATTACGGCGAAATTCTGGCCATCACCTTCACCAACAAGGCTGCCGCCGAAATGCGGGAGCGCATCGCGGCGCTGGTGGGCGGCCGGGCCAAGATCATGTGGATCTCCACCTTCCACTCCTCCTGCGTGCGTATCCTGCGCCAGGAAGCGGCCAACGTTGGCCTGAAATCGAACTTCTCCATCTACGACTCCGCCGACTCCCTGCGGCTGGTCACACAGGTTTCCAAGAGCCTGGACCTGGACCCCAAGAAATTCGCGCCCAAGGCCATCCAGCACAAGATCTCCGCGCTCAAGAACGAGCTGATCGACGCTGATTCCTTTGCCTCCGCCGCCAACTTCAACGATCCGTTTGAAAGCGCGGTGGCGGACGTCTTCAAGGGCTACACCCAGCGGCTGCGCCAGGCCAACGCGATGGACTTCGACGACCTCATCGCCGAGACCGTCTACATGTTCCGGGCCTTCCCGGCGCTCGCGGACTCGTACCGCCGCCGGTTCCGGCACGTCCTGGTGGACGAATATCAGGACACCAACCACGCCCAGTACGCCCTGGTCCGGGAAATCGTGGGCGAAGGCCCGGGAGCGTCCGAGCTGACGGTGGTGGGCGACTCCGACCAGTCCATCTACGCCTTCCGTGGGGCGGACATCCGCAACATTGTGGAATTCGAAAAGGACTACCCGGAAGCACGCACCATCAAGCTGGAGCAAAACTACCGTTCCACGCAGAACATCCTTACGGCCGCCAACTCAGTGATCTCACGCAACCCCAACCGGCCCGAGAAGCGGCTGTGGACGGCCGAGGGTGAAGGCCACAAAATCATCGGCTACGTGGGTGAAAACGAGCACGACGAAGCCCAGTTCATCGCCAAGGAAATCGACCGGCTCCAGGACGAGGACAACCTCCGCCCCGGGGACGTGGCCATCTTCTACCGCACCAACGCGCAGTCCCGCTCCATTGAGGACGTGCTGGTCCGGGTGGGCCTGCCGTACAAGGTAGTGGGGGGCACCCGCTTCTACGAACGCAAGGAAATCAAGGACGCCCTCGCGTACCTCCGGGTCCTGGTCAACCCGGACGACGACGTCAACCTTCGCAGGGTGCTTAACGAACCCAAGCGCGGCATCGGTGACCGCGCCGAGGGTGCCGTGGCGGCGCTGGCCCAGCGGGAGCGGATGTCGTTCATGGCGGCTGCCCGGCGTGCCGAGGAAGCCCCGGGCATGGCAACGCGTTCCGTCAACGCCGTCCTGGGGTTCGTGAAGCTGCTCGATGACCTCGCCGAAGTCGCCACCGGCTCGGGCGCCGCCGCTGCGCTGGAAGCCGTGCTGGAACAGACCGGCTACCTCGCCGGGCTGCGTTCCAGCACGGATCCACAGGACGAGTCCCGCGTGGAGAACCTGGCGGAACTCGTCGCCGTCGTGCGTGAATACGAACAGGAGAACCCGGAAGGTTCCCTGGGTGCCTTCCTGGAGCAGGTGTCCCTGGTGGCCGACGCGGACCAGATCCCGGACGCGCCCGGGGCTGACATCGACGCCGCCGTGGCGGAGGCCAAACGCCTTGGCGTGGTCACGCTGATGACCCTGCACACCGCCAAGGGCCTTGAATTCCCGGTGGTGTTCCTGACCGGCATGGAGCACGGGCTGTTCCCGCACCAGCGCTCGGCAACGGACCCCAAGGAGCTCGCCGAAGAGCGGCGGCTGGCCTATGTGGGCCTGACCCGCGCCCGCAAGCGTCTCTACGTCACCCGCTCCGAAGTCCGCAGTATGTGGGGCCAGAGCCAGTACAACCCGGCCAGCCAGTTCCTCGAGGAAATTCCGGCCGAGCTGGTCGAATGGAAGCGCGAAGGCACCAGCCGGCAGTCCGGCGGCTGGGGGAGCGGTGGGTCCATCGGCTCCAGCCGGTACAGCGGATCGTTCTGGGGCGCAGGCTCCTCCCGCGGGGCCGCCGCGGACTCCTCGGCCGGTTTCAATGCGGACGTTCCCGCTGTCATCGCCAAGAACCGGGTCCAGCCACAGAAGGAAATCGTGGCCGTCAGCGTGGGGGACAAGGTGAACCACACCAGCTTCGGCAACGGCACGGTGCTTGCCCTCGAAGGGGCAGGGGACAAGACCGTGGCCAAGGTGAAGTTCGACGTCGGCGAGAAGCGGCTCCTGCTCCGTTACGCGCCGCTGACGAAGCTCGACGCCTGAGCGCGGGCACGTAGGGATATTCGCGAACGGGGCCACCCCGGCTGCCGGGCATAATGGAGGCCATGCGACGGACTGTATTGGGGCTCCTGGCCGCCCTCTTTGTGGTGACCGCCACGGCCTGCACTGTCACCACCCAGGACCCTGGTTATGTGGCTCCGCCGCCGCTGCCGCCCTTGGAACAGTTGGAACGGGCGGCCCTGGTGGACCCGGCCGGGTTCCGGGTTGGCCAGGACGTTCTCTCGTTCATCACCGAGGACCGGAATATCGTGTGCTCGCTGACGTCTGCCAAGGGAGAGCACCTCAATCTCCCGTACGAGCTGAACAGTTTTACCGACAGCGCCAACGACAAGCTGGCCACCGTCCCCGTCGCCCACTGCGAACTGGCGAACTACCCCAAACCTGCCGCCAGCGATGTTCGGGACGATTGCGCCGGCACCGGTCTGGGCTACCTCGGCGGCACGGCGCTGCTCACGCCGGACAAGGCCACATACGGGGAATGCCGTTCCGGCGTCACCCAAATGGAGGCCACCTACGGCCCCAAGGGAAGCAAGAGCGGCCCGCTCAGCGAAATTCCCGTCCTGGCAGACGGGGCCAACCTGGAGCGGAACGGGCTCCGCTGCTCGCCATATAACCATGGCGTAGCGTGCGGGAACGTATCCGCAGGTGTTGCCTTCTTCGTCGCCAGGGATCATTACGAAGCCTTTTCCAAGGGTGCCAAAGCCGCCGTTCCGGCACCGGCTGAGGCCCCAAAAACCCCGTAATGTAGGGCTTTTTCTACGTTCCATAGAATAGTGTGCTTACTCACATAAGAGGTACTGTGGAACGGGCCGGTCCTCAGAGAGGACTAGAGTTCCGAGTGGAGCATTGCACGCTGTGGCTCGTTTCCGGACAGGACGCAGGTGTTTGCAATCCGCAGCCCGGTCATCGTCTGACGATGGTGCCCGACTGTACAGAAACTACTTCGACGTAGAAGGACACTAAACCGTGGACCTGTTTGAATACCAGGCGCGCGATATGTTCGAGGCGCACGGTGTACCCGTGCTTGCCGGCATCGTGGCGTACACCCCAGAAGAAGCAAAAGCAGCAGCCGAAAAAATCGGCGGCGTGACTGTTGTCAAAGCACAGGTCAAGGTTGGCGGTCGCGGCAAGGCCGGCGGCGTCAAGGTAGCCAAGACCGCTGATGAAGCACTTGAGCACGCCACCAACATCCTGGGCATGGACATCAAGGGCCACACCGTCAAGAAGGTGATGATTGCCCAGGGTGCCGACATCGCCGAGGAGTACTACTTCTCCGTGCTGCTGGACCGGGCCAACCGCAACTACCTGGCCATGTGCTCGGTTGAAGGCGGCATGGAAATCGAACAGCTCGCCGTCGAACGCCCCGATGCGCTGGCCAAGGTCGCTATCGACCCCGCCGTTGGCATCGACCAGGCCAAGGCTGACGAAATCGTTGCAGCCGCCGGCTTCTCCGAGGAACTGCGCGGCAAGGTCGCCGCCGTGATCCTCAAGCTCTGGGATGTCTTCAAGAAGGAAGACGCCACCTTGGTGGAGGTCAACCCCCTGGTCAAGACCGGCGCGGGCGACATCGTGGCACTGGACGGCAAGGTCTCGCTGGACGAGAACGCCGAGTTCCGCCACGCCAAGCACGCGCAGCTCGAGGACAAGGACGCTGCAGACCCGCTTGAGGCCAAGGCAAAGGCGCAGGACCTCAACTACGTCAAGCTCGACGGCGAAGTGGGCATCATCGGTAACGGTGCCGGGCTGGTCATGTCCACCCTGGACGTCGTTGCCTACGCCGGTGAAAACCACGGCAACGTCAAGCCCGCCAACTTCCTGGACATCGGCGGTGGAGCTTCCGCCGAGGTCATGGCTGCAGGCCTCGACGTCATCCTCGGCGACGAGCAGGTCAAGTCCGTGTTCGTGAACGTCTTCGGTGGCATCACCGCGTGTGACGCCGTCGCCAAGGGCATCGTTGGCGCGCTGGCCGAGCTGGGCCACAACGCGAACAAGCCGCTGGTAGTCCGCCTCGACGGCAACAACGTTGAGGAAGGCCGCCGCATCCTGGCCGAGGCCAACCACCCGCTGGTTACCCTGGCCGCCACCATGGACGAGGGCGCCGACAAGGCCGCCGAGCTCGCCAACGCAGCTAAGTAAAGGGACGCACCATGTCTATCTATCTGAACAAGGACTCCAAGGTCATCGTCCAGGGCATCACCGGCGGCGAAGGCACCAAGCACACCGCCCTGATGCTGAAGGCCGGCACCAACATCGTGGGCGGCGTCAACGCCCGCAAGGCCGGCACCACCGTCCTGCACGGCGACGCAGAAATCAGCGTTTATGGCACCGTCAAGGAAGCCATGGCTGAAACCGGCGCCGACGTCTCCATCGTCTTCGTCCCGCCGGCATTCACCAAGAACGCCGTTGTTGAAGCCATCGAAGCCGGCATCGGCCTCGTGGTTGTCATCACCGAAGGCGTGCCCGTCCAGGATTCCGCCGAGTTCTGGGCACTGGCCCAGTCCACGGTTGACGCCGACGGCAACCAGGTCACCCGCATCATCGGACCGAACTGCCCCGGCATCATCACCCCCGGTGAAGCACTGGTCGGCATCACGCCGAACAACATCACAGGCAAGGGCCCCATCGGCCTCGTGTCCAAGTCCGGTACCCTGACCTACCAGATGATGTACGAGTTGCGTGACCTTGGCTTCTCCACCGCCATCGGCATCGGCGGCGACCCCGTCATCGGCACCACGCACATCGACGCCCTGGCCGCGTTCGAAGCTGACCCCGAGACCAAGGCCATCGTGATGATCGGCGAAATCGGTGGCGACGCTGAAGAGCGCGCCGCCGAGTTCATCAAGGCCAACGTCACCAAGCCGGTCGTCGGCTACGTGGCGGGCTTCACCGCTCCCGAAGGCAAGACCATGGGCCACGCCGGCGCCATCGTCTCCGGTTCCGCCGGAACCGCGCAGGCCAAGAAGGAAGCCCTCGAGGCTGCAGGCGTGAAGGTCGGCAAGACGCCGTCCGAGACCGCAACGCTGCTGCGCGAAGTTTACGCAGCGCTCTAGGCACCACAGCACCACAGCACTACAACGCGGGGTCACTTTCGGCCCCTTCCCGCCGCCGGGAAGGGCATTAAGTGACCCCGCGTTGCTGTTTAACGCACGACGGCGTCCGTCACCTTCCCCGGAAGGCGGCGGGCGCCGTCGTGCGTTAAGTGCGTCCCGCGACTTTCACGGCGGTCGCCCACCTTGCAAGCAGGGGAGGATGGCCGCCGTCGGTGTTCGATGCTTCGCCGGATTCTGCCCAATCATTCGAGGGGACGAGCTTTGCGGGCGCGGGATCGAGCGGTTTCGGCCGGTGGCGGAGCGAATGATGGAGCAGGATCAGTTTCAGCCCGGCCGTAGCAGCCCGACAACACAGGCCTGCAAACCCTTCTTGTGTCGACGCCCAGCCATTTGTTAGTATGTCAGGACAAACTATGGAGGAGAAGCAATGCCGCTGGTTCGAATTGATGTCAACGCAGGCCGAAGCCCCGAGGAGCTGGGCAATGTCAGCCGCCGCATCCACGATGCCATCCTGGCCGAGTATGGCATTCCGGAGCGGGACTACTTCCATATCGTCACGGAGCACGCGCCGGGCCAGATATTCGCCCAAGACGCCGGTCTCGGCTTTGAGCGCAGCACCGGCGTGGTGATGATCCAGATATTCACCCAGGAAGGTCGCAGCCAGGAAGCCAAGCAGTCCCTCTTTGCGGCTATCGCCGACCGGCTGGCCGAAATTGGGGTGGCCGGTGAGGACGTTTTCCTTGGCTACGTGGAAAACAGTGCAAGCGACTGGTCCTTCGGGTTCGGCCGCGCCCAATACGTCACCGGCGAGCTGGCCGTCCCGCGCAAGTAGGGGCTTTGCGGGGAGCCTGTATTTGGGCTGCCGGGAACGCTCCTTCAGAAGACTACGTTCCGTTGTAAAGATGTCAGTACAAACCTTTGACAGGACATGAATATTGGTGCAGAGTAGTGGTTGTGGCCCCGCTCACGTGCGGTCCGACCCAGATACCGGAGCTCTCACTGACCCGCAAGAGTTCACAACAGAAAGGTCCGCGATTACCGTGACCCATGAACTGCTCACGATCGGGCGCATCAGCGTTGATATCTACCCGAACGATATTGGGGTGGACCTGGAGGACGTGCAGTCCTTCGGCAAGTACCTCGGGGGCTCACCCTCGAACGTAGCGGTGGCAGCTGCCCGCCATGGCCGCCGAACCGGCGTGATCACCCGCACCGGCGACGACGCCTTCGGCACTTACCTGCACCGAGAGCTGCGCAAATTCGGCGTGGACGATCAGTTCGTCACCCCCGTGAAAGAGTGGCCTACCGCGGTGACTTTTTGTGCCATCAAGCCGCCGGATGACTTCCCGCTGTACTTCTATGGCCGGTTCCCCACCGCGCCCGACCTTCAGATCAAGGCCGAAGAGCTCGACCTGGACGCCATCCGGAAGGCGCGGATCTTCTGGTCAACCGTGACCGGACTGTGCCAGGAGCCGAGCCGTGAAGCGCACCTCAAGGCCCATGAAGCCAGGGACCGCGACCAGCTGAAGATCGGCCAGTTCACGGTCCTGGACCTTGACTACCGGCCCATGTTCTGGGCTTCTGAGGAGGAAGCCCGGGGCGAGATTGCCAAGATCCTGCCGCATGTCACGGTTGCCATCGGTAACGACAAGGAGTGCGCTGTCGCGGTGGGGGAGGGAACCCCTGACGAGCAGGCCGACCGCCTGCTGGCCACCGGTGTGGAGATCGCCGTGGTGAAGCTCGGCCCCGAAGGCGTAATGGCGAAGACCCGCACGGAGCGCGTGGTCTCCGCCCCGGTGAAGGTGGAGACCGTCAACGGCCTGGGGGCCGGCGATTCCTTTGGCGGAGCTTTCTGCCATGGCCTGCTGGCCGGCTGGCCGCTCGCTGAAGTGCTGGACTTTGCCAACGCGGCGGGTGCCATAGTCGCCTCACGTCTTTCCTGTGCTGATGCAATGCCGACGCCGGATGAAGTCACCTCGCTGCTTGCCGAACGCGGCCGCCTGGTGCCTGCGTTTGCCGGTGCCGCGACGCCCCGTGAAGCAGTTTCCGAAGGAGCAGCGTCATGAGCCTCACCGACGACCCGCGCCGTTATGAGCACCTCAGCGCACTGCGGCTCGAAGACCCCGATGCCGTTGCCAGGGCTGCCGCCTCGCGCCGCCGTCATCCCGGCCTGAAGTATGGGGTCCAGAACTTTATTGTCGCCGCCGACCACCCGGCCCGCGGTGCCCTCGCCGTCGGCAGCAACGCGGTGGCCATGGCCGACCGGCGTGGTTTGCTGGACCGGCTGCAGATCGCCCTGGCGAACCCCGCCGTGGACGGAGTCCTGGCATCCCCGGACGTGCTGGATGACCTGCTCCTTCTCGGTGCGCTGGACGGCAAGCTAGTCTTCGGCTCCATGAACCGCGGCGGACTGTCCGGGCTGGTCAACGAGATCGATGACCGCTTCACCGGTCACACCGCCGTCGCCTTGGCAGCACTGGGCGCTGATGGCGGCAAAATGCTCACGAGGATTTGCCTGGGCGACCCGGATACTGCGGCCATTTTGGAAGCGACGGCGAAGGCCATTGATTCGCTGGCCGAGCGTAAGCTGATCGCCATGGTGGAGCCGTTCCTGTCTTCGTGGCAGAACGGCAGGGTCCGCAATGACTTGAGCACCGATGCCGTGATCAAATCCGTGGCGATCGCCGAGGGGTTGGGATCCACCAGCGCATACACCTGGATGAAGCTGCCTGTTGTGGCCGAGATGGAGCGCGTGATGGCCGCGACCACCATGCCCACGGTTCTACTTGGCGGGGACCCGGAAGGCACGCAGGACGAGGTGTTTGCCAGCTGGCAGGCAGCCCTGGCGCTGCCAGGCGTCCAAGGCCTGACCGTAGGCAGGACGCTGCTTTACCCGGCCGACGGCGACGTGGCGGGAGCCGTGGCAACCGCAGCCTCCCTGCTCAAGACACCTGTGCTGCAGTCCACAGCGAAAGTATCGGAGTGAATATCGTGGGAACAGCAAACCGCAGAATGACCGTGGCCCAGGCCGTCGTCGAATACCTGTCCAAGCAGTACACCGTGGATTCCATCGGAGGCCAGGAGTTCCGGGAGCGCCTGATTCCGGGCACGTTCGGGATCTTCGGGCACGGCAACGTCGCCGGCGTGGGGCAGGCCCTGAAGCAGTACCAGCAGCTGGATCCGGCGATCATGCCCTACTACCAGGGCCGCAATGAGCAGGCGCAATCGCACCAGGCCGTGGGCTACGCCCGCCATACCCGCCGCCGCCAGACCTTCGCCATCAGCACCTCGATCGGTCCTGGTTCCTCAAACCTGCTGACCGGCGCGGCGCTGGCCACCACCAACCGACTGCCCGTGCTGCTGCTGCCGTCCGACACCTTCGCCACCCGCGCCGCGGATCCGGTCCTGCAGCAGCTGGAGCAGCCCTACGCCTACGACATCACCGTCAACGATGCGTTCCGGCCGCTGTCCAAGTTCTTCGACCGGGTCTCCCGGCCCGAGCAGCTGTTCTCCGCGTTCCACCACGGCCTGCGGGTGCTGACGGATCCGGCCGAGACCGGCGCCGTGACCATCTCGCTGCCGCAGGATGTCCAGGCCGAGGCGTTTGATGTTCCCGAAGAATTCCTCGCCGAACGCGAGTGGCGCATCCGCCGCCCCGACGCCGACGACGAGGACATCCGCCGTGCCGCGGAGGCCATCCGCGCCGCGAAACGTCCGCTGATCATCGCCGGCGGTGGCGTGCTCTACGCCTACGCCAGCGACGAACTGGCGAAGTTCGTGGAGCTGACCGGCATTCCGGTGGGCAACACGCAGGCCGGCGTCGGCGTACTGCCCTGGGACCACCAGTTCTCCCTCGGCGCGATCGGCTCTACCGGTACGACGGCGGCGAACGCCATCGCTGCCGACGCGGACCTGATCATCGGCATCGGCACCCGCTACGAGGACTTCACCACGGCGTCGCGGACAGCGTTCCAGAACCCGGACGTGCGCTTCATCAACATCAATGTCGCCGCTATCGACGCGTACAAGCACGGCACCACGCTGCCGATCGTGGCCGATGCCCGCAAAGCACTGGTCAAGCTCAACGCAGCGCTCGGCGGCTACCGCGTGGGCGCGGACCTGGAACAGCAGGTCGCGGACGAGAAGCAGCGCTGGGACGCCACCGTCGATGAAGCCTTCGATACCCGTTTCACCCCTTTGCCTGCCCAGAACGAAATCATCGGTGCGGCATCCCGGGCCATGGATGCGGCCGACGTCGTCATCTGCGCGGCCGGATCGCTGCCCGGTGATCTGCACAAGATGTGGCGGGTGCGGGACCCGTTCGGATACCACGTGGAATACGCCTACTCCTGCATGGGCTACGAAATTCCGGGCGGACTGGGCGTGAAGCGTGCGGCGCTGGCCGAAGCCGCGCGCGGTGGCGAACAGCGGGACGTCGTGGTCATGGTGGGGGACGGCTCCTACCTGATGATGCACACTGAACTGGTCACCGCCGTCGCGGAACGCATCAAGCTGATTGTGGTCCTGATCCAGAACCACGGCTACGCCTCCATTGGCTCCCTGTCCGAATCGCTGGGCTCACAGCGGTTTGGCACCCAGTATCGGGCGCTGAACGAGCAACAGCACAGCTTCGACGAAGGCGAGACCCTTCCCGTGGACCTGGCCCTCAACGCCGAAAGCCTTGGCGTGAAGGTGGTCAGGATCGAACCGGGGGAGAAAGTCATCGCCGAACTTGAACAAGCCATCCGCGACGCCAAAGCAGCACCGGAACGCGGGGGACCCATCCTGATCCACGTCGAATCCGATCCGCTGCTGGATGCACCCAGCTCCGAGTCCTGGTGGGACGTCCCTGTCTCGCAGGTCTCCCACCTGGAGTCCACCAAGCAGGCCTTCAAAACCTACAGCGACCACAAGAATCGCCAGCGCAAGCTGCTCGGCTAACACCCACCACTTCTCACGCCAACTCAAGGAAGAGTCCCATGACTGCCACCACCACTGAGACCACCACCATCAACCACTTCATCAACGGCGCCGAAACCGGCGGTGAGGGCAACCGCACCCAGCCTGTCTACAACCCCGCCACCGGCGCCGTCTCAGCCCAGCTGCGTCTGGCCAACCGGGCGGACCTTGACGCCACCGTCGCCGCAGCCCGAGCCGCCGCCGACACCTGGGGCGATATTTCCTTGGCCAAGCGCACCGCCGTGCTGTTCAAGTTCCGTGAACTCGTCGCCGCCCACGTGGATGACCTCGCCGAACTGATCACCGCAGAGCACGGCAAGGTCCTCTCCGACGCGAAGGGCGAGATCGGCCGCGGCCTGGAAGTCATCGAGTTCGCCTGTGGCATCCCCACCCTGCTCAAGGGCGACTACTCGGACCAGGTCTCCACCGGCATCGACGTCTTCTCCTTCCGCGAGCCGCTCGGCGTCGTTGCCGGCATCACCCCGTTCAACTTCCCGGTCATGGTGCCGCTGTGGATGGCACCGATGGCCATCGCCACGGGCAACGCCTTCATCCTCAAGCCCTCCGAGCGCGACCCGTCCGCCTCCATGCTGCTGGCCAAGCTCTGGAAGCAGGCAGGACTGCCCGATGGCGTCTTCCAGGTCCTGCACGGCGACAAGGAAACCGTCGACGGGCTCCTGACCCACCCGGACGTGGACGGCATCTCCTTCGTCGGTTCCACCCCGATCGCGCAGTACGTCCACGAAACCGCAACCAAGCACGGCAAGCGTGTCCAAGCCCTTGGCGGGGCGAAGAACCACGCCATCGTGATGCCCGACGCCGATCTCGACAACGCTGCCGACCACCTCGCAGCAGCCGCCTTCGGCTCCGCAGGTGAGCGCTGCATGGCCATCTCCGTGGCCGTGGCAGTCGGCGATGCCGCAGACCTGATCGTCAAGAAAGTCGAAGAACGCGCCGTCGCCGTGAAGGTTAACAACGGCACCGAGCCCGGTGCCGAAATGGGCCCGGTGATCACCCCGGCGTCCAAGGAACGCATCGTCAGGATCGTCACCGAAGCCGAAGCTGCCGGTGCCGCGATGGTGGTGGACGGCCGCGACCTAGTGGTTCCCGGCCACGAAGACGGCTTCTGGGTTGGCCCGACCGTCCTGGACCATGTGAAGACCGAAATGACCGCCTACACGGAGGAAATCTTCGGACCGGTGCTCGTCGTCGTCCGCGTCCCGGACCTGGAGTCCGGCATCAAACTGATCAACGCCAACCCGTACGGCAACGGCACCGCCATCTTCACGTCCTCCGGCGCGAACGCCCGCGCGTTCCAGCGCTCCGTCACCGTGGGCATGATCGGCATCAACGTGCCCCTGCCCGTCCCCGTGGCCTACCACTCCTTCGGCGGCTGGAAAGCCTCACTCTTCGGTGACAAGCACATCTATGGCCCCGAAGGCGTCTCCTTCTACACCCGCGGCAAGGTCGTCACGTCCCGCTGGCCAGAGCCGACCCACGCCTCGGGCGCCTCCTACAACTTCCCGTCCAACTGACCCTTCGCGAAGAAAGACACCGTGTCATGACTGACGTCGAGAACAAGCTGATCATCGGCACCGCCCCGGACTCCTGGGGTGTCTGGTTCCCGGATGATCCCCAGCAGACGCCGTGGGAGCGCTTCTTGGATGAAGTGGCTGAGTCCGGCTACAAGTGGATCGAACTGGGCCCGTACGGCTACCTGCCCAACGATCCCACCCGACTTGCCGAGGAACTCAAACAACGCGATCTCAAGGTCACGGCGGGAACGGTCTTCACTGCCTTCCACCGTGGCGCCAAACAATACGAGGAAGCGTGGGAGCCGGCCCGTAAGGTCGCCGAACTGACCGCCGCCATGGGCGGCGAACACATCGTGGTCATCCCGGCCATGTGGCGTGACGATGTTACCGGCGAAGCGGTCGAAAGCGGCCAGCTCACTGAGGCGGCATGGGCCGACCTGTTCGAAGGCCACAACCGCATGGGCAAGGTCCTGCTGGAGGACTTCGGCCTGAAGCAGCAGTTCCACTCCCACGCGGACTCACACGTCGGTGCCCAGCAGGACATCGAAACCCTGCTGGCCGCCACGGACCCGAAGTACCTCAACCTTTGCCTGGACACCGGTCACGCCGAATACTGCGGTGCGTCCAGCCTTGAGTTGATCAAAAACTACCCGGACCGCATCGGCTACCTGCACCTGAAGCAGATCAACCCGGACATCCTGAAGAAGGTCAACGAGGAAAACATGACCTGGGCTGCGGCCAACTTGGCCGGCGTCATGACGGAGCCGCCCAATGGCCTGCCGGACCTGCGTGCTGTCATCGACGCTGTGGAGGCCCTCAACCGTCCGATCTTCGGCATCGTGGAACAGGACATGTACCCCGTAGCCTTCGACGTCCCGATGCCTATCGCCAAACGCACCCGCAACTACCTGCTCTCCTGTGGCTCTCGCACGCGGGTCCAGTAACCAGCCCCACCTCACAAAGGACAGAACAATGACTGACATTCTCCGCGTGGCCGTGATCGGCGCAGGACGCATGGGAGCGGACCACATCAAGCGGCTTAGCACGCGCATCCATGGAGCCGAAGTAGCTGCCGTCGTCGACGTCGACCTCGCCCGGGCGCAGGCAGCCATAGAAGGTATCGACGGCGCGGTGGCTCTCGCCAGTGCCGAAGAAGCCCTCAACAACGGCGACGTTAACGCCGTGCTGATCGCGACCCCGGGCTTCCTGCATGAGGAAATCCTGTACAAGGCGCTCGAGAAGGATTTCCCCATCCTCTGTGAAAAGCCGCTCACGCCCGATGCCGAAAGCGCCTGGAAAGTGGTCCAGGCAGAAACAGCACTGGGCCACAAGCGCATCCAGGTCGGCTTTATGCGCCGCTTCGACGCGGAATACTCAGCTCTGGGTTCGATCATCCGCAACAGCGAACTGGGGGAGCTGCTGATGCTGCACCACCAGCACCGCAACCCGAGCACCCCCGAGGGCTTCACCAACGAGATGCTCATCAACGACTCCGTAGTCCACGAGTTCGATGCGATCCGCTACTTCACCGGTGAGGAAATCACTTCCGTCCAGGTCCGCCTCGGCAAAGCCACCCGGAACGCACCCAGAGGCCAGCACGATCCCCAGCACGTCCTGCTGGAGACCGAATCGGGTGTCCTGGCCGACGTCGAAATCTACGTCAACGCCAAGTTCGGCTATCAGGTGGCCACGCAGGCTTCGTTCGAGGACGGCATCGTCAGTATCGGCGGGGACAGCGGACCATACGTCCAGTCGGCCGGCAAGTGGGGCGGGAAAATTACGCCCGGGTTCGAGGACCGCTTCGGTGCAGCGTACGACGTCGAGGTGCAGGCTTGGGCAGACGCCGCCCGCCGGGGCGACATCGGAGGCCCCACCGCCTGGGACGGTTACGCCACCGCTGCCTGCTGCGAAGCCGGCGTGGAGGCCCAGAAATCGGGCGAAAAGGTCAAGGTCCAGCTCAACACCAAGCCCGGCCTGTACACATAGCATCTGGTTGGACCGCAGGCGGCCTGCCGGCAGCAGACCGGCAGGCCGCCTTCGCACGCACCATCGTAGTTTTCCGAACCACAAAGGAGTGACCATGAAGATCGCCCTGGACCCCACCCCGTTCCATCACAGCCACAGCCTGCTGGAATTTCCGCGCGTGGCCGCCGACCTTGGGTACAAGTACCTGCAGCTGACCCCGCACGCAGACATGATCCCGTTCTATAACCACCCCAAGGCCGACGATGAACTGGTGGCGCAGCTGAACAAAGCATGCACGGACGCCGGCGTGGAAATCGCCTCGGTGCTTCCTGTCCTGCGCTGGTCGGGCCCGGATGAGGATGCCCGCGAAGCAGCAGTCCGCTACTGGAAGCGTGCCATCCAGATCACCGTGGACCTCGGCGTCAGCACCATGAACACCGAATTCAGCGGCCGGCCCGAGAAAGCCGAAGAGTCCGAGCGCGCCTTCTACCGCTCCATGGAGGAGCTGCTGCCGATCATCGAGCGTGAAGGCTTGGATATCCTGATCGACCCGCACCCTGACGACTTCGTCGAAGACGGCCTGGCCGCCATCCGCGTAATCCGTGGCGTGAACTCGCCAAACATCGGCATGGTCTACGTGGCCTCGCACTCGTTCCACATGGGCAACAAACCATTGGAGATTATGCGGGCCGCCGGGGATAAGCTTCGCCTGGTCCATGTCTCGGACACGATGGATCACCACGCGTCCCACGGGCTGCGCTACATCACCAACCCGCCCGGAAACGCTGTCCGCGTCCACCAGCACCTGAAAATCGGCGACGGCGACGTCAATTGGGATGAGTTCTTTGGCGGGCTCAAGGAAATCGGCTTCCTGGACGGGGAAAACACGGTGATGGTTTCCAGCGTCTTCGCCGAGGACGAGAACGCTGAGGACGTGTCCCGCTACCAACTGGAGACGATGAAGCAGTACGTCCAAAAGGTGAGCGTATGAGTGCCCCTGTCCCTGCGGATACCAGAACCCAGCCCGGCAACCACAAGAGAGCCCTCCGGACGGTCACCATTATCTCCACGTTCGGCGGCCTCCTCTTCGGCTATGACACCGGCGTGATCAACGGCGCCTTGCCGTACATGCAGGAGGACCTGGGCCTCACACCGCTGACCGAGGGCCTGGTGACGTCGTCGTTGCTGTTCGGTGCAGCCTTCGGCGCACTGTTCGGAGGCCGCCTCGCGGACCGCAACGGCCGCCGCAAGATGATCATGGTCCTTGCCGTCATCTTCCTCGTGGGGACGCTGGCTTGCACCTTCGCGCCGAGCACCGAGATCATGATCGTGGCACGGTTCGTGCTGGGGCTGGCCGTGGGCGGCGCCTCCGTGACCGTCCCGGTGTACTTGGCCGAGGTGTCGCCCAGCGCCCGTCGCGGGCGGATCGTCACCCAGAACGAACTGATGATCGTCACCGGTCAGCTGCTTGCCTTCATTTTCAACGCGTACCTTGGCAACACCTTTGACGAAGCCGGCGGCATCTGGCGGTGGATGCTTGTCATCGCCACGCTCCCTGCCATTGCACTGTGGATCGGAATGAATGTCATGCCAGAGAGTCCGCGCTGGCTGGCTTCCATGGGCAGCTTCGGCGAAACGCTCAGCGTGCTGCAGCGTCTCCGTTCCCAGGAGGACGCGCGGACCGAGTTCGAGGACGTCAAGGCAATGGCCGTCGAGGACTACAAGTCCAAGATGGGCTCATGGAGAGACCTTGGCATCCCCTGGCTTCGGCGGATCTTCGTGGTGGGTATCGGCCTGGCCGTTCTCCAGCAGATCACCGGCGTGAACTCGATCATGTATTACGGCACCCAGATCCTTGCCCAGTCAGGGTTCGGACGTGAGGCCGCGCTGACGGCCAATATAGCCAACGGCATCATCTCCGTCCTGGCGACGTTCGTGGGGATCTGGCTTCTGGGGAAGGTGGGTCGCCGCAGGATGCTCGTCACCGGCCAGATAGGCACCACCAGCGCCCTGCTGCTGATTGGTCTTTTCTCATTGGTCCTGCCCGAAGGAACCGAACGGGGTTTCGTGATCCTGGCACTGACCGTCACATTCCTTGCCTTCCAGCAGGGTGCCATTTCTCCGGTCACGTGGCTGATGCTCTCCGAGATCTTCCCGCTCAAGATGCGCGGGCTGGGCATGGGAGCTTCCGCTTTTGTGCTGTGGATCGTGAACTTCCTTGTGGGATTTGGCTTCCCGCAGCTCCTCGCCGGGATTGGACTGTCCAACACCTTCTTCGTGTTTGCCGTGCTCGGGGTGGGCGCCATCGCTTTCGCCTCAAAGTATGTCCCGGAGACAAAGGACAAGAGCCTCGAGGACCTGGAGCACTACTTCAAGAACATCTCTGGCCGCGTGCCTGAGGCCGCGGCAACGGCCGGGGGCCGAACACCTTAGTGCCAACCTCAATACAAATCGCCAAAGGGGCGGTACCGCGTCACGTAGCGGTACTGCCCCTTGGCATGGGGGCCGATTCGGGGCGCCCTAACGGGGCTGGGACGCAAACAACCGGCCTCTATTACGTGTTTACATCCTAATGTCAGGACAAACTGTTGACATGTGTGCGCTAAGTCACCATGATCGATGTAGGCGTTATTCCAGAGGTTGCAAAGTGGCAGCCCGGAGCTCAGATCAAAGGAGATTCACGGTGGTAAAACTCTCTTGGCGTAAGGCGGCCCTGGTAGCGGCAGTCGTGCCGATGCTGGCATTGAGCGCATGTTCAAGTACAGGCGGCAAATCCCCGGACTCCGGCAACGCAGCCGGCGGCGGCCAGGCCGCCAGCACTCCCCGCATTAAGGTAGCGCTTGTTACTCATGCCGCCCCCGGGGACACCTTCTGGGACATCCTCCGCAAGGGTGCCGAGGAGGCGGCAGCGAAGGACAACGTGGAACTGCTCTATACTTCTGATCCCGAGGGCGGACGCCAGGCCCAGTTGATCCAGCAGGCAATCGACCAGAAGGTTGATGGCATCGCCGTGACCCTCGCCAAGCCGGACGCCCTTAAGGATGTCCTCAAAAAGGCTACTGACGCAGGTATCCCTGTTGTCAGCCTCAACTCCGGTGCCGACGTCTGGAAGCAGGTAGGTGCGTTCACCCACTTCGGCTCCGACGAAAACCTTGCCGGTGCCGCCGTTGGACAGAAGCTCTCATCCCTCGGAGCCAAGCACCCGATCTGCGTGATCATGGAGCAAGGCAACGTTGCACTGGATTCACGGTGTGCCGGTGTGAAGTCCAAGATCCCGGGCACGGAGAACCTGTTTGTCCAGGGAACTGATATGACGGCGGTGTCCTCCACAGTCACCGCGAAACTCCAGGCGACTCCTGACGCGGACGCCATCATCGGGCTGGGTGCACCGTTCACCCTGACCATCGACAAGGCGGTGGAGTCCCTGAACTTACAAAGCAAGGTCAAAGTGGCGTCATTCGACATGAACGGTGACCTGGCGCAGGCCATCATCGACGGCAAGGTGGCCTTCACGGTGGATCAGCAGCCCTGGCTGCAGGGTTACGGCGCAGTGGATGCCTTGTGGCAGGCAAAGCGTGGCGGCATTCACGTAGGCGGCGGCCTGGCAGTCCTCACTGGCCCGTCAATTATCGATCAGGCCGCCGCGCCGGACGTACTCAAATTCGCCAAGGAAGGCATCCGCTAAGGATGCTCTGAGCCGGGTTCCGGGGCCCTGGTGGCTCCGGAACCCGCCCGAGCAGGAGAAACCCATGACTCAGACCTTATCCAAGTCCCCCCTTCCCGTGGCCGATGAACGTATTGGCAAGCGCAACCCCCTTCAGAAGCTCCTCGGCCGCCCTGAGGTGGGCGCCTTGGTAGGTGCCATCGTTCTTTTTACCTTCTTTGCGGCCGTTTCCCAGACATTCATCCAGCCGGCGTCCATTGCTACCGTCCTGTACGGCAGCTCCACGATCGGGATCATGGCTGTGGGGGTGTCGTTGCTGATGATCGGGGGCGAGTTCGACCTCTCGACCGGTGTGGCCGTGATCAGTTCGGCGTTGACGGCGTCGATGTTCAGCTGGTATTTCACCACCAACGTGTGGGTCGGAGTCGTCCTGGCACTGCTGGTGTCCTTGGCCATCGGCTTCATCAACGGCTGGATCCTGATGAAGACCAAGCTGCCTAGCTTCATCGTTACGCTAGCGACCTTCCTCATGTTGACCGGCCTGAACCTCGGCCTGACCCGCCTGATCGGCGGCGGCGTGTCCTCACCCTCGATCTCGACGATGGACGGCTACAAGGCGGCGCAGGCGGTCTTCTCGTCCTCGGTAAACATCGGCGGAGTCGATGTGAAGAACACGGTGTTTATCTGGATCGCTTTGGTGGCCGTGGCCTCTTGGGTGTTGCTGCGGACCAAGGTGGGCAATTGGATCTTCGCTGTGGGTGGGGACGCCAACGCGGCCCGTGCCGTCGGGGTGCCGGTCAAGGCCACCAAGATTGGGCTGTTCATGGGCGTGGGCTTCTGCGGCTGGATCCTGGGCATGCACAACCTCTTCGCTTTCGACGCCGTGCAGTCCGGTGAGGGCGTGGGCAACGAGTTCCTCTACATCATCGCTGCAGTGATCGGCGGGTGCCTCCTGACCGGCGGCTACGGTTCCGCCGTTGGCGGAGCGATCGGTGCGTTCATCTTCGGCATGGCCAACAAGGGCATCGTTTACGCGCAGTGGAACCCGGACTGGTTCAAGTTCTTCCTGGGGCTGATGCTGCTGCTTGCCACCATTGTCAACCTCATCGTCAAACGCCGCGCGGAACTGAAGTAAGGGGACCCGAGAATGAACGTCCACGAGATCAACCAGCAAACGCTGCTCAAGAATGAAGCAGACCCCCTCACACACACCCCGGTGCACCTGCTCTCCCTCGAAGGCGTGGGCAAGCACTATGGCAATATCGTGGCGCTCAGCGACGTCACGATGGCCGTGGACAACGGACGCGTCACCTGCGTGCTGGGTGACAACGGCGCCGGGAAGTCCACCCTGATCAAGATCATCGCGGGCCTGCACCAGCACGACGCCGGGGTCCTCAACATCATGGGGGAGGAACGGAAGTTCAGTTCTCCACGGGACGCGCTCGACGCCGGCATCGCTACGGTATACCAGGACCTGGCTGTGGTCCCGCTGATGCCGATCTGGCGGAACTTCTTCCTCGGCTCCGAGCTCACCAGCGGGTTCGGTCCTTTCAAGAGCATGGATGTCCAGCAAATGAAGGACATCACGAAGAAGGAACTCGCCGAAATGGGCATCGACCTGCGCGACGTGGAACAGCCCATCGGCCAGCTCTCCGGCGGTGAACGCCAGTGTGTGGCGATCGCCCGGGCCGTGTACTTCGGTGCGAAGGTGCTGATCCTGGACGAGCCGACGGCGGCCCTGGGCGTGAAGCAGTCAGGCGTGGTCCTCCGCTACATCCTCCAGGCCCGCGACCGCGGACTCGGGGTCATCTTCATCACCCACAACCCGCACCACGCCTTCCCCGTCGGGGACCGGTTCCTACTGCTCAAACGCGGCAAGTCCATCGGGTACTACGACAAAAAAGACATCACTCTCGACGAACTGACCGCGCAGATGGCCGGCGGCGCCGAACTCGCCGAACTCGCCCACGAACTCGAACAACTCGGCGGCCATAACGAGGCTCTCAAGGAAGTCCAGGCCGAAGTCGCCGAAGTCGCAGACACTGCCCCGGCCGGCGGCCCGAAACACGGCTAGCGGCGGCACCCGGCGGGGCGCTCCGGACATTCCTCCGGAGCACCCCGCCATGCTGTGCCAGGCATCCGCACCACGCACGCGAGACGTACACGAAGGGAAACATCATGGCGATCCGGGTAGGCGTCATCGGCGCCGGAATCATGGGCGCGGACCACATCAGGAATCTTTCCACCACCATCGGCGGCGCCGAAGTCACCTTTGTGGCGGATCTCGACGCCGACCGTGCCGCCGCGGGAGCGCCGCCGTCGGCCCGTATCACCACTGACCCATCGGAGCTGATCCACTCCAGCGAGGTGGACGCCGTTGTGGTTGCCTCCCACGACTCCACCCACGCCGGCCTGGTCCTGGAATGCTTTGAGGCGATGACTCCGGTGCTGTGCGAAAAACCGCTGGCACCCACCCTCCTGGAAAGCCTTGAAGTGGTGGCCGCGGACGCCGACCTGGTGGCCGCAACGGGAGCGTCCCTGCTCTCCCTGGGCTTTATGCGGCGCTTCGACCCGGGCTATGTGGCACTGCGGCAGGCCGTGCAGGGCCGGGCGCAGGGCGAGCCCCTGATGGTCCATTGCATCAGCCGGAATGCCTCCGCAGCTCCCGGAGCCACCGCCGAATCGGCCATCACCAACTCTGCCATCCACGAATTGGACATCATTCCCTGGCTGCTGGACTCGCCCATCACCGAAGTTTCATGGCTGGCCGGAAAGAGCACCCGGAACGCGGAAGGCGGACTGCGGGACCCCGCATTCATGACGCTCCGCACCGCGGACGGAACCCTCACCACGCTGGAGCTGTTCCTCAACGCGCAGTACGGCTACACCACCCGCTGCGAGGTTGTTTCGGAACGCGGCACCGCGGCCCTGCATGATCCGGCCCTGCTGCTTTCTGAACAAGAGGGAACCAAACAGGAAAAGCTACCTGCGGACTGGCGTCCCCGGTTCGCGGATGCGTACCGGCTGCAGCTGCAGGCCTGGATTTCTGCGCTCGCCGCCGGAGAGAAGCCTTCTCTGGCCGGCGCGCAGGACGGCCTCAACGCCTCGCTTGTTGCCCAGGCCATGATCCAGTCGCTGCAGAGCGACGGTGCAGCGACGAAAGTCAGCTACGCATGAGAGCCACAGCACTCCCACAGTCCCGAGTCCCCGAATCCCGTGACGCCCCCCTGCTGCGTTGGGGAATTATGGGCCCTGGCTGGATTGCCGAACGCTTCACCGAATCCATCCAGGCGCACACCGGGCAGGTGATCGCCGCCGTCGGGTCGCGGTCGCTGAGCCGGTCCAAAGCCTTCGCGGAAACCTACACTGTGCCCGCGGCCTACGGCAGCTATGAGGAAATGGCCGCTTCTCCGGATATCGACATCGTCTACGTGTGCACCCCGCACACCGGCCACCACGCGGCCGCGGTGTTGGCCATCGACGCCGGAAAGCACGTCCTGATCGAAAAGCCGATCGGACTCAATGCGGACCAGGCGCGGGACATCGCGGCCCGGGCCGACGCCGCCGGGGTGTTCGCCGCGGAGGCCATGTGGACGTTTTTCCTGCCGAAGTTTGATGTCATCCGCCAAATCCTCGACGCCGGCACTCTGGGAACCATCACCACCGTCGTCGCGGAATACGGTGAACACTTCGACCCCTCCCACCGCATCTTCAACCCGGAACTGGCGGGCGGCCCGCTGCTTGATCTGGGCACCTACCCGCTGGCCCTGGTCACCGAGGTGCTGGGTAGCCCGCAGCAACTGGTCGCCCTGGGGCAGCCGCACGAATCCGGCGTCAACGCCCAACTGTCCGCCATCATGACGTTCGACGGGGGCGCCCAAGCCGTGGTGAACACCCACGTGCACAACTTCACGCCCACCGCCGCCATAGTGGTGGGATCCGAGGCAACGCTGACCATCGATGGCCCGTTCAACATGCCCGGCGGGTTCGAGGTCCGTTTCCCCGACGGCACACGACTGCGCCACGACGAGCCCCCCGGCGGCCACTTCGAAGGCCTGCACTACGAGGCCGCGGCGGTGGCACGCGCCATTGACGCCGGAAGCACGCGCGCCAGCCAACGGACGCTGGCGGCCTCCATCCGCACCATGGAAGTCGCCGACGAGATCCGCCGCCAGGTTGGCGTCGTATTTCCAGGCGTGCCGGCCAGTTCGGGCCGAACCGCCTGGCACTGAACCGCCCAGCACTGAACAGCCCGCCGCTCATACACACGCACGTTTCGACCCACTGAAAGGACAAGCCATGGCTTACCTCGCACAGAACTCCACTCCAGTCCCGGCCCCGGTACGCATCGGACTCATCGGTTCGGGCTGGATGGGCGCATTCCACGCGGAAAGCATTGCCCACCGTGTCCCGGACGCCACGCTCGCCGCCATCGCCGACCCCAACCTTGAATCCGCCGGGGCGCTTGCAGCCTCGCTCGGCACGGCAAAGGTCACGGCCAGCGCGGAGGACATCCTGGCCGATCCCGAGATCGACGCCGTCATCATCGCCAGCCCCGCCCGCTTCCATGCCGCCCTGACCGCGCAGGCAGCCGCCGCCGGAAAACACGTGTTCTGCGAAAAGCCCGCCGGCCAGGGACTCGACGAGCTCGATGCCGCACTCGCCGCGGTGGAGGCTGCCGGCGTGCACTTCCAGATCGGCTTCAACCGCCGGTACGCGGCCGACTTTCAGGCCGCCAAGCAGGACCTGGCCGCAGGGCTCGCCGGTCAGCCGCAACTCCTGCGCTCCCTCACGCGCGATCCGGGCAGCGGCAGCATCCCGAACGCTTCCCGCGTCCCCGCCTGGACTATCTTCCTGGAAACGCTCATCCACGACTTCGACACCCTCAACTGGTTCAACGAAGGTGCCGAACCCGTGGAGGTCTACGCGGTGGCGGACGCCCTGGTGGAACCCGGCCTCCGCGACCAAGGCTTCCTCGACACCGCCGTGGTTACCATCCGTTACAGCAACGGAGCCATCGCAGTGGCGGAGGCGAACTTCAGCGCCCTGTACGGCTATGACGTCCGCGGCGAGGTCTTCGGCTCCAAGGGCATGGTTCAGGCCGGCCGGGCCACGGAAACCGCGGCCCGGCGCTACACCGCGGACGGACTCGCTGCTGACACTCCGCGGCTCAACGTGGAGCTCTTCCGGGACGCCTACACCGACGAGCTCGCCGATTTTACCGCCGTGGTGAGGTCCCGACGCGACGGTACGCCGCCGCCGTCGGGCGATTTCGCCCTCACCCCGGGAACCGCAGATGCCCGCCGCGCCCTCGCCGTGGCACTGGCATGCATCGAATCCGTCAAACAGGGCGCCCCCGTGGCTGTCCCCGCGGCCGCCAAGGCAGGAGTCTGATGCGGCTGGCTGTCTGTGCGGAGATGGTGTTCACCGACCTGCCCTTCGCCGACCGGGTGCGGCGCATCCACGACGCCGGGTTCGACGTCGAGCTGTGGGACTCCCGCACCAAGGACCTGAAGGCACTCAAGGCCACCGGCGCGGTGTTTTCCTCCATGACCGGATACACCGCGGGCAGCCTGGTGGACCCCGGCACTGCCGACGACGTGGTCCGGACGGCTGAATCGCTGATTCCCACCGCCTTGGAGCTCGGGGTCAGCCGCATGGTGGTGCACTCCGCGGAACTGGTGGACGGCAAGGCGGCGCGTCCCCTTTTCCGCTCCACCGGCCGCATGTGGAGCACCGGTGCACGGACCCTGGAACGCCTCGGCGCACTGGGCGAGAAGTACGGCGTGACCTTCTGCCTGGAGAACCTCAACACCATCCTGGACCACCCCGGCATCCCGCTGGCCCGCGCAAAGGACACCGTGGCCCTCGTGGAAGCAGCCGGACACCCCAACGTTAAGCTCATGCTGGACCTCTACCACGCCCAGCTGGGGGAGGGGAACCTCATCGAACTAGTACGCACTGCCCTGCCGCACATCGGGGAAATCCAGGTGGCGGACGTGCCGGGCCGCTGCGAGCCCGGCACCGGTGAAATCAACTATCAGGCAGTCGCCCGGGCGCTCGCCGAGGCCGGATATGACGGAACAGTCGGCATGGAAGCCTGGGCCAGCGGCGACAGCGACGCGGCTCTGGAAGCTTTCCGGGCAGCTTTCACGGTCCAGCCCGCCGCGGTCCCTTAACTCAATTACCTGCGAAGGAACACTATGAAGGATGTCATTCTTGGCTTGGTTGGAGTGGGACGCATCGGTGTCATGCACGCCAACAACATCGCCTCCCTCAACGGGGTACTCAACCCGCGCGGCATCAACGTCCGGCTCAGGCTGACGGATGTTGCCGAAGACCACGCACGAAATACCGCGGCAGGCCTCGGCGCCGAGTTCCTGCCCTCCGTGGCGGACCTGATCTCCTCCGGAATTGACGGTTTGGTTATCGCGACGGGGACAGGGACCCACCCGGAACTCATCCGTGCGGGGGTGGACGCCGGCGTTCCGGTTTTCTGCGAAAAGCCGGTGGCCATGAATGTGGCCGATGCGCTGCCGGTCCTGGACTACATCAGGGACAATAACGGTGTGGTCCAGATCGGTCACCAGCGCCGGTTCGACGCGGGTTACCTGGAGGCCAGGCGTGCCTACCAGGCCGGTGAACTGGGCTGGATCCACTCGCTGCGCGCGGTCACCTGCGACATGACGCCGCCGCCAGTGGAATTCCTGGCCACGTCCGGTGGCCTGTTCCGCGACTGCTCAGTCCACGATTTCGACATCCTGCGCTGGCTGACCGGCCGCGAGATCGTGGAGGTCTATGCGAAGGGTTCCAACAACGGTGACCCGGCCATCGGCGAAGTGGGTGACGTGGACACGGCCCTCGCCGTAATAACGTTCGACGACGGCACCGTGGGAACGGTCTCCGCCAGCCGTTACAACGGGGCGGGCCACGATGTCCGGCTGGAGATCCAAGGGTCCAGCCGGTCGGTCATGGTTGGCCTGGACGGCAAGTCCGCCCTGGCCTCCGCGGAAGCCGGAGTCGACTTCCCCGGCGGGGAACCGCACAGGACCTTCGCCGAGCGCTTCGACCAGGCCTACCGCTCCGAGATGGAGGCATTTGTGGAGCTGATCCTGGGGGAGCGGGAGAACCCGTGCACGCCCGAGGACGCGGTGGCAGCATCCCGGGTGGCCGATGCCGCCCAGGAGTCGCTGGCCACGGGTGCGCCGGTCAAGGTGGCACTCAAAGTGGCCCGCTGACCGTACCCCCGTTAGACACAATGCCCCGCCGGAATCAGTTCCGGCGGGGCATTGTTTTGATCTCTACGCTGTAAATGGCAGCCGGGGGTCGATGTCCAGTCCGTCCCAGCTCTGCCGCACCCAGCCATGGTGGGGGTCGTCGCTGATGAGCCACTCGCGCACCGGACCGGGACCAGCCATGACGTTGAGGTAATACATGTCGTAGCCCGGTGCCGCCATGGCGGGGCCATGCCAGCCATAGGGGACCAGTACAACATCACCGGTGCGCACTTCGGCGGACACGTCGATGGGGCGGTCATCCGAGGCATATACGCGCTGGTAGCCGATGGCGTCGGCGTCGGCAGGTGCGCCGGAGCCGGCGGCAACCTGAGTCTCGAAGTAGTAGATCTCCTCGAGGTGAGTTTCGCCGTCCTTTTCCTCATCGTGCTTGTGCGGGGGATAGGAGGACCAGTTGCCGGCGGGCGTGATGACCTCGCAGACAATAAAGCGGTCTGCCTCCAGCGCCGCAGGGGTGCCAAAATTGTGGACCTGGCGGGAGCAGTTGCCTGCGCCGCGCAGTTCCACTGGCGTCTCAGCAGCCGTGACGAGGCGGGTGGGGTACGAGGCCTGCGCCGGGGCGGTTGCGACGGCCACGCGGCCGCCGTCGGCTGAGCTGATGGTGACCGACTTTCCGATGCCTGAGTACAGGACGTCGCTGGGACCGTGGAACACCGAGGCCCGCCCGGCGAGGGGGTAACCCACACCGTCCACGGTGACGGTGAAAGAGCCGTTCAGCGGAACCACGATCCGTTCCTCGCCGGTAGCGGGAAGTTCGATGGCGGCGCCCGCCGTGAGGGTGGCGACCTTCAGGCCCGTGTGGGCCCAGCCGTCCACGGCCGTGGCGGAATCGGATGTTCCGAGCGAGATGTCCCAGTCGCCGTCCGTGGCAGTACCGAGGGGGTAGACCCAGTTGGTCATGGCAGAAGTCCTTGCGTTAGCGCTGTACGAGTGTCATTTCGAAGCTGTAGGAATCGGCGCGGTACACATGGTGGCCCGTCTCGACCCGGCGGCCGGTATCGTCCACGGCGGTGCGTTCCATGGTCACCAGGGCGGAATTAACGTCCGTCTCGAGCAGGGGCGCCTGGTAGTCGTTGGCGATCATCGCGCCGATCCGTTGCGTGGCCAGGCGAAAATTGACGCCGCCCCGGCGCAGGATCGCGTAGAGGCCCTCGGCCGCCAGCATAGCCTCATCCATGGCGGCGATGTCATCGCGGACCCAGTTTTCCATCAGCGCCAGCGGTTGGCCGCCCACCTTGCGCAGGCGCGTGAAGTGGTAGACCTTGGAGCCGGCAGGCAGTTGAAGTGTGGCGAGTGTGGGGGCGTCCGCCTCCATGTGGGAAAAGCTCAGCACCTGTGTGGTGGGCTTCTTCCCGTTGTTGGTCAGGTCATCGAACAGGCTGGAGAGCTCCAAGGGGCGGCGGACCTGGCTGGACACCACCTGCGTTCCCACGCCACGCTTTCGGACCAGCAGGCCGGAGCGGACCAGTTCGTCCATGGCCTTGCGCATGGTGGGCCGGGAGAGGTTCAACTGGGCCGCAAGGTCGATTTCGTTGTCCAGGCGGCTGCCGGGTTCCAGGACGCCGCTGTGAATGGCGGCCTCGATCCCTTGGACAACCTGGTGGTACAAGGGCACGGGGGAGGAGCGGTCGATGGTCAGGCCAAGTTGATTCGCCACTGAATATTCCCCGTGTTCCAGGCCCCACGCCGGGCCGTCCAACAACAGGACGTGCCGAGTATGTCACCCTTTGTTCTTTTGATAGGACATGCTTCCTTTTCTTGATATTAGCAGGCGTCCAGCCAAGGTCAAGGGTGGCAAATCGCCTCATCGGTGGCGAAGCCGCTGCAAAGCAATGTCCTGACGTCAGACCAGGGATGGATTCCTTTTGGCGGTTTCCCGCACACGACGGCGGACGGTCACCATCCCCGGGAAGGTGAGCATCCGCCGTCGAACTTTTCCCGTCCTAGACCTTCGCCCCGCTGAGCAGCTCGTCGAGTCGCTCGTAGCCTTCGGTCATGCCGCCTTCCATGCCGGACTGCGCCATGCCGT
Source organism: Pseudarthrobacter sp. TAF60_1 (assembly GCF_052113505.1). Taxonomy (NCBI): domain Bacteria; kingdom Bacillati; phylum Actinomycetota; class Actinomycetes; order Micrococcales; family Micrococcaceae; genus Pseudarthrobacter; species Pseudarthrobacter sp. TAF60_1. The sequence continues at coordinate 132,159 of NZ_JBFRDI010000011.1, forward strand.
CGCGGGCTTCCAGGCTGGGGTAGACGGAGTGGCCGCGCAGCCGGGTCCGGCCGTTACCGAGGTCCTCGAACGTCATAAACTCGAGGCTGACCACGTCCGGATAGCCGCCGAACTCAAAGGTCTGGATGGCGAATTCGTTTTCCCGGACCGTGTGGAAGACGCCGCTGAACTCGTAGGCCACGCCGTCCGGCCCGGTGTGCAGGTAGCTGTACGTGCCGCCGGTGCGGAAATCATAGTGGTCGATGTCCATCTTCAGTCCCCTGGGGCCGAGCCACTGGACAATCAGGTCCGGTTCCTTGTGGGCGCGGAAGACATCCGCAACGGGGAAATCGAACTCGCGTTCGTAGTCGATAAACGGGACGCCTTCCGGAACGCTGAGTTTCAGGGAATTGCTCATGATGACTCCTTGGAAGTTAGCCGCCGCTGTCCGCGGCGCTTGATCTAAGTACGGCGTCGAGGCTGCGGAACTGCCCTTCGCGGACCAACCGGTACTGGTCGATCCACGCTGTGAGCGCCTCAAGCCGTGCGGGGTTCAGGTGTACGGGCCGTCGCTGTGCATCTCTGGTCCGGGTGACCAGTTGCGCTTGCTCGAGAACCTGGATGTGTTTCGAGACCGCCTGCTTGGAGATCTCGAAAGGTTCCGCCAGTTCATTCACGGTGGCCGGGCCCCGGCTGAGCCGGGCGATGATGCTCCTCCGTACGGGATCGGCCAGGGCCATAAAAGCCGAGTCCAGGGTGCTGTCGTCGGAACTCATCTTGGGGCCTTCCTAACTTCATCAAACAGGTAATCAACCTCTTCATTGATCAACCTATTGATTGATTACTAATCTATGCCTGACAGGGCCTCCGGTCAAGGGTCTGCCGTTCCATTGAGACGGGATTTTCCCCCGTGACGGTGCTTGTCCCGGGGAAGAGTAAGCTCACCGCGCCCGGCTAGGCTGGGGGAATGAATAACCGTTACCTGGTGTCCCGTGAGAGATTCATCCCCGCAGCACCGGAAGCGATCTTCGAGGTGCTGGCCACTCCGGCGCTGCATAGCGTGATCGACGGCTCCGGCACCGTGAAGGGTGCCCAGCCGCGCGGACCCGAGCGGCTCGAACTCGGAGCCCGCTTCGGCATGGAAATGAACATGAAAGTGGACTACAAAATCCTCAACACGGTCTGCGAATTTGAGGAAGGGCGGCGCATTGCCTGGCGCCACTTCTACGGCCACATCTGGCGCTACGTCCTCGAACCGGCAACCGACGCCGACGGCAGGGCCGGGACGCGTGTCACCGAACAGTGGGATGCCAGGGCAGTCCGGGGCAAGTTCTTTCTCCGGCTGGCAGGCTACCTGCGCCGCCACCCGGCCAGCATCGAGAAGACCCTGCTCAGGCTGGAGCAGCACGTCACGGGCGCTGCCGGACTGGCACGCTAGGTCCCCGGCATGAACCCTGCCGGAGGGCTGGTGCCCAGCCCCCGGACCCTTGAAGTCGAAAGCCTTGAGAGCTTCGACCGACTGGTCGCCGCCGGTGCCGTGGCAATGCGCGGCTGGCACGCCCAGTCCCTTGATCTGCGGGGCCGGACGGGAGCGCTCGAAAGAATGGATGTGGAAGGCGCAATCTTCCTCGGCTGCACCTTCGATATGGACGTGGAAGAAGGACTTCGGCGCCGCGGTGCCCTGATTTTCCCCAAGCTTCAGGGTGTGCCGTTCGATCCGTATAGGGCCGCGCTTTACACGCCCCAGGAACTTTACGCCGGGCTGGAACACGCGCCGTATGAGGAACTCCCTGACGCCCTCGTATATCACTGGAGCATCCGTCCCGGGCAGCGGCACCGGCTGGACGCCACCTTGGCCTCGGCGCTGCACGATCACGCTATCGGCGACGCGCTGGACGAATTCATGCGGTCGGATCTCCGCGCCGGGCAGACCACCGTGGGTGTGATGGGCGGGCACACAGCCCGGCGGGGAACGGTGGAATTCGCGCAGGCTGCAGAACTGGGCAGGCTCCTCGCCCAAACCGGCCGGCTGGTGGCAACAGGCGGCGGTCCGGGGGCCATGGAGGCCGCAAACCTGGGCGCCTACCTCAGCCGGATTCCCCATGCTGAGTTCCAAGACGTGCTGGCCGGACTTGGAACCATACCCGGCTTCCGGCCCTCAGTGTCCGCATGGGCACGCGAGGCAGCCGCCGTCGTCGAACGTTATCCGAACGGAACCCCCTCGCTGGGTGTCCCCACCTGGTTCTACGGGCATGAGCCGCCCAACTACTTCGCTACCCACATCGCCAAGTACTTCGCGAATTCCATCCGCGAGGCGATCCTGTTGGAACTTTGCGACGGCGGAGTCATCTTCCTTCCGGGAGCGGCCGGTACGGTGCAGGAAATCTTCCAGGACGCCTGCGAAAACTACTACAGTGCCCGGGAAGCAGTGACGCCCATGGTGCTGGTTGGCAGGCGCCACTGGGAGCAGGAATTACCGGCGTGGCCGATGCTGCACAAACTCGCTACAGGCCGGCCCATGGCGGACCGGATCTTCCTGGTGGACAGTGTGGCTGACGCGCTCGCGGTGCTGGGGATTAGCGGGGGTACTGGCGGACTGACCAGCGTGCGCTAGCCCACCACGGTGCCGAAGGCGAGTCCCAGCACGTAGGTCACGGCGGCGGCCCCGAGGCCAATGCCAAGCTGACGCAGGCCGCGGCTCAGGGGCGACGTCCCGGACAGCAGCCCAACAATTCCGCCGGTCACCAGCAGCGCCAGTCCCACGAGCACGCCGGCCACTGCCAGTGCCGTCAGTCCGGTCAGGCCGAACAGGAACGGCAGGATGGGGACCACGGCGCCGGAAGCGAAGAAGCAGAAGCTGGAGAGGGTCGCGCCCCACGCGGTACCCACAGCTTCGTGCTGGTCTTCTGTCTCGGGAAGTTCGGGCTGGAGGGACAGGCTGGGATCGCAGTCGCAGCTGAGCAGGCCCATGCGTTCGGCAACGCGGTGCTCTGCTGCTTCGCGGGACATGCCGCGCGCCAAATAGACGAGCAGGAGCTCGTTGTGTTCCAGGTCCAGCTTCGGGGCCGCGGCGAGCGTGATCTGGGTGGGCCGGGTTGCTGCCAGCAGCTCCCGCTGGGAGCGCACGGACACGAACTCGCCCGCCGCCATGGACATGGCACCGGCCAGGAGTCCGGCGATGCCGCTGAGGAGCACCACGCCGCTCGCTACGCCGGATGCGGCCATGCCCACCACGAGCGAGAGGTTGCTGACCAGTCCGTCGTTGGCGCCGAAGACGGCGGCCCGGAAGGTCCCGGCGAGCCGGTTGCGGCCACGGGTGGCCAGGCCGCGGACCACTTCCTCGTGGATCTGTTCGTCTGCGGCCATGGCGTCAGTGGCGTTGGGATCCTTGGCGTAGGGGGAGCGGCCTTCGGCGCGCTGGGCCAGGGCCAGGACAAATACGGATCCGAAGTGGCGGGCCAAAAAGCCCAGGAGCTGGCTGCGGAGGGACGCCGGCCGGGACTTGTGCGCGTGCTCACCGAGGAGCTGGAGCCAGTGTGCCTCGTGCCGGCCTTCCGCTTCGGCCAGGGCCAGAAGGATATCGCGCTCTTCACCCTCGCGGTTCTGCGCCAGATCGCGGTAGACAGCGGCCTCTGCACGTTCGTCCGCCAGATACTGCCGCCACCGGCGGAGGTCGGCCGGGGTGGGCTCGCCGGCTGCCGGGGACGCTTCGGCCGACGGCTGGGCCTGGTTTGAATGGGCGTGGTGAGACACGGAAACTCCTGTGCTGGATAGGGCATGGTTCGGCCCCATTGCAGAGCCAGCTTAGCGCGTAATTCCGCGGATTTTCGGCTGGCTGACCTCACTGAAGAGTTTCGGTTTCCCTTAAAATTTGCCCCTGCGCGGCCGCTCCTGGAGTGATTCCACAAGCCCTTGACCGGGCTGACGGGCGGTGCTCTGATGAAGGTGTGCGGAGCCCAGTGGCACCCACGAGAATGAGCACGTCAGGCGATCAAACGGAGGTTGAATCATGAACACCGCCGGACCCCAACCGGACATGCCGCACCTTGAAGCAGTAGAAGCGGATCCCGCGTACGACTATGCCGAGGATGTCCCCATCAGTGAAGAGGAATGGGACGCCGAAGACGAATTCCTGGACGCCGAAGAAGCCGTGGTCCCCAAGGCCCCGGTGGAACTGGACGCCGAGGAGCGCGTGGTTCCCCTGGACGATGACGAATTCCGCGAAACTGAATAGAACGGACGACGGCGGCACTTTCGGTTTTGTTGATACGGAACCGGAAGTGCCGCCGTCGTGCGCCTACTGTAGTTCACTAGGATTGCTCCAGAGATGGGGCCGGACCGCCGGCCACGAAAGGTCCGCACATGAAGGCACTGCCAGTAGAGCCGAGCAACATTCCGGTGGCCATCGGGTCCAGAATCCGTGCCGCCCGGCAGTCGCAGCGTCTGACCATCGAACAGGTTGCGGACGCCACCGGCCTGACCAAGGGTTTCCTCAGCCGCGTGGAACGGGACCTCACCTCTCCCTCCGTGGCCTCGCTGGTGACCTTGTGCCAGGTCCTGTCCATCTCCATCGGCGAACTTTTCGCTGCCCCCGAAACGCACCTGACCAGGCGGGATGAAGGTCCCCGGATCTCCCTGGGTGGCGAAGGCATCGTAGAGCGGCTGCTGACTGCCCGGTCCGAACGCCGCATCCAGATCATCCAGGCCGTTATTGGGCCGCACGGCCGGGGCGAAGCGGAACTTTATGCAGTGGACTGCGATGTCGATGTGCTGCATGTGATCAGAGGCCGTATCCGCCTGGTCATGACGAATGAGGAATTCGAACTCACCTCGGGCGACACCGTGACCTTCCCCGGCCGCGAACCCCACACGTGGGTCAATCCGACCGACGAGCCGGTGGAGGTTCTGTGGGTCCTCGTTCCGGCCGCAAGTCGCTAGGGGGCGAACCCAGGGAGACGTGCGTTCCTGCCCAGTTTGTTGCCGGCGCTTCGGGCAATGGCCTGGGTTGGCGCGCGGTGACAACGGATTCAAGGGGGCTGCGCTGAGGTAACTGGGCAGGAACGCACGTGGTCACTTCTGAACCTCCCGCTTTGCCTCGAGCACAGCCGTGATTTCCGCCAACACTTGCTCCGGATGGAACCAGATGTGCTCCGGCATGTAGCGCAGGACCGCGAAGCCTTGGACTGTTGACATGTTGTTCCGGCGGCGGTCGCGCAGCATGTCAGACCGTTTTGAATGGAACGCGAACCCGTCGATTTCTACGATCAGGAAGTCATCCAAGAGGAAGTCCACTCGGCCTATGCCTGGAAGCTGCACTTGGGGTTCGAAGTCGATGCCGTTGCACCGGAAGAGATGCTGCGCATCGACTTCCACGATGGACTCCGCGCGCAGATCCAGCTCCTGCAGCGCCCGTCGGGTCGGCGCCGACCGGTCCCCGCCCAGTTGGTATCGGAGCAGATCGAGCGGCACGCCGTGCAGCCGAATTGCCGAGGTGGCCATGGCGGTGGATGACGGAGGTGCAAGGCATCCGAGCGCATGTAATGCAACGTCTTCCACTGCAGCGACGGGCAGGACCGGATGGCCGTCGAAACGGACGGTACGGTGCCGAATGAAGCCGCTGCCATGGCCGTGATTGCAGGCAAGATGCAATTGGGTCGGAGGGGTCCGGAGCCACAGCCCGTAGTGTCGGGCCGCGCTGGCGCAGGTCAGGCGTCCGTTGTGGCAGACGGCGCCTGCAAGCTCCGGGTCGCAGCCCGGTGCGAGGAAGATTCCCCGCCGTGGCTGTGTGGCGCCGCGGCCCACCAGGTGTCCAATGTCGCGGCGTGAGTATCCGGCGCTGAGTAGCTGGGCCGTTCTGGCTGCCCCCAGCTGTTGAAGGTGTTCGAAAATGTCCATGGAGTCATTGGATGCTCCCCGGGCTGTCATCGGGGAGACCCGATGGACCGTATGTGGATAGCCTCAAGCGCGGGGTTTGTACCTTCCAGCCCGCTTTCTCGTTCCGTCGGGGCTCGGTGAGCGCCGCATAGCCCGGGATTCCGGCAACGTGACCCGCAGGCCCCGGCTAAAACCGAAGGCAACTGGGCTGGAGCGCGCGGGGTGCGCTGACAGGGCCAAACAAGCCGCTAACTTGACCCCAGATGGGCCGATCTTTGTAAACAACTGATGCGCATAAGGCAACTCGGGTCTATGATGGCTGTCATAGACCAATCCTTGAAGGAGCCCGCCGTGAAAGAGCTGCGCATCGAAGCCAACGGGAACCTCGGCCCCATCGATTCTGCCCGCATTCCGCGGTACGCCGGCGCCGCCACGTACGCCCGGCTGCCGCGCCTGGACCAGGTGGCCAACGCCGACGTCACGGTGGTGGGTGTGCCCTTCGACTCCGGCGTCTCGTACCGGCCCGGCGCCCGCTTCGGCGCCAACCACGTCCGGGAGGCCAGCCGTCTGTTGCGTCCCTATAATCCGGCCTGGGACGTCAGCCCGTTCGAAAACGTGCAGGTGGCCGACGCCGGCGACATGGCGGTCAACCCGTTCAACATCAACGAAGCCATCGAAACCATCCAGCAGAACGCCCTGGACCTGACGGCTGCCGGGAGCAAGCTGGTGACGCTCGGCGGGGACCACACCATCGCGCTGCCCCTCCTCCGCGCAGCAGCCGAACGGGCGGGTGGGCCCGTCGCTATGCTGCACTTCGACGCGCACCTGGACACTTGGGATACCTACTTTGGCGCAGCCTATACGCACGGAACCCCGTTCCGCCGGGCTGTTGAAGAAGGCATCTTGGACACTGAGGCCATCAGCCACATCGGCACGCGCGGGCCGCTCTACGGCAAGAAGGATCTCGACGACGATCACCGCTTTGGGTTCGGCATCGTCACCTCCGCCGACGTCTACTACCAGGGCGTCCTGGAGACTGTGGCCAAGGTGCGCGACCGGATCGGCAACCGCCCGCTGTACATCTCCGTAGACATCGACGTTCTGGATCCGGCGCACGCCCCCGGCACCGGAACCCCTGAAGCCGGCGGCATCACCAGCCGTGAGCTCCTGGAAATCATCCGCGGGCTCCGCGGCCTGAACCTGGTGGGCGCCGACGTCGTCGAAGTGGCACCAGCCTACGACCACGCCGAAATAACGGGGGTGGCAGCGAGCCATGTGGCGTATGAGCTGATCACCCTCATGGCGGACAATGCTGTGGAGGGCGACCGTTTCGGCGCCGCCAACGGCTACGCCGCCCAGTCCCTCGGCCGGGAAGTCCGCCAACCCGCCGGCTTCGCAGCCGCCACGAAGGAGCCATGAGAATGACTGATTTCGACGCCCGCGCAGCCGCTGCCACCGGCACAACAACTGCCACCGCAGAGGACGACACGCGAACCGGACAGCGCAACGGCGGGGACCTCGTCGTCGAAACCCTTGAAGCCCTCGGTGCCAAGACCGTCTTTGGTATTCCGGGCCAGCACGCGCTGGGCCTGTTTGATGCCATGGGCCGCGGCAACCTGCATTTTGTGTCTTCCCGGGTGGAGAACAACTCGGCGTTTGCTGCTGACGGCTACGCCCGGGCCACCGGGCAGGTTGGCGTGCTGTTCCTGTCCACCGGCCCGGGTGCGCTCACATCCCTCGCCGGTCTGCAGGAAGCCTACGCCACCGGCGTGCCCATGGTGGTGGTGGCCAGCCAGATCCCCCTCGAGGGCCTTGGCGCCCGGCGCAAGGGCATGCTGCACCAGCTCGATGACCAGAAGGCTTCGGCCGCGAACGTCACCAAGAGCCAGCGCCTGATCCAGCATGCGTCCGGCATCCCGTCGGCCATCCAGGACGCCTGGACTGAGGCCATCTCCTCGCCGCAGGGCCCGGTGTGGCTGGAGATTCCGCAGAACGTGCTGCTGGATCCCATCATGGTCCCGCCGGTGGAGGACGCGCTCGCCGCCGCCGCGGACAACCCCCCGCGGGTGGAGCTGATCCGCGAGGCCGTGAGGTGGCTGTCTACGGCGGAACGTCCCGCCATCATCGCCGGCGGAGGTACGCGGCGCGGCCGGGCCGAAAAGTCCCTGCTGTCAATCGCGGAAAAGCTGCGGGCGCCGGTGATCTGTACTCCGGGCGGCAACGGCGCGTTCCCCTGGAACCATGAGCTGTCGCTGCAGTCCTGGATCGAGGACCGGTACATGACCGACGTCCTGGAGGATGCCGACGTCCTGATCGTGATCGGCTCGTCCCTGGGGGAGGTTACGTCCAACTACTTCACCTTCGAGCCCCGCGGCCGAATCATCCAGATCGACGCCGAACCGCGGGTGCTCGAGTCCAACCGTCCGGGTCTGGGCATCCGGGCCGACGCCGGCCAGGCGCTCGCCGCCCTCGACGAAGCCCTGGGCGCATCCGTCGGAAGCGGCGCCGCCGAAGCGTACCGGAACTGGCACGGCGTCACCCCCGAAGTGCTGGTCAAGGAGTCCCTCGCCAAGGTGCGTGCCCGGCTGGAATCACAGGACCTGGCCAAGGAGCTGAAGTTCATGGCCGATATCCGCGAGGCAGTCCCGGCGGGCATGCAGACTTTTTGGGACATGACCATCGCCGCCTATTGGGGCTGGAGCTGCTGGGACGCCAGGGAAGGCCAGTTCCACTCCGCCCAGGGCGCGGGCGGCCTCGGCTATGGCTTCCCAGCAGCCATCGGCGCGGCCGTGGGCCTGGAAACGGCGGGCAAGCCCGCTGCTTCCTCGCGAGTCCTCGCTGTCTCCGGTGACGGATCGTCCATGTACTCCATCTCCGAACTCGCCACTGCCAAACAGCACAACGTCCCGGTCACCTGGCTGATCGTGGACGACGGCGGCTACGGCATCCTGCGTGAATACATGGTTGGGGCGTTTGGCAAGGCTACGGCCACCGAGCTTGCCCGCCCGGACTTCGTCAAGCTCGCCGAAGCGTTTGGGGTACCGGCCACGCGCGTGGCACCGGAGGACGTGGGGGACGCGCTCAAGGCAGGCTTCGAGGCCGACGGACCCAACGTCGTCGTCGTCGAAACGCTCCTCAAAATGTTCGCGCCCACGCACGTGGACATCTAGACCGCACCGAAAGCTTCTTCTATTCAGAGCAAAAAACATTCCTGAGGCCCCCTGTCCGCGGACAGGGGGCCTCACCGGTCTCGGTTAGTTTCCCAAAGCAACCAATCTCGGATATAGTTGCTTCAGGCAAACAACTGAGGAGTACTTATCATGGCAGTCGCGCCGGACACCGCAGCGGATCTGGTCTACCGTATTTTCGACCTCCAACGTGTGGTCCGTTGCGTAGCTGCGGCGGGCTTCCGCGGGCAGGATACCGGCGTGGCGCTGCAGGGAGTGCTCCGGTTCGTGGGGGAGGGGGAGTCGCGCGCCACGCACCTCGCGGAGCGTCTCGGCGTCAGCGCCCCCGTCCTCAGCCGCCACATCGCGGACCTTGAAGAGCAGGGCTACGTGGTCCGGCGGCAGGATCCCGACGACGGCCGGGCCCAGTTGGTTGCCCTTTCGGCTGCAGGTGTCGTGAAGCTTCGGCAGATCGAGGAACACCGCACAGCCACCCTGCAGGGATACCTCAGCGACTGGAGCCAGGAAGATGCCGAAGATACGGCCCGAATCCTGACCCGGCTCTCCGAATCCCTCAAACAATCAGCCCGGGCAACGGCGGCCGGTCCCATCACTACGCCTTTTCAGGAGCACTGATATGTCAAGCCAGCCACCCGCCGCACCACCCTTGGCGATGACCCACCGCCAGATCATGGAAGCCCTTACCGGGCTCCTCGCTGCGTTCTTCACGGCCATCCTCAGCAGCACCATCGTGGCCAACGCACTCCCCACCATCATGTCCGATCTCCACGGCACCCAGACGGACTTCGCCTGGGTGATCACGGCCGCGCTCCTGGCGAACGCGGTCACCACTCCCATCTGGGGCAAACTGGCCGACCTCTTCAACAAGAAGATCCTGGTCCAGCTGAGCATTGTCATCTTCGTGGCCGGCTCCGTAATGGCCGGGCTCTCCGAAACCATCCCGCTGCTGCTCACCGCACGCGTCATCCAGGGCGTAGCCATGGGTGGACTCACAGCCCTGGCCCAAGCCATCATCGGCACCATGATCCCGCCGCGGGACCGCGGCAAATACTCCGGTTACATGGGCGGCGTCATGGCTGTCGGCACTGCCGGCGGCCCGCTGCTCGGCGGATTCATCGTGGACAGCCCGCTGGGCTGGCGCTGGACGTTCTTCGTCTGCGTGCCGCTCGCCGTCGTCGCCCTCATCCTCCTGCAGGTCACCCTGAAGATCCAGCACGTCAGGCGCCCCGCCAAGATCGACTGGCTCGGCTCCATCCTGCTGACCTCCGGCGTCAGCCTCCTCCTGATCTGGGTTTCCTTCGCTGGCAACCCCGCTTACTACGACTGGGTTTCCTGGCAGTCGGCCGCCATGGTGGGCGGCGGCGTCGTGCTGCTTGCCCTGTTGGTGCTCGTCGAATCCAAGGTGGAGCAGCCCATCATTCCGTTGAAGATCATCTCCGAACGCACCACCGCCCTGGCCATCCTCGCCTCCGTGGCAGTGGGCATCGCGATGTTCGGTTCCACCACCTTCCTCGGCCAGTACTTCCAGGTTGCCCGCGGCGCCACCCCCACCGAAGCCGGGCTCCTGACCCTTCCGATGATCGCCGGGAACCTGACGGGCTCGGTTGTTTCAGGCCTGCTGATCAGCCGCACCGGAAAATGGAAGCGCTACCTGATCGGCGGTTCCATCCTGCTGATCGGCGGCCTGGGCCTCGCAGGCACCATGGACCACACCACCGAACTCTGGCAGGCCGGGATCTTCACGGCCATCCTCGGCGTCGGCCTGGGTATGCTGATGCAGAACCTCGTGCTGGCCGTCCAGAACACCGTCCGCGCTTCGGACATCGGCACGGCCAGCGCGTCCGTGGCATTCTTCCGCTCAGTGGGCGGGGCCATCGGCGTCGCCGTGCTGGGCGCAGTGCTCAGCAACCGGGTCACCCAACTCGCCACCCAAGGCCTGGCCGCGGCCGGCATCCCGGTGACCGGCGGTTCGGCCGGGGCCTCCATGGACCTTGTGGACATGCCCGCACCTGTCCGCGAGATCATGCGCGCCGCGTACGGCGATGCCACCGCCGAGGTCTTCCTGATCTCAGCCGTGGTGGCCGTGGTGGCACTCATCTCGGTCCTGTTCATCAAGGAACGCCCGCTGCGGCGCACCGTGGACATCCAGCCCGCCGCCCCGTCGACGGCAGAGGATGCTGAACGCGCGACGCCGGAACTCGCCAAATCGGGGCACTGATCACTGTCCGCATACCTCTTGAGGATGATTTTGCCCGGGCGTATTTCGCCCGGGCAGCGGATTTCGTACAGTAGGTAGGCTAATAATGTCAGCCTCTGCTGCTAGTACTTATCTCACCATTTCGCGCTCTCTCCCTTAAGGACCCGTGGGCATGCTCCTCACCCTGATACGGCGCTACTCCAAGCCGTATACGCCGTACATCGTGGCCGTGATTGTTTTCCAGCTGGCGTCCACGATTGCAGCGCTTTACCTGCCCAGCCTCAATGCCCAGATCATCGATGAAGGCGTTTCCCGCGGAGACACCGACTTCATCTGGCGGACCGGAGCCGTCATGCTGCTGGTTGCCCTGGTCCAGGTGGGCACCGCCATTGCCGGGGTGTACTACGGCTCCAAAACTGCCATGGCCGTGGGCCGGGACCTTCGCCGCGGGGTGTTCCGCAAGGTCACCAGTTTCTCCGCCAAGGACGTGAACACCTTCGGCGCCCCCACGCTCATCACCCGGGGCACGAACGACGTCCAGCAGGTCCAGATGCTGGTGCTGATGGGCCTGAACTTCATGGTGGCCACGCCCATCATGTGCATCGGCGGCATCATCATGGCCCTCCGCGAGGATCTGAGCCTGTCCTGGCTGGTGTGGGTGTCCGTACCGGTGCTGCTGGTGGTGGTGGGCTACCTGGTGGTCCGGCTGATGCCACTCTTCCGCACAATGCAGAAGAAGATTGACCGCATCAACGCCGTCCTGCGTGAGCAGATTATCGGCATCCGGGTGGTCCGCGCCTTTGTCCGCGAACCCTTTGAAACCGGGCGCTTCGGTGTGGCCAACAAGGACCTGACCGATGTTTCCCTGAAGATCGGCGCCCTTTTTGTGCTGATGTTCCCGGCCATCGGCATGATCCTGCACCTGTCCACTGCCGCGGTCCTGTGGTTCGGCGGCCAGCGGGTGGACTCCGGCGACATGCAGGTGGGCGCCCTGACCGCCTTCCTGCAGTACCTGCTGCAGATCCTGATGGCCGTCATGATGGGCACTTTTATGGCCATGATGATCCCGCGCGCCTCGGTTTGCGCGGACCGCATCGGTGAAGTGCTCGACGTGGAACCCTCCATCCACGATCCCGAACGTCCCGAAACACCCGCCGCCCTCGCGGGGGTAGTGGAATACCGGAACGTCACCTTTGCCTACCCCGGTGCCGAATCGCCGGTGCTGAGCAACATCAGCTTCACTGCCAGGCCGGGCGAGACCGTGGCCATCATCGGGTCCACGGGTGCAGGCAAGACCTCCCTGCTGTCCCTGCTTCCACGCCTGTACGACATCGCCGAGGGTGAGGTCCTGCTGGACGGCGTCTCGGTGAGCAACCTGGACCGGGCCGAGATCACCAAACGCGTTGCCCTGGTCCCGCAGCGGCCCTATCTCTTCTCCGGCACCATCGAGCACAACCTGCGTTTCGGCAAGACCGAAGCCACCGACCAGGAGTTGTGGGATGCGCTGCACATCGCCCAGGGCGAGGACTTTGTCCGGGCGAAAAAGAACGGCCTCAGCTCCCGCATCGCGCAAGGCGGCACCAACGTCTCCGGCGGCCAGCGGCAGCGGCTGTGCATCGCCCGCGCCCTGGTCACCAAGCCCAAGGTGTTCCTCTTTGACGACTCCTTCTCGGCCCTGGACGTGGCCACGGACGCCAGGCTCCGCGCCGCGCTTAAACGGACCACCGCCGATGCCACCGTGATCATCGTGGCCCAGCGCATCACCACCATCACGGATGCCGACCAGATCCTCGTCCTGGACAACGGCAGGATCGTTGACCGCGGAACGCATGCGGAGCTCCTGGAAACCTCGCCCACCTACCAGGAAATTGTTGAATCCCAGCTGAGCGTGGAGGAAATGGCATGAGCGCCGTAAAGAAGGACTCGACACCGGCCGGGAACCAAGGCGCGGACGTAACCCCGGGCGCCGCGGCAACCCCGGAAAGCCTCTTGGAGGATGACGAATTCTTCGAGGAGGAATTCAAGCCAACCGAGGCCGACGGCGATATGTTCGGCGGCATGCCGGCCAAGAAGGCTGAGCACTTCTGGCCGTCTGCCAAAAGGTTGATGGGGCTCCTGAAACCGGAAGCTATGGGCATCTTCGCCGTGGTGGCACTGGTTGTCGTCTCGGTGGTCCTGAACGTCATCGCCCCCAAGATCCTGGGCCAGGCCATGGACGTGATCTTCGGCGGCGTGGTGGGCAAACAGCTGCCCGCCGGCGCCAGCAAGGAACAGTTTGTTGAAGGGCTCCGCCAGCAGGGCCAGGACAACTTCGCGGACATGATCGCGAAGATGGAACTGGTGCCGGGCACCGGAATCAACTTCCAAAAGTTGTCCGTCCTGATCGCGATCGTGCTGCTGATGTACTTCGTGGCCAACATCTTCCTGTGGCTGCAGGGCTACGTGCTGAACCGCATCGTCATGAAGGTGATCCGCAGGCTCCGTGACGATACCGAAAAGAAGCTGAACCGGCTCCCGCTGAACTACTTCGACACCCGCCAGCGCGGCGACGTGCTCTCCCGGGTGACGAACGACGTCGACAACGTCCAGCAGGCGTTGCAGCAGGCCTTCGCGCAGCTGATCAGTTCCCTCCTGACGGTCATCGGCATTGTCATCATGATGTTCATCGTGTCCTGGCAGCTCGCCCTGATCGCCCTGATCGCGCTTCCGTTGTCAGGTGTTGCCGCCGGGCTGATCGGTTCGCGCAGCCAGAAGCTCTTCGCCGCCCAATGGAAGAACACGGGTGAGCTGAACGGCCAGATCGAGGAGTCCTTCTCCGGTCACGACCTGGTCCGGGTCTTCGGCCGCGACGCCGACATGCTGGAACGCTTTGAAGAGCGGAACGAGGCCCTTTACAAGGCCAGCTTCGGGGCCCAGTTCGTTTCCGGCATGATCTTCCCGGTGATGCAGTTCGTTTCCTACCTCAGCTATGTTGGCATCGCCGTGGTGGGCGGGCTGCGGGTGGCGTCGGGCTCGATGTCCCTGGGTGACGCGACGGCGTTCATCCAGTACTCACGCGAGTTCACCCAGCCGCTGGGGCAGATGGCGGGCATGGCCAACATGCTCCAGTCCGGCGTGGCCTCGTCCGAGCGGGTGTTTGAATTTCTCGACGCCGATGAGCAGGATGCCGAGACCGCCACCGATCACCTGCCGGCCAAGACCGACGGGCACGTGGAGTTCCAGGACGTCACGTTCAGCTACACCGAAGACAAGAAGCTCATCGAAAACCTTTCCTTCACGGCCCAGCCCGGGCACACGGTGGCCATCGTCGGCCCCACCGGCGCGGGCAAGACCACCCTGGTTAACCTGGTGATGCGCTTCTATGAGCTCAACTCCGGGGCCATCACCTTGGACGGCGTGGACATCACCAAGCTGAGCCGCTCCGAGCTGCGGTCCAAGGTGGGCATGGTGCTCCAGGATGCCTGGCTGTTCGGCGGCTCCATCTACGACAACATCCGCTACGGCAACCTTGACGCCACTGAGGACCAGGTCATGGCGGCGGCGAAGGCAACGTTCGTGGACCGCTTTGTGCGCGCCCTGCCGGATGGGTACGACACCGTGATCGATGAGGAGGGCAACAACGTCAGTGCCGGTGAGAAGCAGCTCATCACCATCGCTCGGGCGTTCGTGGCCAACCCGTCGCTGCTCATCCTCGATGAAGCCACCAGCTCCGTGGACACCCGCACCGAACTGCTGGTCCAGAAAGCCATGGCGGCGCTCCGGACGGACCGCACGAGCTTTGTGATCGCCCACCGGCTTTCCACCATCCGCGATGCCGACACCATCCTGGTGATGGAGAACGGCAAGATCGTGGAGCAGGGCAACCACAAGGTACTGCTGGCAGCCGAAGGCGCCTACTACCGCCTGTACATGTCGCAGTTCGCCGGTTCCGACGTGGAGGAAACCGTGGTGGACGATTCGACGGCGGTGCACAGCTGAGCGCGAACGGTAGCGCGTATGAACCCCGGCGCATCGAGGTCCTGGTCCCGATGCGCTGGGGCGATATGGACGCCTACGGACACATCAACAACGTCCAGATCGTCCGGATCATGGAGGAAGCCCGGATTGCTGCGTTCGGGCCGCCGCGGGGTACCGGCCTGCCGGGCATCGAGCCCGAAGTCGGACTCTTCAATGAGGTCCCGGACGGCACCCTGGCCCTCGTGGTGGACCACAAGATCCGTTACGTCAAGACGCTCGAATACCGCAACGTCCCGGCCGTGGTCCAGGTGTGGATCGGCGCCATAAAAGGCGCCAGCTTCGACATTCACTATGTGGTGCAGGACCCGGTGACCCGCGAGGACTGCGTCCGGGCCAGCAGCCACCTCGCGTTCGTTGACGAGGCCTCCGGGCGCGTCCTGCGTCTGACACCCGAGCAAAAGGAACGGATGGCGCCGTTCACTTTTTGACCCGTTGCACGGGCGCGGTGCACACCCGACACTGTGTATATCCACTAAGGAGAGATGACCATGGCCAAGAAAACCAAAAAGACCTGGAAAGAGATGTCGCCGGCGGCACGGGCAGGATTCGTGGCGGCGGGGATAGTGCAGGTGGCGCTGATGCTGGCTGCCCAGCGGGATATCAGCAGGCGCCCGGCAGCCGAAATCAACGGGCCCAAGGCAGCCTGGCGGGCGGCTGCCCTCATCAATTTCATCGGGCCGATGGGCTACTTCATTCTTGGGCGCAAGCGCCCCGGTGCAAATTCCTAGGACGCGCCGGCAAGATCGGCGAGGGCGGGGACCTAGGAGCAGGCACCCAGCTTGAGCCTGTAAATTTGAACATATGACCCCGCCTCCCAAGACTGCAATGCACCGCGCCCTCGGCGTCTCCAAGGAGATCGAGGAGGCCGCGTGGTTTGTACTCGGTCCGGGCCTGCAGGGCAAGCCCTCGGCCTTGGACGGCAGGACCCTTACCTGGACGGCGGACGCTGCGGCCGAGCTGCTGGCACGCCTGGAACAAGGGGTGGCGGATGCCAAGGCGCCCATGATGACCAATCTCCGGCAGAACCTCGAGGGCGCCTCACGCGAGGCCAAACAGCTCGCCGTGGAACTGCTTTTCCTGCAGTCCCTGCCGCTGGCCCACGAGGTGAAGTCGCTCAAGGTCAAGCGCGCCCGCGTGGCCGAAGCAGCTTCCTGGCTGGAGCCTGAACTGGAACTGCCCCAGGAACTGTACATGGGCATGACGGACCACGGTGTGATCAGGGACCGCACCGCCGAATTCAACTGGACCATCTGGGACCACCTGAAGTGGCTCTGCCGCTTCGTGCAGCACGTGGACCAGCAGGTCCCGGCGGCCATCAACAAGGCGCTGAAGGACCCCCTGAAGTTCCACGAGCTGGCTGCCGGCACGCCGGAGGACCAGCCTGCCATCCGGCGCAGCATCGAGTACCTTGCGTGGCCCAGCTATTTTGAACCGGTAGTGGCCGATGTTGAACGCCGGGAAATCCGTGATGCCTTTGCTTCCCTGGTGGGGGGCGCCAACGGCGACTCGGACGAGGACATCACCGCAGACATCCACCGCATCCGTCTGCACCTGGACGAACAGGCCGGGCAGCGCATCGATTGGTACGCGCGCCAGCTCGTGAGTCAGTGGCGCAAGGTCGGGGACCCCGGCCGCCGCGCGTGGTTGCTGCGTACCCACAGCGACAACGCCGAGCTCCTCGCCGCGTGGCACGAGGAGGAAAAAGTGACGCTCGACGTCGAACATCTCCGCCACCTCGACCCCGGCGTAACTGCGGGTCTGGTCCAGCACGCCGTAGACGAGGACTACAAGCACTTGGGCTACGTGGAGCGGGAGGACACCAAGACCGCCGTCTTCGCCTTCCTGACCGTCATGAAACCCGGCGACCTTGTGCTGTACCAGAACTCGGGCACGGTACGGCTTGGCGTGGTGCTCGGTGAACCTGAGCACAATGAGGACAACCGCCAGATGCGGCGCAAGGTCCGCTGGCTCGACGACGAAGGGCACCCCATGGGCGAACTTCCCCGTCACGTGCAGCGCCAGCTGGCCACCGCCGGCATCATTGTGGACGTCACCAAGGTGGTGCAGGCGCTGCAGGCGCTCGTTCCCGGCGAGGCGGAACCGGACGACGACGACCCCGCCACAGCCGCCGTCGAAGTCGTCCCGGTGCAGGAGGGCTTCCGCCCGCTGAGCCGCGACTTCGCCGATTCCCTCCACATGGACCTCGAACCGCTCCAGGAGATCGCGGAACTGTTGGAGGAGAACCGTCAGCTGGTTCTCTACGGCCCGCCGGGAACCGGCAAGACATACCTCGCCAAGCACCTCGCCGCGGAGCTCGCACAGGACAGCACGGACGAACGGGTGAAGCTGGTGCAGTTTCACCCGTCCTACGCGTATGAGGACTTCTTCGAAGGCTACCGGCCGGATAAAACCGACGAGGGCCAGGTGTCCTTCAAGCTCGTGGCGGGCCCGCTGCGCCGGTTGGCCGAAGAAGCAGCGAAGCCCGGAAACGAAAAGAAACCGTACTTCCTGATCATCGACGAGATGAACCGCGCCAACCTGGCCAAGGTGTTCGGTGAGCTGTACTTCCTGCTCGAGTACCGTGACGACAGGATCTACCTGCAGTACAGCCCCAACGAGCCGTTCACGCTGCCGGACAACCTGTACATCATCGGCACCATGAACACCGCAGACCGGTCCATCGCCATGATGGATGCCGCCATCCGCCGCCGGTTCGCGTTCATCGAGCTGCACCCGCAGACCGAACCGGTCAAAGGCTCGCTGCTGCGCTTCCTGCAGGCGCGGCAACTCGATACCACCCCGGCGCTGCTGCTCGATGCGCTGAACGCGGCCATTGACGAGTGGGACCGGGACCTGATGATCGGCCCTTCGTACTTCATGAAACCGGCAGCTCAGACCCCGGCCGGGCTGCGCCGGATCTGGAAGTACGAGCTGATGCCGCTGCTGGAAGAGCACTACCACGGACAGCTGACCCGGGCGCAGCTGGAGGAGCGGTTCGGGCTGGAACCGCTGCTGGGACGCCTTGCGGCCAGCTAAGGGGCTGCCGGCCGATGCCGGGCCGGCCCAGGGCAACCCGGCCAAGCTCCGGCCGACCAAGCCGCTGCCGGCTAAGCCCAGGCAGGCCCCGGCGCATGGCACCCCGGCGAAGGGGAGCAGGCACCTGGTCCTGGACGAGCTGTCGGGCGGCGTTGTGGAACGGCTCGATGCCGCCAGCGCCGCATTCCTGAACTCGAGCGGCCTGGCTAAGGCCTCGCCGATGGGCATGGGCCTCTACCGGATCGAGCCGGTGGGCAAGGTGGGGTCGGTCCGTACGGCCACCATGCAGCTGGATGTCCGGCCCAAGGACCGGCTGGGCCTGAGCCGGCTGCTCTTCCTTCTCAGCTATGCCGGCAACCAAGGCTTCCGGGCAGACTCGGTGTCCGCTGTCGAGGACCGCGAACTCTGGAGTGCGCTGGCGGAGTCGTTGGCACAGTCGGCGGAGCGTGCCTTGGGCCGCGGAGTGCTGCAGGGCTACCTGACCGTGGACGAGTCACTCCGCACGGTCAAGGGTCGCATCCGGATTTCGGACCAGATTTCCCGGCGCCCGGGCATGCTGGTGCCGCTGGAGGTGTCCTACGACGAGTTCACCGAGGACATTGCCGAAAACCGGATCCTGCGCGCGGCACTGGAACGCATGGGCCAGGTCCCGCGGGTCCGGCCTGAGGTCCTGAGCCGCTTGCGCCAGCTCAAGGGAAAGCTCGACGCCGTCACCCGGCTTCCGGCCGGCGCACCGCTGCCGCCGTGGACACCGAGCAGGATGAACGTCCGCTACCACTCAGTGCTGCGCCTGGCCGGGCTGATCCTCCGGAACGCGTCGGCCGAAGCCGGCGAGGGCAAGCAGCAGACCGCATCGTTCGTGGTGGACATGGCGCAGGTGTTTGAGGACTTCGTGGGCGCGGCGCTCCGCGAGGCCATGGCGGTGTATCCGGGGGAGACGCGGCTGCAGTACAACGCGCTCCTCAGCGAGGCCGTCCGCGATGCTGACAGGCTCTCGGTCCGACCGGATGCCGTGCACGTGCTGGACGGCCGCCCCGTGGTGGTCTATAACGCCAAGTACAAGGCCGCTGCGGATCTCGGCGCATCCCTCACCGCCGACCACTACCAGATGCTGGCCCACTGCACTGCCCTTGGCGTGCCGACGGCCTGGCTCGTCTACGCGGGTGCCGGCGAGATGAAGCTGCGGCGGATACTCAACACCGATATCGACATCGTGGAGTTTCCGCTGGATCTGTCGCTGCCGCCGTCGGACATTCTTGCCGCGGTGGCGGAGCTGGCACGGCAGTCCTGGGGTGAAGCGGTCCGCACCTCAATGGGCGGCTAGGGCGTGTCTCCTTATTGACGTAGCCAGATCAGGACTGAGTAGAGAGCGACCCCGGACCGATAGGTGATGGCGAGCTTGTCGTACCGGGTGGCGATGCTGCGCCATTGCTTGAAGATGTTGAAGGACTGCTCGACGACGGACCGGGGGCGGGTTCGGGCCCGCCCCTTACCGGGGCGCGGGACGCTGATGGCGTCCATGACGTGCGGGAACATCCGCGAATCTGAACCCTGACCCGGTCCGAGGAGGAAGGCCAGGGGCCGGCCTTTCCCGTCGCAGGCGTGATGGATCTTCGTGCCCAGTCCGCCCCGGGAGCGGCCGACGGCGTGGTCCTCAGGCTCAGCCCATAGTTTCTTGTAATTCAGCGGGTCCCCCTGTGTTGCGGGGTAGGTTCGTTCCGTGCTGGTGGGCGCGGTTGATCGTCGAGTCCACTGACACCGTCCAGTCGATCTCTCCGGCGGTGTCGGCTTCGGACAGCAGCACGGCGTGGATCCGATCCCAGATCCCGTCTGCTGCAAAGCGGCGGTGGCGCTTCCACACCGTCTGCCACGGGCCGAATTGCTCTGGCAGGTCCCGCCAGGCAATCCCGCACCGATACCGGTACGCGATGCCCTCCACGACCTGCCGGTGGTTCCGGAACGGACGCCCGCGTTGGCCGTCAGAGCTGGGCAGCAACGGCTCAACGCGGGCCCACTGATCATCAGTAAAAACTTGAAAACGAGACACGCCGCCAAGTTTTCCAGTCAGCGATCAACCGATTTGGGAGACACGCCCTAG
>NZ_JBFRDI010000012.1:0-150807 GCF_052113505.1 Pseudarthrobacter sp. TAF60_1
ACGTTCCAGCCCGCGCCGCGGAAGAACGCTTCGAGTTCCTGCATGATCTTGCCGTTGCCGCGCACCGGCCCGTCCAGGCGCTGGAGGTTGCAGTTGATCACGAAGTTCAGGTTGTCCAGGTTTTCGTTCGCGGCGAGCTGGAGCAGGCCGCGGGACTCGGGCTCGTCCATTTCGCCGTCGCCCAGGAACGCCCAGACCTGCTGGTCGCTGGTGTCCTTCAACCCGCGGTTATGCAGGTAGCGGTTGGACTGCGCCTGGTAGATCGCGTTCATCGGGCCGATGCCCATCGAGACCGTGGGGAATTCCCAGAACTCCGGCATCAGCCGCGGGTGCGGGTAGGAGGACAGGGCGTGGCCCTCCTTGGACTTCTCCTGACGGAAGCCGTCCATGTCCTCCTCGGTCAGGCGGCCTTCCATAAACGCACGCGCGTACATGCCGGGCGAGGCGTGGCCCTGGAAAAAGACCTGGTCACCGCCGCCCGGGTGGTCCTTGCCCCGGAAGAAGTGGTTAAAGCCCACCTCATACAACGTCGCCGCACCGGCGTAGGTGGAAATGTGCCCGCCCACGCCGATGTTCGCCTTCTGCGCCCGGTGCACCATGATCGCAGCGTTCCAGCGCATATACGCCCGGTAACGCCGCTCAAACTCCTCGTTGCCGGGGAACTGCGCTTCCTGGTCCACGGGAATAGTGTTCACGTAGTCCGTCGTGGTCACCATCGGCACCCCGACGCTCTGCGCGCCGGCACGCTGCAGCAGGCTCCGCATGATGTATTGGGCACGCTCAGTGCCCTGTTCCCTGATCAGCGCGTCCAGGGACTCAACCCACTCGGCGGTCTCTTCCGGATCACGATCAGGCAGCTGGTTAGTCAACCCGCTGAGGATATGGGAGGTATCTTCTCCTGCAGCCACGTCAGCCTCGTTTCGTCGTTGAATGTTGGCTCATGTTTTCGTATTGTGAGAAAACAATCTTGCAATTCGAGATTATGACGGCAGGCCCTACTATTCAATTGTGACCGCGACGATGAGGAGCTTTGCATGAGTAGTCCAGAGAGGGCCCGGAGGGTCGCTGTCATCACGGGGGCCGGCTCCGGCATTGGCAGGGCGGTTGCCAGGCAGATGCTGGCAGCAGGCTACCGTGTGGCGCTTGCCGGGCGCCGGGAAGCGCAATTGGTGGACACGGCTGACGGTCATCCCGATGCACTGGTGGTGCCCTGTGACGTCACCCGGCCCGACGACGTCGAGCGTCTCTTCGCGGACGTCATCCGGCGGTGGGGGAGGGTCGATGTCCTCTTCAACAATGCGGGCGTGTTCGGCCCTGCGGCGTCCGTGGATGAAATCGCCGTGGCCGACTGGGACGCAGTCCTGGCGGTAAACCTGACCGGCTCCATGCTGTGCGCCGCGGCGGCCGTGCGGGCCATGAAGGCCCAATCACCACAAGGTGGACGGATCATCAACAACGGGTCCATCTCGGCCCACTCGCCGCGGCCCCGCACGGTGGCGTATACCGTCACCAAGCATGCCATGACGGGCCTGACCAAGAGCATAGAGCTCGATGGCCGGGCCTTCGGCATCACGTGCGGGCAGATAGACATCGGCAATACGGCCACCGACATCATGGATACCATCGGTGTCGGCTCCGGCGCGCTCCAAGCTGACGGTTCGCGGAAGGTCGAGCCGATGTTCCCCGTTGAGGACGCCGCCCGCGCCGTGCTCCTCATGGCCGGCATGCCGCCGTCGGCCAGTGTCGGCTCGGTGGTGATTACTGCAGCAGGAATGCCCTTCATCGGCCGCGGCTAGCGCCGGCACCCTTACCCTTCCGCTGCGATGCAGACGGCACCCGGGGGTTCACCCGCGGGCGGCCGCCGGCATCGCGCCGTTTTGCGTGCCCGCATCCCTGTACTTAAGTTTTCACATTGCGGAATTTGATTTTCCTCTTGCGGAAATAGTGTGACCGGGGTTACGTTGGAAACAGACCCCGATCTCCGGGGCTGTTCCCGATTGATAGGTACAGATCAATGAAGATCCCAGATTCCGCGGCGCTGAAGGCGAGTTCGGCGCCGTCGAAGAAGAAGCCCCTGTATAGGTCGCTCTTTTTCCAAATTCTGATCGCCGTTGTGGCAGGTGTTCTCATCGGACATTTCTGGCCGGCCCTCGGCTCACAACTGAGGCCGCTCGGTGATGGCTTCATCCAGCTCATCAAAATGATCATCGCGCCGCTGATTTTCCTGGTGATCGTCACGGGCATCTCGGCCGTAGGCGACGTCAAAGCGGTCGGAAGGGTCGGAGTAAAAGCCCTTCTCTACTTCACCGCGGCCACCCTCTTCGCGCTGGTCTTCGGCCTGATCGTAGGCAACCTCGTTCAGCCCGGTGCCGGGCTGAACATCGACCCCAGCACGCTTTCCCAGGAAGCCCTGGACGCCAAGACCGGCCATGCCGTGCCCAAGGACGCCGCGGCCTTCATCCTGGACGTCATCCCCACCAGCGTCATCGGTGCTTTCGCCAACAACAGCCTCCTGCAGGTCCTGTTCTTCTCGGTGTTCTTCGGCGCAGCCATCGTGGTCATCGGACGCGAACGCTGCATGTCGGTCATCAGCCTCATGGAGACCGTCCTGGAGCTCATCTTCAAGATCATGTCCTGGATCATGAAAGTGGCGCCGATCGGTGCCTTCGGGGCCATGGCGTTCATCATCGGCCAGTACGGACTCGATACACTGGGCACTTATGCGCTGCTTATCGCCGCATGCTACGGCGCGGCCATCATCTTCATCGGACTGCTGTTCCTCGTGGCCTGGGGCTTCGCCCGGGTTCCCCTCTGGCATTTCCTGAAGTACACCCGCGAGGAGTTCCTGCTGGCACTCGGCACCGCCTCCACCGAGGCCGTGATGCCGCGCATCATGACCAAACTGACCAACGCGGGCTGCTCCCGCGCCACTACCGGCCTGGTGGTCCCCACCGGCTACTCCTTCAACCTCGACGGCGCCGCGATCTACCTTTCGATCTCGCTCCTCTTCCTGGCTCAGGCCTTCGGACACCACCTGGACTTTGGCCAGCAGCTGGCGGCCCTGGGAGTCCTGCTCCTGACGTCCAAGGGTATGGCCGGAGTTCCCGGATCGTCCTTCCTGGCACTGTCCGCGACCGCTGCCGCCCTCGGAATCTTCCCGGTGGCCGGCGTCGCCCTGCTCCTCGGCGCAGACCGGCTGATGGACTCGATGCGGGTGGTGGTGAACCTCCTGGGCAACTGCGTCGCCACGTTCGTCGTCTCCAAGTGGGAAGGCCAGTTCGACCGGAGCGTGATGGTCCGGGCATTCCGCGGCGAAATCACCAACCACGATTCCGCCATCATGCTCGGCGTGGAGGACGACTTCGAGGACCAGGAGCTACAGCGGATCAGCGGCGGCCAGGAACCGTCCCCCAAGTTCCGCGGCGGCCCGAACCCGGAAGAGATCCCCGAGTTCCACATGAGGCGGCCCACCCACGCCGCTGCCGCACCTGACGCGTCTTCGGACGCAGGGCACGAAAAGTAACAGCCGCGCGAAATCCCGGGCCGGTACGTCGGCGCAAAGCATGGAACCCCGCTCCTGACAGGGCGGGGTTCCGTGCTTCGCGGGACACAACCGCGATCCAGAGGCAGTGCCGCTGAATCGCTCATCGAAGACGTGCAGATGGTCGGGCTGAAAGGCCGGCTCAGCTGCCCCGGTAGGTGGAGTAGGCAAACGGACTCAAGAGGAGCGGCACGTGATAGTGGGCCTCCGACTCCACCACGCCGAACGTGAGGGTCACTTCCGGGAAGAAGGTTTCGGTGCCACTGGCGGCGAAATACTTGCCCGTGTCGAAGGCCAGGCGGTACGTCCCGGTAGCCAGGCGGTCCGGTCCCAGCTGTTTGATCCGCCCGTCCTCGTCGGTAACGCCTTCGGCGATCTGCGCCCAACCCTTACCGTCGAGAACGCTGAGGGTTACCGGGACATCCGCCGCCGGTTTGCCGGAGCCGGTATCAAGCACATGGCTAGTGACGTGGGAGGTGCTCATTTGCTGATCAGCCCTTCGAGTCGGAGCACAGCGATTTCCCGTAGCTGCTGGCCAATGATGGGTTGTTCTTCTTCGGGAGTGTGGCCGAGCCTGGTGTGGAGGGCAGCCAGGATCTCCTCGCGGCTGCGGCCCGCGGCGCGGATCAGGAAGACCTGGCCGAATTTCTCCTCGTAGGCCCGGTTGCCTTCTGCCAGGGTCCGGGCGACGGTGGCATTGGCCGCGCCCAGTCCGGCCTGTTCCGACTGGGACAGCTTGGCTTCTGCGCTGTGGCCCTTCGCCTGCTCACCGATCCGCGGATGGTGGGCGAGGGCTGCGTCCATTTCCGCAGGGGTGAACGGGGTGGCAGCCTCCCGCGCCGATGCCAGAAGGGAATCGAGGCTGGAATATGGCCGCGCGTCGGCGAGCTCGTCGATCCAGCGCTGGATGTCCAGGCAGGGGCGCAGGAATTCGGTGGCTTCTGTGCGGCCGGCCGCATTGAACTGTTGTAGGTGCATAACAGATCCTAATATGTCGATGCTGGCATCCACGGTGTAGGCTATGCGGCTATTTCATTTCGCATCGTGGAACTGTTATTTCAGCGTATGCAAAAGTTAACAGTACTTCGCAAGGGCGTGTCAACCGGCCCGGCGTCCCGAGGGAAGCATTCGGACGGCAGGGGTCTTAGTAGGCCTGGAATGCGTATTTATCGTAACTCAATGCATGATTTAGGCTGGCCGTGGCCCGAACGTGATGTCCGGCACGCAATGACGCGCCGCCATAGTCCGGTCGCCCCAAATTCTAAGGCTAACCATGTCCTGAGGGGCCAAGCCCCGAAGTATTTTGAAAGTGAGTCAATGGTGACTAAAACCGCATATAACGTCCAGGACGTTATCGACAACACACCCATGGGTGTCAAGCGCTGGTCCGTCGTGGCCCTTTGCTTCGTGATCGCCCTGTTGGACGGATTCGACACGCAGTCCATCGCCTTCATCGGACCGGCCATCGCCGACGATTTCGGCCTGCAGGCCACCGACATGACCTGGGTCATCACCGCCAGCACCATCGGCATGTGCGCAGGTGCCATGACTCTGGGCACGTTCGGCGACAGGATCGGCCGCAAGAAGACCATCCTGCTGGCCCTAGTCCTCTTCGGCGTCTTCTCACTGGCCGGTGCCTTCGCCCAGACGCTGGAGCAGATCATCGTCCTCCGGTTCTTGATCGGTCTCGGCATGGGCGGTGCAACACCGGCACTCCTGGCCCTGACGGCGGAGTTCAGCCCGAAGTCCCGCCGCGGCACCTTTATGACCCTGGTGCTGCTTGGCCTGCCGGGCGGTGCGCTGCTTGGCGGCCTGGTGGCCGCCGCCTGGCTTCCCGTCATGGGCTGGCGCGGCATCTTCCTGCTGGGCGGCGTGCTTCCGCTGGCGCTGCTCCTGATCTGCCTCAAACTGCTCCCCGAATCCCCGGTGTTCCTGGCCACCAGGCGCACACCGGCTGCGCAGGCTGAGGCACGCAAAATCATGGCAGCCATCTCCGGAAAGCCGGTGGATCCGGGCACTGAACTGGTCACCGAGGACAAGAAGGAAGAACGGAGCTCCATCGCCGCGCTGTTCTCCGCGAAGTACCGGATGGTCACCATCGCCGTCTTCTCCACCTATCTGCTGAACTGGATCGCCTGGTACCTGTTGCTCCTCTGGATGCCCACAGCCCTGAAGACGCTGGGCCTGGCAGCTTCACAGGCCGCCATGGGTACCGTGACCGTCAACGGCGCCTTCATCCTTTTCGCTATCCCGCTGTCCATCATCCTGCCCAAGGTCAACGCGCGGAAACTGCTGCTGGTCATGTTCGGCGCCGGGATCCTCGTGGCGCTGGGCCTGGGCCTGGCCGGCTCCAATTTCGCCGTGGTGTTTATCCTGATCGGCCTGGCGGGATTCGGTATTGGCGGCCAGCAGCTGGCCCTGAACTACCTGATCGCGAACGCCTACCCCACCCAGCTGCGAGCCACGGCCACGGGCTGGGGCATCGGAATCGGCCGCCTCGGCTCCATCGTGGGTTCAGCCCTGGGCGGGCTTATCCTCGCCGGGTTCGGTGCCTCCGGCTACTTCATGACACTGGCTGTGCCGCTGGTCCTGGCCGCCCTCGCCACTTTGCTGGTGCGCAATTCGGTTGCCGCCGCCGCGGTAGAAGCTGAAAGCGAACCGGCCCCAGCGCTGAATCGCGAACCCGCCCTTTAGGCGGGCGGACACGCAGAGGCAAGCTACGAAGGATACGAAAGAAGGACACATGGCGATGCGCTTTACGGACAAAGTTGTGGTGGTGACCGGAGCCGCCCAAGGCATCGGGGCCGTCGTCGCCCATCAGGTTGCCGCCGAGGGCGGCACGGTGGTGCTGGCCGACCGGTCGGACCTGGTGGCGGAGGTGGCTGCGGAAATCGCTGCGGGCGGCGCAACGTCCCGGCATTTCCTCTGCGACCTGGAGACCTACGCCGGCGCCACGGACCTGATGGCCTATGCCGTGGCGGAGTTCGGGCGGATCGACATCCTCATCAACAACGTGGGCGGCACCATCTGGGCCAAGCCGTTTGAGCACTACGAGGCGGACGAGATCGAGGCCGAAGTGCGGCGTTCGCTCTTCCCGACCCTGTGGTGCAGCCGGGCCGCGCTGCCGCACTTGTTGGAGCGCGGGGCCGGCGTCATCGTCAACGTCTCCTCGATCGCCACCCGCAGCCGCAACCGCGTGCCGTACGCGGCGTCCAAGGGCGGGGTCAACGCCTTGACGGCGTCGCTCGCATTTGAGGCCGCGTCCAAGGGCATCCGAGTGGTTGCCACTGCACCCGGCGGCACGGAAGCCCCGCCGCGGAAGGTGCCGCGCAACCCCAACGAACAGTCGGCACAGGAAGCGGTGTGGTACCAGGAGATTGTGGACCAGACCACGGAGAGTACCCTGTTCAAGCGCTACGGAACGCTCGCCGAGCAGGCCGCGCCGATCCTTTTTATGGCCTCGGACGACGCCAGCTACATCACCGGCACCGTACTTCCGGTGGGTGGCGGCGACCAGGGCTAGCGCTCCTTCCCCGGGCACACAACAGAAGCGGACGACGCCGGGAGCCCCCGGCGTCGTCCGCTTGTGCTTTGCAGTGGTACAGCTTTTGCATTGGGACCGAAGGGGCTAGTCCTGGTAGATCGCGATGAAGCGGCCCACCACGCCGCCCTTGCGCAGCTTGTCGATCGCCTCGGGGATGTCCGCCTGGGTGATCAGGTTCATTGGCGGGGTCAGCTCGCCGGACTTCATCAGGGCGTAGAGGTTTTCGAGGTCCTCCTTGGTGCCCGACTTGGAGCCCTTGATGGAGAGCTGGTTGATGATCAGCGGGTAGGTGTTGATGGTGGACTCGAGGCGTCCCATGCCCACCTGCACCAGCGTGCCGAACTCGGCCAGTGTCTCGAGCGCGGCTGCGGTGGTGGTGCCGAAGCCGGCGTAATCAACAATCAGGTCCAGCTTCTTGTCCTTGAAGGCTTCGATGGAGTCCGCAACTCCAGCAAGGCCGATCTCGTCGGCCAGCTTCTGCGTCTCGGGATTCACTTCGGCGCCGTACACCTCGGCTCCGGCGAGCACGGCGACGCGGGCGCCGATGTACCCGAGGCCGCCGAGGCCGATCACGCCGACCTTCATCCCTGCCCTGGCTCCGCCGACGGCCATGATGGCGTGGTACGCGGTGAGCCCGGCATCCGTGGCCATGGCGCCGAGTTCAAACGTGACCTCGTCCGGCAGCTTCACCAGGTTGTCATCCGTGGCGAGCAGCTTGGGACCGAACCCGCCGTTCCACTTTCCGTAGCCGAGGGCGTCGCCGTCGCTCATCACAGGGGAGAGGCCCACGCGGTCGCCGACCTTCCAGTGGTCCATGCCTTCGCCCACCTCCGTGATAACACCAGCATTTTCGTGGCCCATGGTGCGGGGGAGTTCGGGGAACAGCGGCATCCACCCGGCGTCGTCGAGGGCGGTGACGTCGGAGTGGCACACTCCGGCGGCCTTGACGCTGACGACCACCTGGCCCGGACCGGCAGTCGGTTCTGCGACCTCGTTGAGTTCCAGGGGGTTGTTCGTGCCGTTGAACTGCCATGCCTTCATGGGGCATTCTCCTTCGTCGATCCATTGGATAGCTTCATGCATATGCATGCACTTAGCTTCACCATACTCCTCTTTCAGAGAGTCGGCGCCCCAATGTGATCCAACTATCGTGCGGAGTCCCCCGGGGCACAAAACAGCGGACGACGCCGGAAAGTCCCGGCGTCGCCCGCTTCTGTTTTCGTCTGGAACCGTTAGGCGGTGACCAGCTGGTGGTCGTCGCTGCGGACGCTCAGCGTGAAGGTATTGGGGCCGCTGGCGTGAACCGCGATGCGGCACTTGGTGGTGTTTGCCTTGACCGAGAGGTCCTGCGCGGCGGCGTCGAGAGTGTGGTCAATCGCGGACCGGTCCCAGATTTTGAGGGATACGGAGTGGCTGGATTCAAACGTCATTGTCAGTACTTTCGCTCATGCAGTTAACGGCCCGGTCATCCTTGATAAGGCCGCATCCTCGTCGGTGAGGATTGCTGATCTAGGTGTGCGGAGCCACGAGGCTCCTACTTCATGGTTCATGGTGGGCCCCGCGCTTGACAACTGAAACGGCGAAAGTGTGATCGATTACACGTTCGTGAAGGAAGCTCTCAGTAAAGGAAAATATCGATCCACCCGCGGTAGGCAAGCGGAAGATGAAGAACGGCGCCCTGGGAACCCGTTGACACCCCGCGATGGCAGGCGTATTGTACAACCAAATGGTTGTAGATCAGCTCAGTGATGCGGACGTTGACCGCCTGTTCCAGGCACTCGCGGACGCCACCCGCCGGGACATCGTGCGGCGGGTAACAATGGCCGAGTATTCCGTCTCCGGCTTGGCTGCGCTCTACGCCATGAGTTTCGCCGCCGTCCAGAAGCATGTGGCGGTGTTGGAGCGCGCGTCCCTGGTGACCAAGGAGAAGCGCGGCAGGGAGCAGATTGTGCGGGGCAACCACGAAGGACTGGAAAAGGCCCGCCGGCTGCTCGATGAGTACGAGGCGATCTGGCGGCAGCGCGCCGGTCGGATTGCGGACATTCTGGCTGAAGGATAAGGAAGGTACGGCAATGCCTGTTATCAGTTCCACCAAGAATCTCGAGGCCCTCAGCCTCACCCTCGTGGCGGAGTTCGACGCCGCCGTCGAACGCGTCTGGCAGGTCTGGGAAGACCCGCGGCAGCTGGAGCGCTGGTGGGGTCCGCCCAACTATCCGGCCACGTTTGACCGGTTCGACTTCCAGCCCGGCGGGAAGGCCGCCTATTACATGACCACCCCCGAAGGCGAGAAGCCCCGCGGTTGGTGGAAATTCACCTCCATCGAGGCGCCGCGGAAGCTCGAGTTTGATGACGGTTTCGCGGACGAATCCGGCGCGCCCGTGGATGCCATGGGTATCTCGCACGCCGCCGTGGACCTGGAGGACCTTGGCGGCCGCACCCGGATGACCATCCTGTCCGGCTTCGAGTCCGAAGAGCAGATGGAGGAAATGGTCAAGATGGGCATGGAGGAAGGCATGAAGGAAGCGGCCGGCCAGATCGACGCCGTTCTCGCCGAGCACGCGCGGGCGGTCTAGCGGCAGGGGTCGGCGCGGGTTAACGGCAGGGAGCGCGCGTTTTAGCGGCGGCGGGGCGGTGGTGCAAGAATCAACATGAACCGCCGCCGTCGAGTCGAGGAGCGCCACATGTCCGAACTACAGGATTCTCTCAGCGAATGGGCCGTACTGTGGGGCCGTGTCCGCGGAACTGACCCCGCCGCCGACGTCTCCACTGTCCTCATCCCCTCCGAAGCGGACCATTCCGATGCCTTGGCCCAAGCGCAGGAGCAGGGGCTCTCGCCCCTGGGAGAACATGTTTTCCTGACTGCCGCCACAGCCGAGATTGCCGCAGCCCACTCCCTCCCGGAAAACGCCCAGGTAGCTTCGGCTCCCATGGAGGACTACGACGTCGCCGAGATCTCTGTGTTCGACCATCCTGTCGGCGGTGGCCGCATCAGCGTTGGCGAGCAGGCGGCGGTCATCGGCAACCTCCGTTTCGAAACTCCGCAGGACCGGGACGAATACGAACCGGCCTTGCTGGCCACCCTCGCCGAAGAGGCCTACCTCCACGGCGCCCACACGCTGATCCTCATCGTGGACCCGGACGAGGCGGACCGCTTCCTGGCCTCGGGATGGACCGCGGCCGGGCGTGTGCTTAGTTTCGGGCAGGCCTGACGCCGTGGCGGATGTCGCTGTTCAGCCGTGGGTGAAGAACTACCAGCCCGGTGTGCCGGCAGAGATCGAACTCCCCACCGAGTCCCTGACGGCGATGCTGGAACGCTCCGTAGCCGAAGCCGGCACCGCCCCGGCGCTGGAGTTCTTCGGCCGGCGCACCAGCTACGCCGAGCTCGGGGAACAGGTGGACCGTGCCGCCGAGGGCCTGCGGCAGCTGGGCGTGAGGGCCGGCGACCGGGTGGCCCTGATCCTGCCCAACTGCCCGCAGCATGTGGTGGCCTTCTACGCAGTCCTCCGCCTCGGCGCGGTGGTGGTGGAACACAACCCGCTGTACACCTCCCGGGAGCTCCGCCACCAGTTTGAAGACCACCAGGCCCGGGTGGTCATCGCCTGGGACAAGGCGGCTGCTGCCATCCGGGAGTTCCCGGCCGACATCGAGATTGACCACGTTGTTTCCGTCAACCTGCTGACGGCATTTCCCGCGGTGAAGCGCCTGGCACTGGGCCTGCCCGTGGGGAAACTACGCGAAACCAGGGCATCCCTGACCGCCCCGGCTCCCGGCACCATGCCGTGGAAGCAGCTCCTGCGCCACGGCCGGATTGACCCGGCACACCCGCGGCCCTCGGTGGAGGACCTCGCGGTCATCCAGTACACCTCCGGGACCACCGGCAGGCCCAAGGGTGCCATGCTCACCCACTTCAACCTCTACGCCAATGCCCTCCAGGGGGAAGCCTGGATGCAGGGTGCCGAGTACCGCAAGGAAGTCTTCTACGCCATCCTGCCGATGTTCCACGCCTTCGGTATGACCCTCTACCTCACCTTCGGCATCCGTAAGCAGGGCCTGCTGGTGCTCTTCCCCAAGTTCGACACCGACCTGGTGCTCGCCGCCATGAAGAAGTCCCCGGCCACTGTCTACTGCGCAGTCCCGCCGATCTACGAGCGCACCGCGATGGCGGCCAGGGAAAAAGGTATCTCCCTGCG
The DNA here is from genome assembly GCF_052113505.1 of Pseudarthrobacter sp. TAF60_1. Lineage (NCBI taxonomy): Bacteria > Bacillati > Actinomycetota > Actinomycetes > Micrococcales > Micrococcaceae > Pseudarthrobacter > Pseudarthrobacter sp. TAF60_1. The sequence goes on from NZ_JBFRDI010000012.1 coordinate 11,276, forward strand.
CAGCTGCAAGTACTGCATCTCCGGCGCCATGAACCTGCCGGACCACGTGGTGGAACTCTGGGAATCCGTGTCCGGGGGCCTGCTGGTGGAGGGCTACGGCATGACCGAATCATCGCCCGTGGCGCTGGGCAATCCTTTCCATCCGAGCCGGCGGCCCGGCACCATCGGCGTGCCGTTCCCGTCCACGCTGATGAAGGTGGTGGAGCTGGATAACCCCGCCACGGAAGTAGGGCCCGGCCTGCAGGGGGAGCTGCTGATTAAGGGCCCGCAGGTCTTCCAGGGCTACTGGAACAACCCCGAGGAAACGGCAAAGACCCTTACTGCGGACGGCTGGCTGCGGACCGGCGATATCGTCACGGTCGATGCCGACGGTTTTGCCACAGTGGTGGACCGCGCCAAGGAGCTGATCATCACGGGCGGGTTCAACGTCTCACCCAGTGAGGTGGAGTCCGTCCTGCGGCTGCACCCGGACGTGAAGGACGCCGCCGTGATCGGCAAGCCGCTGGAACGCGGCGGTGAGCTGGTGGCAGCGGCCGTTGAGCTTGAACCCGGCACGGCGCTCGATGAGGAAGCCCTGCGCGCCCACTGCCGGGAGCATCTGGCCGGCTACAAGGTGCCGGGCCGGATTGTGGAAATCCAGGACATGCCGCGGTCCATGCTGGGCAAGATCCTCCGGAGGCAGGTCCGGGACCAGGTCCTTCCGCAGCTGTAAGGAAACGGAACCCTCAAGTCTCTGGGACATAAAGGCTAAGGGCACGATGCCGGGAGGTTCCGCGCGTCGTGCCCTTAGTTTTGTTTGCGTTGTTGCTGGTGGCCGTGTTTTTACTTGGTGACCGCGAGTCCGGTGTCCCAGTTGAAGTCGGCGAACTCGGGGTTCGCCTGCATGGTCATGAGGACGAACTGGAAGCCCTCGAGCTCGCGGGAGCGCTTGAGCGGACCCACCACCAGCGGGCGCATGCCGCCGGCGCTGACGAAGCTGCTGACTGCCCGGGTGGCATCCGCGTTGTCTCCGGCGATGAAGACATCCAGCGGCCGGCCGGCGGACTCGCCTGCCACCAGCGTGCCGGCGAAGGTGGTGTTGAAAGCCTTGACTACATTGGCTCCAGCCGGCGCGAGTGAGGCGATCTCCTCGGCAGCCGACGTTCCGGGCTCCACCACCAGGGAATCGAAGGTTTCGAAGTTCACGGGGTTGGTGATGTCCACAACCGTTTTGCCTGCGAGCCGGTCGCCGTAGGCCTCGATAACGGATTTGGCGGCGTCGAACGGAACGGCGAGGACCACGATGCTGCCCTGCGGCGTGCTGTCCGTGCTGCCGTATGTGACGTTTGCCCCGAGTTCGGTCGCCAGTGCCTGGGCCTTGGCGGCATCCTGGCCGAGGATCTCCAGGTTCTTTCCTGCTGCGAGGGCGCGGGTTGCGATGCCGCGGGCCATGTTGCCGTTGCCGATGATGGTGATGTCAGTCATGGTGTTCTTCTTTCCGAAAAGGCGGGCGAGGAGGTTTTTCATCAGATTCTGTTCTGCTGGAGGATCAATACTTGAAGCTACAACTAAATATAGTCCCGTAAAGTTAAAGCGTCAAGCTTTTTCCGAAAAAACTTCCAACCCGTTTGCGGTGTAGGCCGCGTGCGCTTCGGCTCCGTGCAGGAACTCGCGCAACTCCGGCCCTCCGGCAGCCCGGGACCCAGTGCCCAGCGCCGTCGAGAAGTAGGTGTACTCCTGGACGGCCTCCGGAAGCGGGCCAACAATGGTGGCCTCGGGAACCAGGATCAGCTCGCTGAGTTGGTGGATGGCAAGGTCCGCGCGGCCATCAAGCAGCGCCGCCGCGGTGGGCCCGGAGTCCACCACGGTGGCCCTGGCTGTGACCTGCCCGCCAATCCCCAGCCGTTCCAGCAGCCCGGCGAAGTAGATGCCGCTGGGCCCGCTGCGGGAGTACGCCACCGAACGGGCACCCGTCACCACACTGACGAAAGCATCCAAGGTGCTGATGTCCGGAGCGGCAGCGCCCGGCGGAACGGCCGCACCCACTCCCGTCCGGGCCACGGGCCTGGGGTCCATCACCATATCCGCTGCGGCCAGGTCCTTCAGGGTGCCGGTGATCCCCGCGATGACGTCCGGGCGGGCTCCTGACTCGATCCGGGTCAGCAGCCGGAAAGTGGGCTCAAAGGTTGCCTCAACCTGGGCACCGCCCGCCGCGATGTACGCGGGAAGGATGGTGTGCTCCACGGCCTGTTTGAGCGCAAAGGCGCAGAACAGCGAGAGTGCGGGGGAGCCGTCGCTGGCAGTTTGGGTGTTCATCGGAGTCTTCATCCTCGGTGGTCTTTGAAGCGGTGCGTTGCACTAATCTATGGGGGTGGCAAGTATCCGAGAAGCGCAGAAGCAGATGACCCGCAGGCTGCTGCTGGAAAAGGCGCTTGAGCTCTTTGAACAGAAGGGCTACGCCGCCACCACCGTTGACGATATTGCCGTGGCGGTTGGTACCACCAGGGCCACCTTCTATGCGCATTACCCGTCCAAAGGCCAGTTGATGCTGGTGCTGGTTGAGCGCTCCAACCGGATCCTGACGGAGGCCGACGTTCCGCCGCTGCGGTCCGTGGTGGAGTCGGGGGACAGGGCTCAGATCAAGCTCTGGCTCTCGCGGAAATTTGACCAGTGGGCCGACATCCGGCCGTACGTGACGGCGGCGCACCAGGCCGCCGCCAGTGAGCCGGAAATCCAGGCGGCCCTGGACGGATGGTTCGATGATGCCATCGACAACATGCAGGCCGGCCTGGATCTGGCAGGCCGGTTCGAGGAATCCAGCCGGCGGGTCCGCTGCGCCCTTGCCTTCGGCGAGCTGGAATTCTTCTCCCGTCGCTGGATGCGGCTCGGCTGGACCGTTGACCGCGAAACGTCGCTTGATCTCATGGTGGACAACTGGTGCTTCCTGCTCGCTGAATAGCCGCGCCGGCGCCGCGCTGTTGAAACCTGAATCTGACCCTTGAATACTGGAAGGGCGAGGTTGGGACGGGCGTGGAGGCGGTGGCGGTCATGGGCGACAACGTTTTCAAACGCCGGCTGGAGCGGGCCGCTGAGCTGCGCTCCTACCGCGGCGCGGGGATTAGCGCCGAAGAGGAAGCGGCCCTTGAGGCGGCCGAGGCAGCCGAGCGGGAAAAGCGCAAGAAGGTGGACGATGCCCGGCGCGCGGAATACCTGATCCGGGACGCCATGGCACAGGGCAAGTTCGACAACCTCAAGTATGCGGGCAAGCCCATCCCGGGGCTGGGAGAGGCCTATGATCCGGACTGGTGGGTCAAGGGCCTGATCCAGCGCGAGAACATCAGCGGACTCGGCCCCAAAGCCATCCTCCTGCGCACCGAGGACGCCGAACTCGACGGCCGGCTCGATGCCCTGTTCACCGAACAGCAGGTCCGGGGCATGTTGGCTGACTTCAACGCGCGGGTCATCGATGCCCGCCGCCAGCTCCAGGGTGGTCCCCCCGTCATCACGAAAACGCGGGACGTGGAAGCTGAAGTGGCCCGCTGGCACGAGCGCCGTGCTTCGCGTGCCGAGGCTGCCGCGCCCGAACCGGAGCCGAGGCCCTCGAGGTGGCGGCGGCTCTGGCGCGGTACTACGTAAGGCAAGGAACCCTGGGCGCGGATCCACTCCGGGGCGCCGAACCACCCAGGTCGCGGAACCGCTGAGGTGAGCGTACGACGGCGGTGCCTCCCGCCGTCGTCAGCCTCCGGGTTCGTCCGGCGGCGGATCGATCCCCGGATTGTTCGGGGGCTGGGGCGGTGCCGGGAAGCCGGGAGCGGGGGCCGGAGCAGGAGCCGGTCCGGGCGCGGGAGGTGGCCCAGGTGCGGTTACAGGAGGAGGCGCAGGCGCAGGCACCGGAGCTGGAGCCGGAGCTGGAGCCGGGGCGGGTGGCGGCTCCGGCACAGGAGCGGGTACCGGTGGTGCTGGCACCGGGGGAGGGGCAGGGGCAGGGACAACGGCCACTGCAGGCGCCGGCGGCGGAACCCAGGGCGCAGGGGGAGCGGGGGCGTACGAGGGTTTCATCATGGATGCCGGTGGCGGCGGGAACGGGTTTGCCGGATACAGCGGAGCCGCCTGCAGCATGTAATTGACCCATTGCGGCCCGGCAATCATCCAGCCATCGAGCCGGGGGTAAAAGTTTCCATTGATGGTGACGTTCTGGCCGGGACGTTTCTGGCCCTCCAGGGCATCACCAAAGAAGGATGCAGTGACCAGGCCCGACGTGTAGCCCACCACCCACGTGGAGCCGTTGTTGTTCGAGGTGCCGGTCTTGGCAGCAGTCGGCATTTTGGTGTGGATCTTGGGGTTGATCCAAAAGCCGGAGCCTTTCACCAGGACGTCCTGCAGCACCGAGTTGACGCCGCGGGCCACGTCGGGCTTGACGGCGTCCCGGCAATCGCTGGGTTGTGCCGGGAGCTTGCCTCCTGTTGCGTCAGTGACGTCCACGAGGGCCACGGGGGTGCAGTACTTTCCGTCGTTGGCAAAGGTGGCGAAGGCGTTGGCCAGGTGCAGCGGGGCCACTCCGGTGGCGCCGAGCAGGTTGCCCAGCTGGTGCATGTTGATCTGGGCGCCATCCAGGCCACTGTGAAGGCCAACGGCGTCCACCATCTTCTGGATGCCGCAGAAGTCCAGCTGGGCGGCGGAGGCGAACGTCGCGGTGTTAATGGAGTTGTACAGCCCATAGTTGACGGGCATGGGGCGGTAAAACCCTTCCTCGGCGTTCTGCAGGTCATCCGCGGCGCCCAGTTCAGGGTTGTTCTGGGCTGTGCTGTAGGCACCCAGCACCTTTCCGCAGCTGTCCCGCCACGGGAACCCCAGCGGATACACCCGCCGGGACGCGTCCACCTCGGCCGTGAGGGACTTGCCTTCGTTGAGCCACTCGGCGAAGGTAAAAGGCTTCATCGTCGACCCGGGCTGGAAACCGCCGGCTCCATTGAGGTCGTTGCCCTGGGGGTCCTTGGCGTCGACGTTGAAGTTTAGTTGGGTGTTGAATTTTCCCTCAGCCGGCAGGAATACCGTGTTCTGCGCCATGGCCAGGATCTTCCCCGTTCCCGGCTGGACTGAGACCAGCGCCGCGCCCCAGTGGTCCGGGTTGGCGCCGGCCGTGCCATCCACCTGCGCCTGCGCGGCTCCCTGCAGTCTGCTGTCCAGCGTGGTGGTGATGGTGAGGCCGCCGCGGTAGAGCCTCCGCTGCCGCTCGAGCAGGCTCGAACCATAAGCCGGGTTATTGAGGATCAGGTGCGAGATGTAATCGCAGAAATACGGCGCCATGGCCGCGTTGGCGCACCCCTGCCGCTCCGGAGTGATTTTGAGCTCGATGGGGGTGGCAGCAGCTTCGTCGTGCTGTACCTGGGTGATCTTGCGGTGTTTGAGCATCTCGTCGAGCACCTGGTTACGGCGGGCCATCGAGTTCTCGGGGTTGAGCGCGGGGTTGTAGAAGGTGGGGCTGTTGACCAGCCCGGCCAGCAGTGCGGCCTGGGGGAGGGTCAGATCCTTGGCGGTGGTGCTGAAGAAGTACTTGGCGGCCGCTTCCACCCCGTAGGCGTCACTGTTGAAGAAAACGATGTTCAGGTAGCCCTCGAGGATCTGGTCTTTGGTGAATTTCTTTTCCAGCGCGACGGCCAGCTTCATCTCCCGCAGTTTGTCCCCCATGTCCTTCTGGCCGCTGAGGACCACCTCGTCCCGTTTGTCCTGGGATAGCCTCGCTTCGTTGATGACATTGGTGACGTACTGCTGGGTGATGGTGGATGCCCCCTGCTGCCCGCCGGAGGTCACATTGGAAAAGAGAGCCCGCATGATGCCCTGGGGATCAATGCCGGCGTGCTCGTAAAAGCGGCTGTCCTCGATCGCTACGATGCCGTCCCTGATGAAGGGCGACATGTTGGCCAGCGGAACCCTGACCCGGTTTTCCGCATAGAAGGTGGCGATGGTCTGACCATCAGCGGTAAGCACCTTGGTGGTTTGCGACGGCGGCTGGACGGTGAGTTCTTCGGGGAGGCTGTCAAAGAATCCGATGGAAGTGCTGACCCCGAAACCTGCGGCGGCCACGGCCGGCACCACCAGGCTGGCGGCCAACACGCCGCACAATGCGCTCGCAGTGAAGAACCCGAGGATCCTTCCCAGGGTCCTGGCCAGGCGATGCCCGCGCTTCTTTTTCTTCGCCATTCTTCAGCCCTCAAGCTTGCGACGTGTGAACAGGATACGCCGCGGAACGGGTGGCAGCCATAGGCCGGACGAACTGACGCAAAGCCGCAATGTCTTCGCCGGAGAATCAGGTTGGACCCTTGCCGCACGATAGTTACCGATATATCGTTAACTATCGGTGATCGGTTCACCAGTTAGTTATTCAACAACTCATGAAGGGACGATGCCACCATGAAAGGCATTCACGATGACAAGTTTTTGGAACCGCCGTTCGGGCGGGGAAAGTTTGAGCGCGGAAGAGGCCGGCGCGGCCCGCACGGGCACCGCGGCGGAGGCTTCGGCCCCGGATTCGGGCCGCGCGGCGGATTCGGGCCGGGATTTGGTCCGGGGTTCGGGCCGGGCGGAGGCTTTGGCCCCGGATTCGGGCCAGGTTTCCGGCGCGCCGGCAGGGGGGACGTCCGCTGGGCGATCCTGTCGCTCCTGGCTGAAGCCCCTTCGAATGGTTACGGCCTGATCAAGACCATCGCGGAGAAAACCTCGGGGGCCTGGCGGCCCAGCCCCGGTTCCGTGTATCCAACGCTTCAGCAGCTGGTGGACGAGGAACTGATCACGCCGCTCAGCGAGGGAAGGCGGACAGACTTCACCCTCACGGATACCGGCAAGGCGTACGTAGCTGAGCACGCCGAGGAGCTGCAGAACGCGTGGAACACCGAGGCGGAAGGATCAGGGCCGGCATTCCACCAGAGCGTGGGGAAGCTGATGGGCGTTATCCATCAGTTCCGGAGCGCCGCAACAGAAGAGCAACGCACTGCAGCAGTGGAGAAGCTCGACGAAACCCGCCGCGCACTCTACCGGATCCTGGCCGATTAGCCAGGATCCGGCGTCGTGCGCTGTCCTCAGAAGTCCGGGCGTGCCCGGACGTCCCGGCTGGGACTATTTCGCTTCTTTCACAGCCTTGCGGACGGTGAACGGAAGCACCAGCCGGGACTGGTGGGTGGCGTCGCGGTAGATCTTGTGGGTGACAGGGCGGCCCACCGGCAGGTGGAAGGCATCCGGGGGGAGCAGGGCGTTGTGTTCGTCCGCCAGCGGCTCGTTGTTGGACAGTTCCACCGTCAGCTTGTGGCCCGGCAGGAAAGTGTTGGCGAACGGGAAGAGGCGCAGCACGTATTCCTCGATCTTGCCCGGTTCCACCGGCTCGGTGCGGGTGTGCGGGTGGCGCGGGTTGCCCTCCGTGGTCCGCTCGTCCAGTTCGCGGTGTGAGGCCTTGAGGTAGCCGCTGGTGATGAGCTGGCGCTTTCCATTGGGGGCGTAATCCCAGAGCCGCATGATGAAGTTGGTGTCAGGCTGGTCGATCTCGGCGAAGATGTGTGCCGCGCCGGTGCCGATCATCTCCGTGGCCTCTTCGAACACAGGCGTGGACCAGCTGATGATTTCCACTTTGTCGGTGACCGTCAGCGGTGCCTGGTAGAAGCCGTCCGGAGCGGCGTACTCCGTGTCCATCAGTTCGGGTTCGGTGGACAGCGCGTGGCGAGGGCGCAGGTACAGGGACTTGTACTCCACGTCCTTCGGCGGCCACTGGTCCGCGGTGACCAGCTCACGGGAGCCCTCCACGAAGACGCTGACGGCGGGTTCGTCCATCACACCGTTGTCGATGCCCTTGATCCAGTAGTCGTACCACCGGAACATCTTGTCGTGTTCCTCAATGAAGGGACGCGACTGCATGGGCGGGTAGGGGCCGATGTCCAGCTTCTTGGGGCCCTTCAGCTCGTTGTAGAGGTCGATGGTGCCATCCAGCGTCCAACCTCGGCCCTGGTCCAGCTGCAGCCACACCGGAATGTCGATGTTCGGGGCCAGGGTGATGGGGTTGCGCTCCTCGTACCAGTCGCCGTCGAGCTCGTTCATGACGATGTCGAACCAGGCCTCGTGGTTCTTCGGGTAGTTCAGGACGTGGACCAGGTTAGGCCATGCTGCGACGTCCGGGTCCTGCAGGCGCTTGCGGACAAGCTCCTTCAGTTCCTCCAGCGAGTACTTTTCGATCATCCGGGACTTGACGCCGTCGGTGAACGCCCAGCCGGAGTCGCCGCCGCGGCCTTCGCGGGCGGCACGCGGCATGAACCACATCACGCCGCCGTGGTAGGTGGTTTCGTAGAAGTCGTAGTGGCCGCCGGAGACGAAGATGGCTTTCAGGTGCGGCGGGCGTTCGGCCGCGGCCAGTACCTGCATGGAGCCGAAGTAGGAGATGCCCACCATGCCCACGTTGCCGTCGCACCAGGGCTGTTCGGCGACCCACTCGATGAAGTCGTAGGCGTCCTGGCCCAGGGAAACACCGCCGGCGTTGTAGTTGCCGATGTGCTCGCCCCCGGACGCGCCGGAGCCTCGCAGGTCGCCGATCACGTGGACGTAGTCTTCCTTGACGATCCGGGCGATGTCACCGGCCTCGATGCAGCCATCCCACATGGGGCTGGGACGCCGCTGCGGCGGGGTGGTCAGGGCCAGGGCCTGGAGCTCCTTGCCGTACGGGCTCAGCGCCACCAATGCCGGACGGGGCTTGTCGTCAGCGCCCTGGTAAGCGTCCGCGGCGAGCTCGATGCCGTCCCGCATTGGAACGCGCAGGTCCTTGCGGATGGCGATCTTTTCCCCGCCGGCATTCCAAAACTGAAACTCATCCATGGGTGCGTAACTCCTCATCTTCGGTCAAGCGGTCGAACGTTGTGCGGTAGCCGTGCAGCGTGGTGAAGAACGGTGACGGCTCCAACGTGGGGTCCCCCTCGTAGCCTAGGTCCTGGGCCACGGGGGCGAACGGTGAATACGGCGAGTCCGAAGCCTGCAGGCCGGCGGCCAGGCAGCCGCACACCGCTTCCTTGACGCGGGACTCGATCTCCAGGCTCCCCTGGAGCGCTTCCCGGGCCTGGTCTGCGTCGAGTTCGACACCGTAGGGTGTGCCATCGGCACGCCTGTAGGGGTGCCCCAGATACAGATGCCGCGGACGGATCTCGTCGCTGAGGTACTGCAGGCTCGAACGGTAGCCGGCGGGGTCCACAAACCCGGGGAATCCATTGGCTGCCCCGTGGACCTGGACGGCGTCGCCGACGAACACGTCGTTCTGTCCGTCAATCACGTAGGCCACCGACCCCGGGGTGTGGCCCGGGATCGCGTGGACGGAGACGGTGACGTCCCCGCCGAGCGAGATGGTCTCGCCGTCCCGCACCAGCATGGTGGGCTCCATTTCACCGGAGATGACCGCGTTTGTGGCCGCCGTCAGCTTCGCCTCGCCGTCGGGGTCATTCAGATACTTCGCCCGCCCGGAAAGGTATTCGTCCACGTGGGCCCGCCGTGAGCGGAGCATCGGTGCGTCGGCCTCGTGGATGACCACTTGGGCGCGCCGTCCCGTCAGTTCCCACAGTGCGTAGGCGCCGCCGATGTGGTCGATGTGGCCGTGGGTCAGGAGAATCCAGCGGACGTCCTCGATGCGGCGGCCGATCGCTTCAAGGGCGGGCACCATGCCTTCGGCGGGCGAGGACGCGATCCCCGTGTCCACGATGGCCGGCTCCGGAGCGTCGATGAAGAAGCTGTAGAGCCCGAACCGTCCCCAGGGGGAGACCAGGGGATGAACGGCAACTGGTGCTGTCATTGCCCCGCCCCCGTTTTGACCGGTGCACTGTTCAGGAAGGAACCCGTCTCTTCGAACGCCCGGTGGTACTCCGGGAGCCAGAAGAAGTGCTGGACGAATCCATGCCCGGCGCCGGCGTACCGGCTGACAGTGGCCTCCACGCCGGCGTCCTTCAGCCGCTGGCCGTAGAGTTCGCCTTCGTCGCGCAGGGGATCGAGCTCTGCCGTAATAACCAGTGCCGCCGGCAGGCCGGTGAGGTCCTCGCGTTTGATGGGGGAGACAAGGGGATCGGCCGGATCCGCACCGTTCTCGAGGTAGAAGGAGTTGAACGGTTTGAGGCCCGCAGTTTCGAGTCCGTACCCGACAGCGTTCTCCCGCATCGACGGGTACCGGTCTTCGTCGAAGTCCAGGTCGAGGGACGGGTAGAACATGACCTGGTGGGTGATCCGGTCGAACCCGTCGTCGTGGGCTTTGGCTGCGACGGCGGCCACAAAAGTGCCGCCCGAGCTGTCGCCCGCAATGGCGAGGTTCTTCCCGTCCCATTTCAGGCTTTCACCGTGCGCCGCGGCCCAGCGGACAACGCCGTAGCAGTCCTCGAGCCCTGCCGGGAAGGCGGACTCGGGGGCAAGCCGGTAGCCAACGGAGATGACCTTGTGGCCCGTTTCCTTGGCCAGGGCCCGCGCCACGTGGTCGTGGGTGTCGAGGCTGCCCAGGAAGAACGCGCCGCCGTGGAAGTAGACCAGCAGCCCGTACGCGTCGGCGTTGGCCGGTGTGTAGATCCGGACCGGCACGTCGCCCGACGGGGTCGCGGCCGTTGCGTTCTCAACGGCGTGCAGCGGCAGCCGGTCTTCCAGCGGCGGGACCTGCGCTGCCTCGCCGGCGCGCATCGCCTCCGGGTTCAGCGGACCCGGAGGAGGCGGCGGCAGGGTACCGAGGATCCTGGCAATTTCGGGATGCAGCGGCATGGCTCAGGCCTGAGCCGGCGCGGGCTGCTGGGACTTGGGCTTCTGGCCCGGGAAGACATCGTTGACTTCTTCCTCGCTCCAGCCCTGGCGGGAAATGCGCTGCAGCTCGTCCGTCACCGGCTTGCGCGTTGCCTGGAACAGGGCCAGGGCCTCCTTGACCGAGCCGGCCTGGGCGAGTGCGTCGGCCAGTGCTCCGGCGTCTTCAATGGCGGAGTTCGCGCCTTGGCCCTGGTGGTGCAGCATGGAGTGCGCCGCGTCGCCCATGAGGACCACGGAGTCGGTGTGCCACGTGTCGACGGGGTCAATGTCGTAGACCGCGCGGATGTTCACGGTGTCCATGTCCAGGCCCCGGGTGATGTCCACGATCCGCTCGTCGAAGCCTTCCACGGTCTTCAGGAGGTCGTCCTTGGTGATGGTGGGCGCCCAGGTGCCGTCCGGGTTCAGGGCGGTGATGTCGAAGGACATCTGGTTGCGGTGGCGCAGCGGCAGCAGGTAGACCTTGGTGCCCTTGCCAATGTACATGCGGAGGTTATCGTCGGTCACCATGCCATGGGCGTCATCGGCGGAGATCACCACGCGGTAGGCGTGCTCGCCGGAGAACACCGGGCCCTGGTCGCTGAAGAGCTGTTCGCGCACTGAGGACTTGATGCCGTCTGCGCCGACCACCAGGTCGGCCTCGGCGGTCTCGCCGTTGGCGAAGGTCAGGACTGAGCGGCCGCCCTTGTCCTCGATGGTCTCCAGCCTGTGGCCGAGCTGCACCATGCCCTCGGGGAGCACGCTGAGGAGGGCTTCAATGAAGTCGCGGCGGTGGATGAGGTAGGTGTGCTTCTCTTCGCCGAATTCCGGCCAGGTGTCCTTCATGATCGGGTCACCGGTGGCGGAGAGGATCTCGAAGTAGTCGCTCGCCGAGCTGACCTTGGCGATCGCGTCGAAGATCCCCCACTGGCGGAACCGGGCGATGGTGGCGGGGCGCAGTCCGATGCCGGCGCCGACCTCGCCCATCTGGGGAGCCTGCTCGTAGACCTTGACGTCTGCACCGAGCAGGCTCAGGGCCTTGGCCGCGGCGGCGCCGCCGTAGCCTGCGCCGACGATGGCGATCTTGAGGTTCTTGATGTCTTCAGCCTTCATGGGATAAGTCTCTTTCGTGTGCCAGGCGGGGCCTGGGGGTAAGTTGTGGTGGTCTGTCCGGGGTCAGGCGTGGAGCGACAGGAAGTCGGCCGGGTTGTCCTCGAGCAGGAGTTTGAGCGTGGCGTCGTCGATCCCGGCCGCCCGCATGTCGGGGATCATGTCCTCGAAGATGTAGTTGATGGTGTGGCCCTTAACGCCCGGCCAGCCAAGGGGGCTGCAGTTGGCATCGGCCGAGACGAGGAGTTTGTCTGCGTAGCCCTTGTTCACGAGGTTGACGAAGTGTTCCATGCGCTCTGCCCGCTTGCGGCCCCAGAACGGCGGATCCGGCAGTTCCAGGTCGTAGCCGAAGGTGTCGAACCCGATGCGGCCGCCCTGCTCGTAGATCCAGTCGTGCGGGGTGATGGGAGCGTTCAGGCCGTCGTCGGCGTGGCCGAAGAGCACACGGTCCAGGGGGAGGCCCTCCTCGTTGAAGATGGTCACCGCCGGCTCCGGGTCGATGGCCAGGTGGGTGAGGATCGGCGCGCCGGTGACGACGGCGGCGCGGGCCGCGGCACGGTAGATGCGCTTGTCCAGGTCGGTCATGCGTCCGCCACGGCTCACGCCGACTTTGATGACGCCGGCTTTGGCGCCGGTGTTTCCTATTCCCACGGTGATCTCGTGGATGAAGACCTTCGCGAGGTAGTCCACGGTTGCGCGGGAGAAGTGCGGGAGGGTGGTGTCGCCGCCAACGAAGCCGGTGCAGGCCACAATGTGCACGCCCGTCTTCCGGGACAGCGACTTGTAGTAGTCGACGTCGCGGCCGTTGCAGATGCCGGTGGCGTCCACGAAGGTGCCGCCGCCGTATTCACGGAACTTCCGGAGTTTCGGCACGGTTTCCTCGTACGCCTGTTCCGGCGTCTTCCACCATTTCGTGTCCAGTTCGGACCCGGGCATGCCGTAGCCGATGTGTTCGTGGACCGCCACGATTTCCAGTTCTTCGGCCGGGATGGTTCCCAGCACGGTGTTGACCTTGGTCATTCGTTCACCTCAGGGGTTCGAAAGCTTGTTGGGGGTGGGCAGCGGAGGGGTGCTTAGCGCACGGTCAGCAGGTTGCGCGGGTTGTCCTCAAGGATGCGCCGGGCGTCTTCGTCGCTGAGGCCCTGTGCCTTGAGGAAAGGCACGAATGTGGTCAGGACGTGGCTGTAGGGCAGGTTGTACTCCGGCAATCCCTTGGCAACGCCGACCGAGTTGCCGGACAGGATGATCTTGTTCGCATGGCCGGCCTTGACCAGTTCAAGGACCAGTTCGCCGCGCTCCTGGTCGGTGACGTAGTCCGCATGGTCGTTCAGGCCTACGTGGTCGATCCCCACGAAGGCCCCGCGGGCGGCAACCTCAATGGCTGAGCTCTTGGCGTCCCTGCGGTCGAGGTCGCCGACGAGTACCCGGTCGGCCGGGATCTGCTCGTCCAGGACGATGTCCAGGTCGTGCAGGACGTCCGCGCCAAAACGGATGGAGACGGGCACGCCGGTGTTCTTGGCGGCGCGGGCGGATCCGCGGAACAGGCTTTCCTCGGTCGGCGTCATGCCGGCGCGGTCGGCGATGGTGGCGACGATTCCGGCAGCAGCGCGGCGCTCAACCCGGGGGACCACCATTCCCTCGGTGACTTCCTTGCCGAAAAGATCGGCGAACTTCTCGGCCGGCCACGGGGTGGGCGGGTTGGTCTGCGGCGTCAGGAAGTAGCCGCCGAGTTCTTCCTCCGGCCCGAGGCCGGTGGAAGCGACGATGTGGACCCCCGTCGAGCGGGAGAGTGCTTCGTAGAGCTTGAGGTCACGGCCGTGGAACATTCCGGTGCTGTCCACGATGGTCTTACCGCCGTGCTCACGGAACTCATTGAGCTTGGCGGCGAGGACCTCGAAGATCTCCGCCCGGTCCATGGAGATATCCGGGGCGTACTGAGCGCCCGGGAGTACTGACAACAGGGCCTCGTGGACTGCGACGACGCCCAGTTCAGAAGCAGGGACGGGACCCAGGACCGTGTTGACGGTTGGCCCGGTTGGGGCATGGAACGCGTCACCGGTAGCGACGGGTGTGGTGTGACTCACTTGGCTTCTCCCTTGAAGATGGGGGCTGAATGCAGGGGCACCGCGGAGGTGGGGCCATGCCTTCGCTCCGTTGCAATGTAGCCAGCATCACATATTTCTATACATAGTGTCAAAGAATTGGACGCCACGTATTAGTCCAAATGTTTACGAGCCAAACGTAAAGTAGATACTCTTGACATTGTGTAAAGTCTGGCGTCAGACTGTGGGAAGCGCCACATCTATTCAGAAACAAGGGAGTTTCATTGATGAACCAGACAATCCCCGTAGTGAGCCGCAGCTCGGTACGGGCCACCTTTATCGCGGCCTACAGCGCGGTCACGCTCGCGCAGATCACTAATGCCCTGCCGGGTGCCCTCAGCGGGACCTTTGCCGTGGAATTCCATACTTCGGGCGCTGGCCTGACGTGGATTGCGGGCATGTTCCTGATGGGCATTGTGGTGTTTGAGCTCAGCTGGGGACTCTTGGGCGACATGTTTGGGCGCAAGAAGCTGCTCTACGCCGGCGCTGCGGTCAGCGTGGTCGGCTCCGTGCTGGCCGCGGTGGCGCCGACCACCGAAATGATGATCTTCGCGCAGGCGGTTGGCGGCATCGGGGCAGGCATCCTGTTCCCCATCTCGCTGTCCATGATCGCGGCTATCACCCCGGACCACCGGGCCCGGGCGAAGGTCATCGCCACCTGGGCCGGGTTCCTGTCCCTCGGCGCAGTGATCTCACCGGTGCTCGCCGGCTTCACGGCGCAGGTCTTCACGGTGCCAGGCGCTGCTCCGGGTGCGCCCAACGAGTTCAGCGGCTGGCGGGCGGCCTACCTGGTTGCCGCAGGCCTTGCCGTGCTCGTGCTCCTCGTCGCACTCCGGGCGAAGGACTCCGCAGCCGCCGAAGGGCGCAAGCTGGACCTGCCCGGCCAGTTCACGCTGGCACTTGGCCTCATCGCCGTTCTCTACGCCACGGTGACCGCGGTGGATGCCGGCTTCGGCAGCGCCCAGGTGATCGCCAGCTACGTCGCCGGAGTCGTCCTCCTGGTTGCTTTCGTCGTCATTGAATCACGCACAGCGGAGCCACTGATCCACCTCTCGCTGTTCAAGAACAGCGCCTACTCGATCACCGGCATTGTGGCGGTCACGGGCATGTTCGCCTTCCTGGCAATCTGCTTCAGCACGAGCGTCGCCGTTAGTGGACTCGCGCTGGCCGAGACCTGGAAGATCGGTGTGCTCTTCGTCTTCATTCAGGGTCCTGCCTTCGCCTTCATCCCGGTGGTGGGTTGGCTCATCCACCACGTGGCCCCGCGCTGGGTTCTCACCGCTGGGTTTGCCCTCATGGCCGTCGCGGGCTTCTGGCTTTCGTCGTTCGCCCTCGGCACTCCCGAAGCCTTCGGCGGGACTCCGTGGACGGCGTTCATTCCGCCGCTTCTGGTGCTCGGTATCGGGTTCGCCCTCACCGTTGGCTCAGTCACCGCGGTAGCCATCAACACGGTTCCGCCCCGGCAGATCGGTATGGCCTCGGCAACAACGAACCTGCTGCGTGACCTCGGCTTCGCCCTCGGCCCCGTTGTGGGCTCAGCCATCGCCTTCGGCATCGGGGCCACCGCCTTTGCCGGACCTATTGCCGGGATCCTTAGCGGTGCAGGCCTTCCGGCGGAAGCCGTGAGCGGGCTGTCCAACGTTCCGCCGCTGGGCTTCCTCTCCGGCTGGGACGGCGTGATCGCGCAGTTCACGGGCCAGGCAGCGGCCAGCGGCGCACCGGCCCAGGCGGTCGACGGCATGGTCAAGGCCCTCGCCTCGGCCCAGCCCCAGATCCAGGGCATCGCGGGGACTTCCCTCGGCCAGGGCTTCCAGGCTGTGTACTTCGCCGCCGGCATTGCGGCGACGCTGTCTGCCGTCCTTACCCTCTTCATCTCCGCACGGTCCTCGGCACCCTCAGTCGATGACATCGCGGAGACCACCGAAGCAAACGCCGAGGCCGCCGTCACCAACTGACGGAAGCCCTCGTCGACCCACCACCTACCGCCACGATCCGTAAGGAGAACACCGTGACTGCACCCATCGAATCAGGCATCGACATCTGGGCTGACGATATCCTCGTCGATCCCTACCCCACCTACGCCGCACTCCGCGAGCAGGCTGCACTGGTCCACCTGCCCAAGAACGACCTCTACGTGCTGACCCGCTACGACGCCATCCGCGACGCCCTCGGCGATCCGGAAACCTTCTCGTCCACCAGCATCGGGTTCAACCCCATGGTGAATGAGGCGCTGCAGGGCACCTCCCTGGCCTCCGATCCGCCCCTTCACACGCAGCTCCGCGCCACGCTGTCGCAGAACCTGACCCCCCGCGCCCTGCGCGGCCTGAAGGTGGTCATCGACGAAAAGGCCGACAAGCTCGTCGCCGAGCTCGCCGGCAGCGGCAGCTTCGAGGCCATCGACGCCCTGGCCCGAGCCTTCCCCATCGAAATCGTTGCCGACCTCATTGGTTTCCAGGGACACGTCAAGGACAACATGCTGCGCTGGGGCCAGGCCGCGATGCAGGTCCTCGGCCCGCTGAACCAGCGCACCCAGGAGAGCTTCCCCATCGCCGGGGAGCTCTACGGCTGGTGCTCGTCGGTGACTGCCGAAGACCTCGCCCCCGGCTCCATCGGGCGCGGCATCTTCGACGCCGAAACCAGGGGCGACATCCCGGAAGGCACTGCCGGGCACATCATCCACCAGTACCTCGGTGCCGGCGTCGACACCACGATCGCCTCGATCGGAAATATCATTGCGTTGTTCGGGCGCCACCCGGACCAGTTCGAACTGGTCCGGGCCAACCCGGAACTCGTGCCTGCCGCTTTCGCCGAGGTGCTGCGCTACTGGGTGCCCATCCACGTCTGGGGCCGCAAGGCAACGCGCGATGTGGAGATCGACGGCGTAACGATTCCCGCAGGCGCCCAGGTTGGCATTCTCTTCGGGGCCGGGAACCGGGACCCGCGGCACTACGAAAATCCCGACACGTTCGACGTGCTCCGCAACCCCGTGGATCATCTGTCCTTCGGTTACGGCCCGCATGGCTGTGCGGGCCAGGGCCTGGCGAGACTTGAAGGCCATGCGATCATCGAGGCCCTTGCCCGCCGGGTGCAGTCGCTGACCATCGGGGACGAGGTTCGGGTCCCGAGCAACATGACGCGGAGCATCGAGAAGCTCGAGGTCACCAAGGTGGTGGCAGCATGAGGATCGAACTGGACCGGCCGCGCTGCGAGGGCCACGGACTCTGTGAGGAAGCCGCGCCAAAGCTGATGCACCTGGATGACGACGGGGAACTGGTGATCGATGTCCCGGAGGTGGTGGACGGGCCAGAGCTCGACGCCGCGAACGCCGCGGTCAGGATTTGCCCCGTCGCCGCACTGCGATTGGCCGCGGCATGACGATGCGCCGGATCGTGGTGGTGGGCAACGGCATTGCCGGACTCACAGCGTGCGATTCGCTGCGCTCCGCCGGCTTCGACGGCGAGCTGACGGTGGTGGGCGCTGAGCGCCACCACCCGTACAGTCGGCCCGCGCTGTCGAAAGCCCTGCTCCACGGCGAGGACAACCTGCAGGCCCATGAGCTGCCCCAGCCGACCCACGAAGCCGCCGAACTGCTCGGCGTCAGTGCCACCGGCCTGGACGTGGACGCCCGGCTGGTGCGCCTGGACGGGGGCGGTGAGCTGCCGTACGACGGCCTGGTCATCGCCTCCGGCTCCCGGGCGAAGCGTCTCGGGCCGGTGGAAGGAGCTGCGGACCAATTCCGGGAGCTTACCTTGCGCACCATAGAGGATGCGGTCCTGCTCAAGGAACGCGTCGCCTCGCGACCCTCTGTCATCGTCATCGGCGGCGGCCCTCTGGGTATGGAGGTCGCTTCCGGTTGCCTGCACGTGGGCTGCGAGGTCACCCTCGTCTCAGATTCCACACCACTTTCCCATCAGCTCGGCGGCCACCTGGCCGATATCTTCACCTCCGCCGCCATCCGGCGGGGACTGAGGGTGGTGGGGGGAGGGAAGGCCCGCATCGTGGATTCCGATGGCGGGAAGCGGGTTGTCCTGGCCGACGGCACCACGCTAACGGCGGGCCTCGTGGTCATCGCCATTGGTGACGAGCCGAACATTGAGTGGCTGGCCGGCTCCGGACTTCTTGTTGATGGCTCGTTGCGCGTCGACTCGCGTGGCCGGCGTCGGCCGGACGTCGTCGCCGCCGGCGACGTGGCGTTCTTCCCCACCCAGCGGGGCATGCAGCGGATTCCGCTGTGGACGAGCGCCATCGACCAGGCCAAGGCCGCCGCCGTCGGACTGCTTCAGGGCGACGCCGCACCCGAGTTCACTTTCCAGCCGTACTTCTGGACTGAGGGGTTCGGCCTGTCGCTCAAATCGGTGGGCTTCACCCCGGTCATCGGCTCGCCCGACTACTCCGAGGCCGGCGAGGGGGCGGATTCGATGTTGCTGCGCTGGGAGCACCCGGACGGTTCCGGCACGGCCGCTGCAATCAACTATCGGATTCCCATTCCCAAGCTGCGTCGCCTGGCCAATGCCGGTCCGGGAGCCCTCCAGCGGACCGTAGCTGCGGGCGTCTGATGTGTCCGGCACGCTTTTCGCCATGGCATGCCAGGGCCGTCCCCGCGCACCGCGTCGCTGCGTGCGTTCGGCCGCCGCACCCCACCGATAGGATTGACTCATGTCGTCGCTGCGAGAAGCCCAGAAACAGCTGACCCGCGACGTCATCGTCGAACGGGCCCTTCAGCTGTTCACCGAAAAGGGCTACGCCGCGACCACCATCGATGACGTCGCCGCGGCAGCCGGAACCACCCGGGCAACCTTCTACGCCTATTACCCTTCGCGCAGCGATTTGATGCGGGACTTTATGGCGCGCGTCAACGCCCTGCTGGAGCGCGCGGACGCCCCCGAACAGGGTTCTACGGCCGCCGAACTGGTGGACGTCGTGCGGGAGGGTGAACTGTCAGGCATCCTTGCGTGGCTTGAGTCCCGCGCGGCTCTGTGGCCGGTCTTCCGCCCCTACCTTGATGTGCTGGACGAAGCCGCAGCAGTGGACCGTGAAGTGCGGGCCATGCTTGAGGGATGGCACGAAGAGGTCATCTCCGACCTCGTCCGGGGCATGGAGCTGGCCGGCCGCTTCCCGGAAGAGACCCGCCACATCCGGGGTACCCTCGCCTTTACCTCGCTTGACTACGTGGCCACGCTCTGGACACGCCGGAAGTTCGAGCCCAACCGGGAACATGCACTCGAGGTGCTGGCCGACAGCTGGTATCACCTGCTGTGTGACGAAGGCTGAGCCCCTAGGCGAAGCTGTCTTCCCTGGTCGGCCCGCCGGGCCGCGGGGAAGATTCGACGGCGGTACCCACCGTTGCCGCGGACGGTACGGGCAGCCTGTGGCCCAGCGGGTTGAAGTGGCCGGCGAACAGCTCGCCGAAGGCGTAGGCCGTCTCGGCGTGCTGGGATATGTCCACGCCCGCGGTTTCGGCCTCGTGGCTGACACGGAAGCCGATGAACCGGTGGATGCCCCGGCCGATGATCAGGGTGACGACGCCGGACAGCAGCACGGTGACCACTACGGCTGCGGACTGGGCCACCAGCTGCTGGAAGCCGCCGCCGTAGAGGAGGCCGCCGCCTTCGCCGTCCACCGGGAGGGCGATAAAGCCCAGGGCCAGGGTGCCGATCAGGCCCGCACCGAGGTGGACACCCACCACGTCCAGGGAATCGTCCAGGGCGAAAAGGTATTTGAGGTCAACAAACACGCAGCAGGCCGCCCCAGCTACCAGGCCCAGGCCGATTGCGGCCACTGGGCTGATGTTGGCACAGGAGGGCGTGATGGCCACCAGGCCCGCGACCACGCCGGACGCTGCGCCCAGTGACGTGGGGTGGCCGTGGCGGACCTTCTCCACCAGCAGCCAGCTCAGCATTGCCGCGGCCGGAGCAGCCAGGGTGTTCACCCAGATCAGGCCGGCCTGCTCCGCCGTGGTGGCGGCGCCGCCGTTGAACCCGAACCAGCCGAACCAGAGGATGGCCGCACCGAGCATGATGAAGGGGACATTGTGCGGGCGGTGGCTGGGGTCCTTCGCAAAACCGTGGCGCTGTCCAACCACCAGGGCCAAAACGAGGGCTGCCGTTCCGGAACTGATTTCCACCACGGCGCCGCCTGCAAAGTCGATCACCTGACCGAACATGGCGGTCATGGCGCCGCCGGCGCTCATGAGCCCGCCGCCCCAGATCATGTAGGCGAGCGGGCAGTAGACCAGCGTGACCCAGACAGGGACAAACAGGGCCCAGGCGCCGAACTTGGCGCGGTCCGCGATTGCGCCGCTGATCAGGGCAACAGTGATGATCGCGAAGGTGGCACTGAAACCGGCCTTGATCAGATCGGGGGAACCCATGAGGTTCTGCAGGCCGAAGTTGGTGAACGGATTGCCGAAGATGCCCAGGAAGCCCTCGCCGGTGGTCATGGAATAGCCCCACAAAACCCAGACAACACCTACGATGCCGGCTGAGATGAAGCTCATCATGATCATGTTGAGGGCGGCCTTGGCCCGGGTCATGCCGCCGTAGAAGAGGCCAAGCCCCGGGGTCATGAACAGCACCATTGCCGCCGCGATCATCAGCCAGACGTGTTGCGCAGTGATTGCCACCGGCGTCCCTTCCCATTGATCCAGATCGCCCGGTCTTCTGCCCGGGCAATCCCCCTGATCAATGGTCGTGGTGCCGTGTTTCGTGATGTGCAGCAGCACGTTGCGTGCTTGTTACGTAACGGGCCGTTGCGTGAAGACCGCGTGACCGGCATGTTTCGGGCAGGTTACATGGCTGCCCTGCGGCGCGAAAAGACCGGGTGAAGAGGGCGGAGCGGGACTCCACATTTCCTCAACGTCACCAGCTGCTCACAACCCCCTGGCTACTGCTTGTAACCTTCCACCTCCCTGACTGAGCGGGTGAACGCCTCGTCCGGATTCTCGCCGGACTCCAGCTTGGCCCGGCGCTGCCGCAGCAGATCCCAGCACTGGTCCAGGCTCTCTTCCAGATGCTTCAGGCGCGCCTCGTCCGGTGCCTTGCCGGTTCCGGACGCTTCGCGGAGTTCATGCTCTTCGGCTACCAGCGCCTGAATGCGGCCTAAGATGTCGTGATCATTCATGGCTTCTCCTTTGGTCCATGGCGGGTTCCCTCAGGCTAATCAGTCCTGCGGGAAGTCACCAGCGATCTTTTCCGGAGCCAACCACCGGTACCATCATTTCCATGCCCACCGTGCTCGAAATGGCAGGTCCCATCCTGGAGATCCTGACCTGGTTGTGCCTGCCTGCCGGGCTTGGCCTGCTCTTCTACTCCGGCATCCTGCGCCGTTTTGTGCACCCGTGGTCAGTGGCCGAAGCGGTGGTCTACGCGGACGAGAGCGGAACGGGGTTCCGCTGGTTCGACCGTAAATTCCAGGTCCACCACGCGCCGATGTCGCCCTATGACATCCGTGAGCTGGCCGTCGGTGACACGCTCCCGATCTACTACCACCCCAAGCGCCCCACCCAGTGGCAGACCGCAGCGCCCGAGGAAGTGGGGGTAACCGCCGTCGTGCTTGGCCGCGTACTCACCGGAATCGGTGCCGCGGCGCTCATCGTCGGGTTCCTCCTGCCGATGTTCCGATCGCCCTAAGCAAGGGCCGCCCGGCCCTAGTCTTATGCTCTGCCATCGCTTAGCGTGTTGCCCATGGCTGCCGGACCCAACGCGGGGTTAGACGGACCCGCATCAGATGCAATGCTCAAGCTGGGCCGTTTCTTCACGAAGTGGGACCAGACCGACGATGGCAGGGCCGTGTTCCGCGAAGGCGGCCGCCAGGGCGACATCTTCTACCGGGACCGGTGGAGCCATGACAAAGTGGTCCGGTCCACGCACGGGGTGAACTGCACGGGCTCCTGCTCCTGGAAGGTGTACGTCAAAGACGGCATCATCACCTGGGAATCCCAGCAGACCGATTACCCCTCGGTTGGCCCGGATAGTCCCGAATATGAACCTAGAGGCTGCCCCCGCGGGGCAGCCTTTTCGTGGTACACCTACTCGCCCACGCGGGTCCGTTTCCCGTATGCCCGCGGCGTCCTGGTGGAGATGTACCGGGAGGCCAAGGCCCGCCTCGGTGACCCGGTGCTCGCTTTCGCGGAGATCGCGACTGACCCGGAGCGGCGGCGCCGCTACCAGCAGGCCCGCGGCAAGGGCGGGTTGGTCCGGGTGTCGTGGCAGGAGGCGATCGAGATCGCCGCCGCCGCCCATGTGAACACGATCAAGACCTACGGCCCGGACCGGTGCGCCGGCTTCTCGCCGATTCCCGCGATGTCCATGGTCTCGCACGCGGTGGGAACCCGTTTTATCCAGCTCATCGGCGGGGTGATGACCTCCTTCTACGACTGGTACGCGGACCTGCCCGTGGCCAGCCCGCAGGTCTTCGGCGACCAGACGGACGTCCCGGAATCGGGGGACTGGTGGGACGCGCGCTACCTCATGATGTGGGGCTCCAACGTCCCGGTCACCCGCACCCCGGATGCACACTGGATGGCCGAGGTCCGGTACCGCGGCACCAAGGTTGTCACCGTCAGCCCGGACTACGCGGACAACACCAAGTTCGCCGATGAATGGCTCCCCGCCCAGGCCGGCACCGACGCCGCGCTCGCCATGGCCATGGGCCACGTGATGCTCAAGGAATTCTTCGTGGACCGCGAGGTCCCGTTCTTCACCGATTACGTCCGCCAGTACACGGACCTGCCGTTCCTGGTCAGGTTGGTCAGGAACGACGACGGCGAGTTGACGCCGTCGAAATTCCTCACCGCGAAGGACCTCCCGGCGGAGTCCGGGGCTGAGGATGCAGCGTTCCGCACCGTGCTGTTCGACAAAAAAACCGGTCGTCCCGCCGTCCCGAACGGCTCCATGGGATTCCGGTACTCCGGCAGCGGGGAAGGTAAATGGAACCTTGACCTTGAGGGAATCGAACCGGCCTTGTCGCTGCGGGAAGTGTCCGGGGAAAGCGCCGAAATCCTGCTCCCGTGCTTCGAACAGGCGGACGGGACGGGCACCGTGCTCCGCCGCGGCGTGCCCGTCGCGGAGGTTGAAGGTCACCTGGTGACCACCGTTTTTGACCTGATGCTGGCCCAGTACGGTGTGGGCCGGGACGGGCTGCCGGGAGAGTGGGCGGCCGGCTACGACGATGCGTCCACGCCCTACACCCCGGCCTGGCAGGAGGAAATCACCAGCGTTCCGGCGCAGGCCTGCATCCGCGTGGCCCGTGAATTCGCCCGTAATGCCGAAGAGTCCAAGGGCCGCTCCATGATCATCATGGGCGCGGGAATCTGCCAGTGGTTCCACGGTGACACCACCTACCGGGCCGTGCTGGCGCTGGTGATGCTGACCGGCTGCATGGGCCGCAACGGCGGGGGCTGGGCGCACTACGTGGGGCAGGAGAAGACCCGGCCGGTTACCGGCTGGCTGTCGCTGGCCAATGCCCTGGACTGGGCCCGGCCGCCGCGGACCATGATCGGCACCGGTTACTGGTACATGCATACAGACCAGTGGCGCCAGGACGGCTACTCCGCTGATGCCCTGAAATCGCCGCTCTCCACCGGGGCCCTGGACGGGATGCACACCGCGGACGCGATGGCCCAGTCCGCCCGGCTCGGCTGGATGCCGTTTTACCCTCAGTTCGACCGCAACCCGCTGGACCTCGCGGACGAGGCGGAGGCCGCCGTCGCCGCCGGGTCAGCCAAGGACACCCCCAGCTACATTGCCGACGCACTCAAGAACCGCACCCTGAACCCGGCCATCGAAGACGTGGACGCCCCGGAGAACTGGCCCCGGACCCTGGTGCTCTGGCGCTCCAACCTCTTCGGTTCCTCGGCCAAGGGCAACGAGTACTTTCTGCGGAATCTGCTGGGCACCCATAACAACGTCCTGGGCAAGGACCACGCAGAAGGGCTCAAACCCAAGGACGTGAAGTGGCATGAGCAGGCCCCGGAAGGAAAGCTGGACCTGCTGGTCTCCGCAGACTTCCGGATGACCTCCACCACGCTGCTGTCCGACGTCGTGTTCCCCGCTGCCACCTGGTACGAGAAGCACGACCTCTCCTCCACCGACATGCACCCGTTCGTGCACGCCTTCAGCCCGGCGATCGACCCGCCATGGGAGACCAAAACAGACTTCGACACCTTCCACGTGCTGGCCCGCGAGTTCTCGCGGCTGGCCAAAACCCACCTCGGCGTCCGCCGCGACCTGGTCAGCGTTCCGCTGCAGCACGACACCCCGGGCCAGTTGGCCCAGCCCGGCGGAATCGTGCGCGACTGGCGGGAGACAGACATCCCCGCCGTGCCCGGACAGAACATGCCCGTGTTCTCCGTGGTGGAGCGCGACTATACGGCCATCGCGGACAAGCTAGCCGCCGTCGGACCCCTGGCCGACAAGCTGGGCTTCACGGTCAAGAACGTCACGTACAAACTTGCCGGACCCCTTGACCGGCTTAGCCGCTCCAACGGCGTGATGCTCGGCGGCGCCGCGGACGGCCGGCCGGCGATCGACACCGACGCGAAAATGGCCGAAGCCATCCTGGCGTTCTCCGGTACCACCAACGGGGCGCTGTCCGTCCAGGGCTTCGAGGACCTGGAGGTCCGCACCGGCCGCAAACTCGTGGACCTCTCCGAAGGCTCGGAGGAAAAGTTCATCACCTTCGCCCAGACCCAGGCCGGCCCCGTACCCGTGATCACCTCGCCGGAATGGTCCGGTTCTGAAACCGGCGGCCGCCGCTACGCCCCGTTCACCATCAACATCGAACGGCTCAAGCCCTTCCACACCCTGACCGGACGGATGCACTTCTTCCTCGACCACGACTGGATGACGGACATCGGCGAAGGCCTTCCCATTTACAGGCCGCCGCTGGACATGCACCGGCTCTTCGGGGAACCCAAGCTCGGCGGCAACGGGGAGCTGCAGGTGGTGGTCCGGTACCTGACGCCGCACTCCAAATGGTCCATCCACTCCGAATACCAGGACAACCTGCTGATGCTCTCACTGTCCCGCGGTGGGCCGACAGTTTGGATGAGCCCGTCCGACGCCGAGTCCATCAAGGTCAGGGACAACGACTGGGTGGAATGCGTGAACATCAACGGCGTCCTGGTGGCCCGGGCGATCGTCAGCCACCGGATGCCGGCCGGGGTGGTGTACGTCCACCACGCGCAGGAACGCACCATCGACGTGCCGAAGTCCGAGGCAACGGGCAGGCGCGGCGGCATCCACAACTCCGTCACCCGGCTGCTGGTCAAACCCTCGCACCTGATCGGCGGCTACGCCCAGCTGGCCTACGCGTTCAACTATCTTGGCCCCACCGGGAACCAGCGCGACATGGTTGCCACCGTCCGCCGTCGTTCCCAGGAGGTGCAGTACTGATGCGTGTTATGGCTCAAATGGGCATGGTTATGAACCTGGACAAATGCATTGGCTGCCACACCTGTTCGGTGACCTGCAAGCAGGCCTGGACCAACCGTGCGGGCACCGAATACGTGTGGTTCAACAACGTGGAGACGCGTCCGGGGCAGGGCTATCCCCGCCGGTACGAGGACCAGGAGAAATGGCACGGCGGCTGGGAACTGAACAAGCGCGGCAAGCTGGTCCTCAAGGCAGGCGGCCGGGTCAAGAAACTCTTTGGGATCTTCGCCAGCCCGGTCCAGCCCGAGCTCAAGGACTACTACGAGCCCTGGACCTACGACTACAAGACACTGATCGACTCGCCCCTGGGGGACGACTTCCCCGTGGCCCGGCCCAAGTCCCTGATTACGGGGGAGGACACCAAGATCACGTGGTCCGCCAACTGGGACGATGACCTGGGCGGTTCCACCGAGCACGGCCATCTGGATCCGATCGTGGAGAAGGTCCGGCGCGAATCCGAGGACAAGATCAAGTTCGCGTACGAGCAGACGTTTATGTTCTACCTGCCGCGGATCTGCGAGCACTGCCTGAATCCGTCCTGCATGGCGTCCTGCCCTTCAGGGGCGATCTACAAGCGGGTGGAGGACGGGATTGTCCTGGTGGACCAGGACAAATGCCGCGGCTGGCGGCAGTGCATCACTGGCTGCCCGTACAAAAAGATCTACTTCAACCACAAGACCGGCAAGGCCGAAAAGTGCACCTTCTGCTACCCGCGCGTGGAGGTGGGGCTGCCTACGGTCTGCTCCGAGACCTGCGTGGGCCGGCTGCGGTACCTGGGGCTGTTCCTGTACGACGCCGACGCCGTCACCGCCGCTGCGTCGGTCACCGACCCGAAGGAACTGTACGACGCCCAGATGGACGTGCTGCTGGACCCGAACGACCCCGCCGTCCAGGCCGAAGCGCGCGCCCAGAACATTCCGGAGGACTGGATCGACGCCGCCCGGCGCTCGCCGGTCTACGCCCTCGCCAAGGTCTACAAGGTGGCCCTGCCGCTGCACCCCGAATACCGGACCATGCCCATGGTCTGGTATGTGCCGCCGCTCTCCCCGGTGGTGGACCTGCTGCGGGACCAGGGGCACGACGGCGAGGATCACGGCAACCTGTTCGGCGCCATCGAGGCGCTGCGCATCCCGGTGGAATACCTGGCGGAACTGTTCACGGCCGGGGACACGGACCGGGTCACGGCCGTGCTGAGGAAGCTCGCGGCGATGCGCTCCTTCATGCGCGGCATCAGCCTGGGCAACGATCCCGACGACTCCATCCCCGAGTCAGTGGGAATGGACAGCCAGACCATGTACGAGATGTACCGGCTCATGGCCATCGCCAAATACGACGAACGCTACGTGATCCCCAAGGCGCACGTGGAACAGGCGCACGATTTGGAAGAGATGGGCTGCTCACTGGATTTCGACGGCGGACCCGGCATGCAGGACTCCTCCCCGTTCGGTGAGGCAAGCGGCAGGCCCGTCCCGGTGGCCGTGGAAACCTTCAATGCCCTTCGCGACCGGCAGACCACGGACGAGATGGGGTCCGGGACCGGCCTCAGCGGCCGGGTCAACCTGTTGAACTGGGACGGACGCGGGGCGCCGCCGGGGCTCTTCCCGGGACGGTCGCACCCCGAGCCCGGTCCGCCGGCGGACCGGGAACGGCCGTGAGCCGGCGCGTTCAGGTGGTCTACCTGGCCGCCGCCTGGTGCCTGTCGTACCCGGATGAGGATCTGATTGCCAAGGTTCCGCTGATCCGGGCCGCGCTGGCCGAATTTCCCGGCGCCGCCGCGGACTTCCGGGAGGTGATGGATGCCCTGGAAAGCACGCCGCCAATGGAAGTCCAGGCCCACTACGTCCGTGAATTCGACCTGGGCCGGCGGCACGCGCTGCACCTGAGCTACTGGACCGACGGCGACACCCGGCGCCGCGGCGAAGTCCTGGGCAACTTCAAGAAGGCCTACCGGCAAAGCGACATCCTGGTGGACACGCACGGCGAACTGCCGGACTACCTGCCTATGGTCCTCGAATATGCCGCCCGGGTGGACCTCGCGGCGGGCCGTGACCTGCTGATCCGGTACCGTGCCAGCCTCGAGATGCTCCGCTTCGGCCTGCTGCGCGATGACTTGCCGCATGCCCGCATCCTGCAGGCAATCTGCGCCACCCTTCCCGGGAAATCGCCGGCCGATGAGCAGGCTGTCATGCGGATGGCCGGCTACGGGCCGCCCACCGAAGCCGTGGGGCTGGACCCATACGATCCTCGCCTGCTGCCCGTGAAAGGGGCCTGACCATGCTGAGCTTCGAGACCGGGCCAAGGGCCGCCGTCGACCTCACTGCCCTGGACATCGTCCTCTGGAGTGTCCTGCCGTACGTCATGGTGGTGGTGCTGGTGGGCGGCAGTATTTGGCGCTATAAATACGACCAGTTCGGCTGGACCACCAGGTCCTCCCAGCTGTATGAGTCCCGGCTCCTGCGGATCGCGTCGCCGCTGTTCCACTTCGGTCTGCTGGCAGTCATCGCCGGCCACTTTTTCGGCCTCGTCATCCCGATGGCCTGGACGCAGGCCGTGGGCATGAGCCAGGAGTTCTACCACTTCAACGCCCTGCTGGTGGGAGGCATCGCGGGGGTGGGAACCCTGGGCGGAATTCTGCTGCTGATCTACCGGCGCCGCACCACCGGGCCGGTTTTTATGGCAACCACCAAAAACGACAAGGGCATGTACGTGGTGCTCACGGCGGCCATCCTGTTCGGCCTGTGGACCACGCTGGCCAGCGTCTTTGAAGGCGAACACGGGCACAACTACCGTGAAACCGTGGCCCCCTGGTTCCGCTCCCTGTTTATCTTTCAGCCGGACATCGCGGCCATGGCGACAGCCCCGTTCTCCTTCCACCTCCACACGCTGGTGGGTATGGCGCTGTTCGTGATCTGGCCCTTCACCCGGCTGGTCCACGCCTTCACGGCGCCGCTGCACTACCTTTTCCGGCCCTACATCGTCTACCGCTCCCGTGACCGGGACCGCAGGCCCGGGCAGCCGAAGCGCCAGGAAGCAGCCGGAGTTTCTGCCGCACGCACCACGGGGACCGCGGCACGCCGCGGCTGGTCCGCCGTCGGAACGCGCGACAGGGACACCCGGAACCGATAGCGAAAACCAAAACCAGACGTAGAGGAAAGAGGAAAGAGGAACGCCGTGGCCGGATCCGCCGCCCCAGCCCGGCCGGCACCGGCCGGCCGGACGCTCAATCTCGTGCTCGCAACCTCCGCCTCGGTGGTGGGGTTCTGGGCGTGGAACTCGGTGGCAACACTGGGTTCGTTCTACACCCAGAACCTCCACCTCAACCCGGCGGCCACAGGGGTACTGGTCGCCATGCCGGTGTTTGTCGGCTCGCTCGGCAGGATCGTCGTCGGCACCTTGACGGACAAGTACGGCGGCCGGGCGATGTTCACCTTTGTGCTGCTCGCCTCCATCCTGCCGATCCTGCTGGTCTCGGTGGGCGGCCTTCTCAGCTCCTTCGCGCTGGTGCTCGCCGCCGGCCTGGTACTCGGCGTCGCGGGTACCGTCTTCGCCGTCGGGATTCCTTTCGTCAGCGCCTGGTACGAGCCGTCCCGGCGGGGCTTTGCCACCGGCGTCTTTGGTGCCGGGATGGGCGGCACGGCCCTGGCGGCCTTCCTGAACCCGCGCCTGGTGGCCAGCATCGGGTATTTGCCCACGCACCTGCTGATCGCCGGGGTCCTGGCCGCCATGGCAGCCCTGGTGTGGTTCCTCATGAAGGAGTCCCCGGGCTGGACCCGCAACAACGCCCCGGTACTGCCCAAGCTCCTGGACGCCGCCAAAACACCGGTCACGTGGAAGATGTGCTTCCTCTATGCCGTGGTCTTCGGCGGCTTCGTTTCCTTCGCCACGTACCTGCCCACCTATCTGCGGGACGTGTACAGCTTTGATCCCAGCGGCGCCGGGGCCCGCACGGCGGGCTTCGCACTTGCAGCAGTGCTGGCCCGGCCAATCGGCGGCGTCCTCGCCGACAAATTCGGTTCGAAGCCGGTGGTGCTCGCGTCCCTGGCAGGGGTTGCCGTGCTCGGCTGGGTGGTGAACCTCCAGCCGGACGGCGAAGTCCCCGCCGGCCTGACGTTCGTGGCCATGGCAGCAGCGCTGGGATTGGGAACCGGCGGCGTGTTCGCGTGGGTGGGCGTCCTCGCTCCTCCCGGCAAGGTGGGCAGCATCAGCGGCGTTGTCAGTGCGGCCGGCGGCCTGGGCGGCTACTTCCCGCCCCTTGTGATGGGCGCCACGTATGACGCCGCGACGCGCAGCTACTCCATCGGCCTGCTGCTGCTGGTTGCAACCGCCTTGGTTGCATTCGCCTTCACCGCCCTGGTGTTGCGTGGTCCGTCGAAAACCGTCCAAACCGCGAAGGCCTGACCCCGGGGGCTAAGCGGCCAGCACCACGCCAATGCCGAGTGCGCCCAGGACGATGCCGGCGAAGGCGGTCCACAGGATGGCTGACGTGTCGGCCTCGATGCTCTCGTTGGCAACCCCGCGGGCGCGGGCCAGGTAGCGTCGGCGCTGGGTGAAGTAGATCGCCGCAGCGGCGCTCGCCGAAACAGCGAACAGCAGCAGGATGGGGAAGCCGTGGTGGGGGAGCCACCGCAGGAAAATGGCGCTGACGGTCACCAGCGCCAGCATGGTCCGGCCCCACGCCAGCGTGGTCCGTTCAGGCTGGAGCCCGGGATCCCCGTGCGGCGCCGGATCCGGAACCTTGGTGCGGGCCATGGCGCTAACGCCAGAGGATAAAGATGAGGACGACGGCGGCTGCCAGCGCCCCGGCACCGGCCAGGAGCGGCACGATGAGGGGCAGCGGGAGCGGCGTTTTGTTGCGCATGCTCCGTTCCACGCGGAGCCAGCGCCCTGCGGCGCCGGCGCTGAGCAGCATGCCAAGGAGCAGAAGCAGCACGGCGAGGCTCTTGCGGACAGGCTCAAGGAAGAGGTCCGAGGTGAAGGCCTCGATGGCGATGCCGCCGGCCAGGAGCGCCAGCGCGGTGCGGATCCAGGCGAGGAAGGTCCGTTCATTGGCGAGGGTGAAGCGCGGGTCGGGTTCGGTGCCGCCAGGCAGGAGCCGTTCGGCTATCCGTCCGCGCGGCGGGGGCGGCGGCGGCACGGGACCGCTGGGCGGTGGCTGGTTGCTGGACACGGGGACAGTTTAGCCGCCGGGGAATGCAGTCGCAGTGGGCGCGTCAGCCGGCGTTCCGGGGCGCGAACATGATGACGGCCACGCCCGCCAGGCAGATCACGGAGCCCGCAACGTCCCACCGGTCCGGCCGGAAGCCGTCAAAGACCATGCCCCAGGCCAGCGAGCCGGCCACGAACACACCTCCGTAGGCCGCCAGGATCCTGCCGAAATGGGCGTCCGGCTGCAGGGTGGCAACAAAACCGTAGAGGCCCAAGGCAATGACGCCGAGTCCTGCCCACCACCAGTCCTTGCCTTCGCGGACGGCCTGCCACACGAGCCAGGCGCCGCCAATTTCAGCCACCGCGGCGAGGACGAAAAGCACCGCCGTTTTGGCGATCGACACCGTTTCAGCAGGAATGTTCACACGTTCATCATGCCAGCCGGGAATGCGGCCAGGGTTCACAGACCAGAACTGCGGGCGAGGCCCTGCTGCAGGGCATTGATCTTGCGGTCGCCGCGGAGGAACTCGGCATCGACGGCGCCTTCTTCCGGGTGCACCACTTCGCCCGTCAGCAGGCATCCCCGTTTCTGGACGCCGGCCGGTCTTGATCCGGCGTAATTCCGCTGGGTGATCGGCCTGGAAGGGATATCCGGAGAGGGCGCGGGCATTGCGGCCCGGCTATTCCCACGGCCTAGAGAGGGGCACCATGTCCGAGAAGCTCCACCTGAAGCCGGAAGACGAGTTTCCGGATGACCTTTCCACCGTTCCGGACCGGGAGCTGCAAGTTCTGGACAGCCAAGTTCAGCGTCAACTGGACTATGAGTACGTGGCCGAGGGCGGACCGAACCCGGAGACGGAGTTCCGGCACGAGGACCTGGACGAGGAATTCCAGGACCGCGACGACCGCTGAAAACCGTCCCCTGCCGTCGGGCTGGCCCGTCCCGGCGACCTGCAGTGGAGATCAGTCAGTATCCTTACTAATATTCTTCCGGAACCATCAACGAGCCGCAGCCGTTAGGCTGGTAGTGGGCTTGGGGGAATAAAGTGCCCATTTGATACAGCATGACTGCGGAACGGTCAGGAGAGAGAAAAATGGCTCGCGCCGCTAAAGGTATAACTGCATGATCCGGCTACGTCAGCTGGCCCAAGCGGCCTCCGTCTTGACCTCACCCTTGTCGCCGGAAGACGTTCTTTCGCTGTTCAACCCTGTCTTCTCCGCGCGCCAGCTGCGCGGCGTGGTTACCCGGGTGGTCCAGGAGACTGCGCAGTCGGCCACCATCTTTTTCCGCCCCGGCCGGGGCTGGCATTCTCATTTGGCTGGCCAGTGGGCGCGCATCGGCGTTGAGCTAGACGGCGTCCGCCACTGGCGCTCGTACTCCCTGAGTGCCCCCGCCGGCAAGGACCCCGCCATCACCGTCACCGACGTCGGCGCCGTTTCCGGCACCTTGGTGCGCACCACCAAACCCGGCGACGTCCTGTTCCTCGCACCTCCGCAAGGTGACTTCATCCTCCCCGAACACCCGCGGCCCCTGCTGATGGTCACCGCGGGAAGCGGCATCACTCCGGTGATGTCCATGATCCGCACGCTGGTCCCGCGCCGCCCGGATGCCGACGTCGTGCTTGTGCACTCGGCCCGCACCCCGGGCGACAGCCTTTTCCGTGAGGAACTTGCCGAGCTGGCCGACCAATTTCCCAACTTCCGCCTGGCCCACTGGTACACAGGCGAGCAGGGCCGGATGGACCTGACCAACACGGCAGAGCTCGATGAGATCTGCCCGGACTGGAAGGAACGCGCCGCCTACGCCTGCGGTCCGGACAGCTTCCTGGACGACGCCGAGGCGCTGTGGAAGCAGGCAGCACTCACCACTGCAGCCCCCGGCTCGGACGTGGCAATCGCCGGTGACCCCGGCAACCTGATGATCGAACGGTTCAACACCACCTTTGCCGGTGGTGTGGGGCACGACGGCGGCCTGGTCACCTTTGAAGCCTCGGACCGGGAAGTCGACGCCGACGGCGACACCCCACTGCTCGACGTCGGCGAGGACGCCGGGGTGCTGATGCCCAGTGGCTGCCGGATGGGGATCTGCCACAGTTGCCTTACTCCGCTCCTGGCCGGACAAGTCCGTGACCTCCGCACCAACGAGATCCACGGCGAGCCCGGCCAACTGATCCAAACGTGTGTCTCGGCAGCCGCCGGACCCGTCAACCTCGAACTCTGAGGAGCTTCACCGCATGTCAGTAGTTTCAGAAAACAAGACAATTTCAGAAGACAAAACCGCCCCGGCCGGGGCGGCAAGGACGCGCCCCGGAGCGTTGGCCGAGTCCGGCAGCCCTTCGGTTCGCCCTCCCAGCGCAGCGCACCTCTCGGACGAACAGGTGGCTGAGCTGGGCCGGGAACTCGACGCGATCCGCGACGACATCCTCGCCAAGCGCGGCGCCTCCGACGCCGCCTACATCCGACGCCTGATCAAGATTCAGCGCGGTCTGGAGATCTCCGGCCGCGCCGCACTTCTGGTCAGCAAAAACAAGGCAGCCTGGGTCACCGGCACCACCCTTCTGAGCCTCGCCAAGATCCTCGAAAACATGGAGATCGGGCACAACGTGCTGCACGGCCAGTGGGACTGGATGCGGGACCCGGACATCCACTCCACCACCTGGGAGTGGGATTTCGTCACCCCCTCGCGCTCATGGCAGCACACCCACAACGACCTCCACCACCGCTGGACCAACGTGGTGGGCAAGGACAACGACGTCGGGTACAACCTGCTGCGCATGGACGAATCCCAGCCATGGGTGCCCATGAACCTGGGCAACCCGCTGTACAACGCGATCCTGGCACCCCTTTTTGAATGGGGCATCGCCATCTACGATCTCGAGCTGAACGATTTCAAAGAGGGCAACAAGTCCAAGGAAGCCTTGCTCAAGGATCTCAAGGCGCTGGGCAAGAAGGTGGTCACGCAGTTCACCAAGGACTACGCCGCCACGCCCGCCGTCGCCATGCTCACCGGATCCGGCAAGCAGGCCCTGTACGGCACCCTGACCGCGAACGCCGTCCGCAACGTCTGGGCGCACGCGGTGATCTTCTGCGGCCACTTCCCGGAAGGCACGGACACCTTCAGCGAGGAAATGGTGGAAGGCGAAACCCGCGGCGACTGGTATGTCCGCCAGATGATCGGCTCCGCCAACATCTCCGGTTCCAAGTTCATGCACCTGATGACCGGGAACCTGTCCCACCAGATTGAGCACCACCTCTTTCCGGACCTGCCGTCCAACCGGTATGCCGAGGTTGCGCCCCTGGTCCAGGAAATCTGCCAGCGCTACGGCCTGAAGTACACCACGGGTCCGCTGCTGAAGCAGGTGGGATCAACCTGGGGCAAGATTTTCAGGCTGGCACTGCCGGGCAAGGCCGCAAAGGCCTAAGGGAAGAAGAGCAACAGACAGCAGTGGAGGGGCCAGGCACAATGCCTGGCCCCTCCGCTGTCTGTTTAACGCGCCGTTCCGTGACTCCTGGCCGTAACGCGGAGTCCCCATGAAGTCAGCGAAGGCGCCCCTAGGCGAGGGACAGGAAGAGTTTCTCGAGCTCTTTCCGGTCCATGGTGGTGTCTTCGCGGACGATGCACTGCTCCAGGCCGCTGGCAATGATGGCAAATCCAGCGCGGTCCAGGGCCTTGGACACGGCGGCAAGCTGCGTGACGATGTCCTTGCAGTCCCGGCCTTCCTCCAGCATGCGTGTGACAGCGGCGAGCTGGCCCTGCGCCCGCTTGAGGCGGTTGACCACGGGTGTCAGTTCAGTCGAATCAAGTTGCATGCGTCTCCAATAGTCGTCTTCCTTGCGGTCAACTATATACCCGGAGGGGTGTTTGACTACCCCATGGGGTATCAGTAATACTCGGCGGGGTATTCACTTACCAACTTAAATCAAGCCCTGCGCTATACCCCGTGGGGTATCTAAACTGATGTCAGAGCCACAAGACTTCCCCTCCACCCCCTTCGCGAACGAGAGCACCAGATGCTTATCGAGCGCATTTACGACGAAGACCTGGCCCAGGCCAGCTACCTGATCGGCTGCCAGGCCAAGGGTGAAGCCATCGTGGTGGACGGCCGCCGCGACATCGCGGTGTACCAGGACCTCGCCAAAAAGAACGGCATGAAGATCGTGGCCGTCACCGAGACCCACATCCACGCCGACTACCTCTCCGGCACCCGTGAGCTGGCCGCCGCTACCGGCGCCAAGGTCTACGTTTCGGGCGAGGGCGGGCCGGACTGGCAGTACGAATTCGAGGGCGAGCGGCTGTACGACGGCGACACCATCGCCCTGGGCAACATCAGCATCAAGGCAGTCCACACCCCCGGGCACACACCGGAGCACCTGTCCTTCCTGGTCACCGACGGCGCGTTCAGCGACAAGCCCGGCTACTTGCTCTCCGGAGACTTCGTCTTCTCCGGGGACCTGGGCCGGCCGGACCTGCTGGACGAAGCAGCCGGCGGCGTGGACACCCGCTTCGAAGGCGCCAAGCAGCTCTTCACCAGCCTCCGGGAGAAGTTCCTCACCCTGCCGGACTACGTCCAGGTCCATCCCGCCCACGGCGCCGGCAGCGCCTGCGGCAAGGCCCTGGGCGCCATCCCGTCCTCCACAGTGGGCTACGAGCGCCTCTACGCCTGGTGGGGCCCGTACCTGGCCGCCAACGATGAGCAGGGCTTCATCGACGAACTGCTCGACGGCCAGCCTGACGCGCACGCCTACTTCGGCCGGATGAAGCGCGAAAACCGTGTAGGCCCGGACGTCATGGGCGAACGCACCCCGCTGCCTGAGCTTTCCACCGACATCGTCGCAACAGGCCTGGCAGAAGACACCCTGACGTTCATCGACACCCGCTCCCACGGCGAAGTCCACGAGGGCACCGTGGCCCGGTCCCTGAACGTCCCGGCCGGCAAGTCGGTGGTACGGCGCCTGGGTGGTCAATCCGGAGACGGACGAGAACCCGCTGGTGCTCCTTGCCAAGGACCAGGAGCAGGCCATGGACATGTGGGACCACCTGGTCCGGGTCGGCATCGACAACGTCGCCGGCTACCTGACGGGCATCGACGGGCTGCCCGCTTATACTCCCAAGCTGATCCAGCCGGAGGAACTCGACGGTTTCGACGCCGCCATGGTCCTGGACGTCCGCAACAAGACCGAACACAAGGCCGGGCATGTCCCGGGCTCGTACCAGCTCAGCGGCGGCCGCGTCATGTGGCACCTTGATGAGCTTCCCGCGGAAGGCACCATTGTGACCTACTGCCAGAGCGGGGTGCGGAACTCCGTGGCCGCCAGCGCGCTTCGCCGGGCCGGGTACGACGTCGTCGAACTCGACGGCAGCTACGCCGCCTGGAACGCCCGGCAGAACAGCGTCCCCGCCGCCTAAGCAGGCCTAGCAACCCCAAGACCGCCCGGGCAGGTCCCCCTCCAGCCCGGGCATCCGGCCCGGGCGTGCCCCCACACGCCCGGGCCACCTTACGTCTACCGAAAGAAGCAGGAATGCGGCCGAACACCTTCGTCTCCGGGACTGCCGATTCAGGCGCAGCCTTACTCGGCCTGCGGCAGAACCTCGCCCAGTTCATGTTGCTGGTTGCCGTCAACGCCCTGGTGGGCGGCACCCTGGGCCAGGAACGCACGGTGCTGCCCCTGCTGGCCGGGCAGGTCTTTCAGCTCGACCTCTACACCAGCGCCCTGACGTATATCCTGGCGTTCGGCGTGGCGAAAGCAGCCACCAACTACTTCGCCGGCACCCTTTCGGACCGCTACGGCCGCAAACCCGTCCTGGTCACAGGCTGGCTGGTGGCCCTCCCGGTCCCGTTCCTGCTGATCTTCGGGCCGTCCTGGGGCTGGATCGTTGCAGCCAACGTGGTCCTCGGCATCAGCCAAGGCCTGACCTGGTCCACCACCGTCATGATGAAGATGGACCTCGTGGGGCCCAAACGCCGCGGCCTGGCCATGGGCCTGAACGAGGCCGCGGGCTACCTCGGCGTGGCCGGCACGGCGCTGGCGACCGGTTACATCGCTTCCGCCTACGGGCTCCGCCCAGGCCCGTTTCTGCTGGGAGCAGCGTTCATCGCCCTGGGACTTGGACTGTCAGTGCTGACCGTCCGCGAGACACATCAGCATGCCCGGGCGGAGGCTGCCAGCCATGTCCCGGTTCACACCGGAACCCACGCCGGCCTGAGCAGTCGTGAGGTCTTCACCCTGACCAGCTTCCGCGACCGTTCACTGTCCTCCGTCAGCCAGGCCGGCATGGTGAACAACCTTAACGACGGGCTGGCTTGGGGCCTGTTCCCGGTCCTGTTCGCCACTGCAGGGCTCAGCCTTGAACGCATTGGAATCCTCGCCGCCGCCTATCCGGCCGTATGGGGCGCCGGGCAGTTGATCACTGGTGCGCTCTCCGACCGGATCGGCCGCAAGCCATTGATCGTCGTCGGCATGATCGTCCAGGCCGCAGCGCTGGCCATGGTGGCCGTCGGCGAAGACTTCGGAATCTGGCTCGCAGCGGTCATCCTGCTCGGCGCCGGCACCGCCATGGTTTACCCCACCCTGCTGGCGGCGATCGGCGACGTGGCGCACCCCCACTGGCGGGCTCGCTCCGTGGGCATCTACCGG
Organism: Pseudarthrobacter sp. TAF60_1; assembly: GCF_052113505.1. Taxonomy (NCBI): domain Bacteria; kingdom Bacillati; phylum Actinomycetota; class Actinomycetes; order Micrococcales; family Micrococcaceae; genus Pseudarthrobacter; species Pseudarthrobacter sp. TAF60_1. The sequence continues at coordinate 48,450 of NZ_JBFRDI010000012.1, forward strand.
CTATGGCGCGATGGCGGGTTCGCCGTCGGCGCACTACTCTCCGGAATCATCGCTGATGCCTACGGCATTCCTGCTGCAGTGGGCGCCGTCGCCGCCCTGACGGCAGCGTCCGGCGTCCTCGTTGCAGTGCGAATGCGCAGGGCGGACCACATCGTGGCGGGCTGAGCGCTTAGCCGAGCGCTTTATTTTTCAGGAAGGCGAGCAGGGCTTCGTTGACCTCCACGGCGTGGGTCCACAGCATGCCGTGCGGGGCGCCGTCGATCTCCACATAGTCGGCGCTGGGCAGCATCTTGGTGAACCGGCGGCCGCTCACGTCGATGGGCAGGATGTTGTCCGCCGTGCCGTGCACAATCAGGGCCGGCACGTCGATCTTGGGGATGTCTGCGCGGAAATCGGTCAGCCAGGTGGGCTGCGCTGCGACCAGGGCGGTGGCCCCTGCGGCGGATGCGACATTCCAGCTGGCATCCACTGCTTCCTGGCTGAGGCGGGGGGTGCCCAGGAACGTGTCGGTGTTGTAGAAGTTCTTGAAGAACTCCCTCAGGAACGCGTACGGGTCGGCGGTGACGGCTTCGGTGAGTCCGTCAAAAACGTCCTGCGGAACGCCGTCGGGATTGTCGTCGGTCTTGAGCATGAACGGTTCAAGGGATCCCAGGAAGGCTGCGCCGGCAACGCGGGCCGATCCGTAGGTGCTGATGTATCGGGCCACTTCGCCCGTACCCATGGAGAAGCCCACCAGCACGGCATCGTTCAGGTCCAGGGTGGTTAGGAGGGTATCAAGGTCGGCGGCGAAGGTGTCGTAGTCGAAACCTTCGGTGGGCTTGCTGGATTTGCCGAAACCCCGGCGGTCGTAGGTGATGACCCGGAAACCGGCCTTCAGGAGTGCGGTGGTCTGCTTCTCCCAGGAGGCGCCGTCCAGGGGGTAGCCGTGGATCAGAACCACCGGCTGTCCGCTCCCGTGGTCCTCGTAGTAAAGCTCAATGTCGGTGCTGTTCTCGGTTCCAACGGTTACGTAGGCCATCAGGCGGTCCTTTCGACGGTTCGGAATCAGGTTCGGGGCGGAACACGCAAAGCCGCGCCCGGCATTCCCTACTCTAGGGAACGCCCGGCGCGGCTCCAAGGACGGGGCTACTGGGAGGGTTGGGGTAGTTCGCACTCAATCTTGGGGTTGACGCCCATGTAGTTCAGCGGACCCGCAACGATGGTCACTGCCACCGTGCCCGCCTGGGCGCAGGTTCCGGGCGCACCCCCGAAGTAACCGCGCTGCCAGGCGGCGATTCCTCCGACGATCAGCCAGATGACAATCAGTGCTCCGAGAAACTTCATGGTGTCCTCCCATGGCCGTGCCCGCCTGTGCGTTCAAGTATGCGCCGTTAACCGAAATCGATACAGCACCGCCCCACCCCGGACGCTCTCTCACTTAATGCAGGAAATTCCCAATCGCTCTATCACTTTCTTGAGGAAAATGAGAGAGCGTCAATCAAAAACCCGCATTAAGTGAGAGAGCGTCCGAAGGGGTTGGGGGTCGGGGGCGTCCACCCCCGGCCCCCGGGAGTCGGGGGTGGGCGTCCGGCACCCGTCGTTCCTCCTGGCGGGCTCGGACTCGATAGGATCAACCCCGTGCTCCGACTCAAACGCCTTGCGGTTTTCTGCGTGTTCGCGACCTGCGTCATCACGGCGTTCTCATTCTGGGCACTCCGGCAATCCGGCGCGGACGCCCGCGGGGCTCTTCCGCCACCACGGGCGGAGGCGAAATTCGAGACGCTCGCCGCCGGGATTACCTCCGCCGTGAATGTGACCAGGAACGCCGACGCCCAGTGGGTCATCCAAGCTGCCTCGCAGACCGGTATTCCCGCCCGTGCCCTCCGCGCCTATGTAGCGGCGGCCGGTGCGGCCAACCATTCCACCCCGGGGTGCGGCATCGGGTGGAACACCGTGGCGGCCATTGGTTTCGTCGAATCCGCTCACGGAGCTTTCGGCGGCGGGAGCCTGACTCCCGCAGGGCAGGCGAGCGGACCGATTGTTGGCCCGAGCCTGGACGGCAACGGATTTGCCGCCATCGCCGATACGGACGACGGCGCGCTGGACGGCGACGCCCGCTGGGACCGCGCCGTCGGGCCCCTGCAGTTCATACCCTCCACCTGGAAGCTTGCGGGACGCGACGGGAACGGTGACGGAATAGCGGATCCGTTCAATATCGACGATGCCGCCCTCAGCGCAGCCGGTTATTTATGCGCCAAAGGCCGTGACCTCACCACGGCGAGCGGCTGGACTGAGGCCATCTACTCCTACAACCAGTCCGATTCCTATGTGGATCAGGTGCGCCGCCAGGCCATTTCGTACGCCGCGAAGACGGGTTCCACCGGATAAGACCGCAAGGCCAGTGACCACCCAGATGTTCGGCGTGCAGTGTCTAGAGAGGCTGGCAGGAAGCCGGGTCCTGGCTGGTGCCGTCCTCGCTGGCGGCAGGAACGGGGCAGAGCCGCAGTGCCACCTCCCGCAGTTCCCTGGGGTGGAAGGGCTTGGTCAGGTAATCGGCAGCCCCCGAGGCCATGCCGGCCAGGATGTCGTCCTCTTCGGACCGGGCGGTCAGGAACAGCAGGGGAGCGGTGTTCAGGGCGCGGATTGCGCGGGCAACCACGTGGCCGTCCATGTCCGGGAGGCCAAGATCCAGGGTGATGAGGGAAATGCCGGGGTCCGCTGCGGCTGCGATGCCCTCGGCGCCGGTGGCAACTTCGCGTACGGCAAAGCCCGCACGGGTCAGTATGACGGTGATCAGCCCGCGGATATCGGCGTCGTCCTCGATGACGAGGCAGACGTGTTGAGTTTCCATAAAAGCCCCTAGAGCCAGCTTCCCACCAGTGTACGGGCTGCGTCGGGGGAGAATCGCTACTATGACATCTTCCGCGCAACACCCGCAGCTGCTGACCGTGGGCCACGGAACTTCCAGCCAGGAGGACTTCACTGCACTGCTGGCCACCGCTGGAGTCCAATCCCTGGTTGATGTCCGCATCGCCCCCGGCAGCCGCAAGTTTCCCCATTTCGGCAAGGACCTGCTTGCGCAGTGGCTGCCAGCGGCCGGGGTGTCCTACCGCTGGGAGAAGAGGCTGGGCGGATTCCGCAAGCTTCCGGCGGATTCCCCGGACGTGACGATGCGCAACGATTCGTTCCGGGCCTACGCGGCCTACATGCGGTCGCCTGAATTTTCGCTGGCTCTTGACGAGCTGCTGGCCCAGGCAGCAGAACAGGCGGTGGCCATCATGTGCAGCGAGACCGTATGGTGGCGGTGCCATCGCCGGCTGATCTCGGACCACGCAGTGTTGCTCGACCACGTGGACGTGCTGCACCTGATGCCCGGAGGGAAACTGGCGCGCCACCAGCCCACGTCCGGTGTGCGGGTCAACGGGACCGAACTGGTTTACGACGCCGGGACGTAGCGCCGCCGTCGTCTACTCGTCGTAGTGGGTCTCCGCCGGCCCATGTCCCAGGGCGTGAACCACGGCCGCGGCCACGGCGTGCAGCTTGGAATTACGGGTGCTCGAGGCGGCCTTGAGGAGACCGAAGGCCTCCTGCTGGCTGCACCTGTTCTGGGCCATGATGATGCCCACGGCCATATCGATGACAGTACGGCTCTCAAGGGTGGCGCGCAGGTGGGCGGCGGTCTCGCTGTAATGGGCGAACCGCACGGCCAGCCGCAGGGCCAGGGACGTTTGGCGGACAAAGTCCTCGGCGGTTTCGAGGATGCGGCCCTCAAAGCGGCCGGTCCGGTGGGAGTACAGGAGCAGGGTGGCTTTGGTTTCCCCCTCCAGTTGGAAGGGAATGGCCAGGACTGACCGAATGCCGTGGCCCAGCACTGCTTGGACGTATTCGGGCCAGCGGTCCTCTTGCTCCAGATCGGGGATGTGGACCGTCATATGCCCCTCGGAGGCGGTTATGCCCGGGCTGTCGCTTGACTCGTATTCGATCTGGCTGACCACCTGGGCCGGGTCCCCGCTGCTGGCCACGGTGGCGGCTTTGCGCTGGCGCAGAAGCGTGACGCAGCACAGCACTTCGTCGCGGGGCTCGCACAGGTTGCGCGCTGATACGCGCGCGAGTTCAGCGAGGAAATCCTCAACGTCGGAGCTGTTGAGAAGTTCCTCATGTAGATGATCAGTAATTGAAGGAGCTGTATTTGCTGTCGACTCGCCGGCCAAGGTTCTCGGTGCCATTCACTCAGGTCAAGACGACCCGCAATTACGCCGCACATCCTGCCGTCACGGCTTGAGGATGGCAGAGATCGCTGGATCGACGAACTGTCCAACGGCCTACTGCTAAACCGACAACCAGAATTATATACAGCTCTGGCCACTGCACCCGTCACGCCTGGAGGGTATGCCCGGGCGCCGCGGACTACTTGGTTTTGGCCCCCGGCGGCACCCATCAAATCTGAGTACTTCTGCCCCAATCCAAGAAGTACCTTCCCTGAAGGAGCGCAAAATCCAGTACCGCTACGCGTTGTCCAGAGGTACCCGCCCCGGGAAGTATGGGCGTCAACGATCAGCCGGAAGCAAGTTCCCTTAGTGGATTCCAATGGCTGTGCGTCTCACTCATCGTTTACACCCCCAGCCAAAGGAGTCTCAGCCATGCGCAAAATGACGAAGAAGAACAAGGTCCTGGCAGCCGCCGGAGCACTCGCCCTGGTAGCCGGCGGCGGCGGTGCTGCCTACGCCTACTGGACCACGACCGGTGCAGGTGAAGGCAAAGCGACAAACTCCGCGGGCGGCGGAACGGTCACGCTGCATGCCAACTTCACCGGCGGGCTCACGCCGGGAGATTTCCGCACCGTGGGCTATACGGCAGACAACGCCGACCTGAATACGAGCACCAAGGTCGGGGCCTTGACCGCTACTGTGTCAACCAACGTTGCCGAGTGCCTCCCTGCGTGGTTCAGCGTTACTGCCAACACAAGCAGCACTACGGTGGCAAAGAACTCCACTGGCACCTCCGTTGGTAGCGGAGTACTGACGTTCAACGACAGTGCAACGGTCGACCAGAGCCCGTGCAAGGGCGCAATAGTCACCATCACCGTCGGCAGCGTCTAACAGAATTCGCCGGCGGGAAGGTGTCAGAGTCTTCCCGCCGGCGAACTCCACCTCCTCCCGCTAACTCAGAACCACACCAGAAAGGCTGAACGTGCAGAACGAATCCGGGTACTTCCGCACAATCATGCGAAGAACCACCACCGCGGCGAAGGTGCTGCTGGTGGGTCTTGTGGTGATGCTCGTTTCGGCGGGAACCATCTTCGCGGCCAGCCAGGGCGGGAGCCAAGGCGACAAAACTAAGGGCGTCACCATCCAGGTGAATCCCGCCAGCAGGTCAGTTGACCAGGGCGATTCAGTCACCTATGCGATGTCGCTGACCTCCAACAATGGGTTCAGCGGCAGCATCACTCCGACAATTGCAGGCCTGCCGGCAAGTACGACGGCGGCCTTCGCACCGACGTCGGTGACGCTCGCTTCCGGCAAGACCGCCACCGTCACGCTCACGGTAAGCACGTCCGCCACCACCCCTGACGGCAAGGCGGACCTCAGTATTGGGGGCACTGTTCCGGCCACGGCCGGCGTCAGCCAGCCCACCGCCGTCGTGGTTCAACTGCAGGTCCAATCGTCCAACAAGACATTCAGCATTTCCGGAAACCTCGGCACCCAACTCACGCCGGGGTCAACTGTCCCGCTGAATCTAGCAATAGCGAATCCAAACAATAAGGGCCTGGCTTTGAACAGCCTGTCCGTCTCGATCGCTGCCATCAACAGGACGCCTGCTGCGGTGGCCGCGGGGCTGCCCTGCACGACGGCAGACTACGTGGTGACGAACTATTCGGGCCAGTATCCCCTCAACGTTCCCGCGGGCTCCAGCTCGCTCCAATCGATTGGCATCGCTCCGGCGCTGTGGCCCCAAATCGCCATGCTGGACACCACCAAAAACCAGGACGGCTGCAAGGGCGCCACGCTCCAGTTCGCCTACTCCGGAGCAGGGCAGGGAAGCTGACATGACACCTAAGCACAGGAAGACGTCACGACGGCTGGCTGCCAAGACTGCGGCAGCAACTATCACCCTTTGCCTGGTCACTGGAGTTGGCGGTGCTTACGCCTACTGGGCCACGGTGGGCGCCGGTTCCGGCACCGCCACGAGCGGCACCATGGCCACGGTCAGCGTGGAAGCTTTGGTTGCAGGCGACAGCCCACAGAACACCCTTGTCCCGGGCGGCACCGCCGACGTTGCCGTCCGGGCGCTCAACCCCAACAGCTTTCCGGTTCAGGTCTACGCCATCCGTGGCAACGGCGCTCCCTCGGCCGATGCGAACCACCCTGGCTGCACCACCACCGGCGTCACGTTCGTTGATCCGGCGGTCCCGCTCGCGCCGGCGCTCAGCATTCCGGCGAACTCGTCCATCCTAATCACGCTGCCGAACGCTGCCGCCATGTCCACGGCGTCGTCGTCGGGCTGCCAGGGAGCCACCTTCAGCCTGCCTGTCACCTTGGAGGCACGGAAATGAGCCGCATCACCCGGACCCGTATTGCGGTCGCCGCCGCAGCAGCCCTCGCCATATCGTGCGGAGGTCCCGCTGCCAGCGCTTACTGGCAGACCCTCGGCAGCAACCCAGGTACTGCCAGGGCAGATGCCATCGCGACCATGGGCGTGCCCACGGCATCCGCTTCCGCAGGTGCGGCGGCGGTCAGTTGGGCACCAGGCACGACGGCGGGAGGCCGGGCGGTCTCCGGCTACACCGTTTCCCGCTACTCGTCTGCGACCGGCGGCACCATGGTTGCCGCTGGCGGCGGGTGCGGGGGCATCGTCACAGCGACCAGCTGCACCGAAGCTGCTTTACCATCCGGGACCTGGTACTACACAGTCACGCCAAAACTCGGCTTCTGGGCAGGTCCGGAGTCTGCGCGGAGCGGGGGAGTCGTCATTGCTGATACGACTAAGCCGAACGCGCCTACGATCTCAGCTACAGGGACAGTCAACATCGGCAACAAAGCCAATGCCCCGGTCAGCGGCACTGCTGCGGCTGGCGTGTCATCGGTGACGGTGACAGCCACGGATGCCCAAGGACTGAAGAAAGACTCTCAACCCGCACTCACAGATAGCTCTGGAAAATGGGCAGTCAGCAACTTTGACCTCTCAGGGCTCAGCGATGGCCTCATCACTTATACAGCCGTCGCCAAGAATGCGGTGGGGAGCAGTAGTGATCCCTCGGCTGCGGCTACGGCAACCAAAGACACGGTGGCGCCGACGGCGACGGTCACCCTTTCCAACCTCGCAACGAACACAGCAGGTACGGCGGAGACGGGCGACTCACTCAGCATCAAGTACTCCGGAGACATCAACAGCAACACCATCTGCAGCGCGTGGACCAACGGCGTGCAGCCTCCGGAGATAGCTGGTGGCAATGCGGTGACAGTGACCATCAGTTCGAACACCCTTACGGTCACCACCAGCGGCTCGGCCGGCTGTACAGTCAACCTTGGTCCAGTGACCCTTGGCACTAACTACGGATCACTCGTCTTCAAGGGGAACACTGGCAACGGCACCCCGTCCAAGATCGTGTGGGACAACGCGACGCAAACCCTAAAGATCACCCTGGGCACCCGAAACGTCGCCTCCAACTCAAATGTGGCAGAGTCCTTCCCCGTTGTGGCACCTACCCCCGGTGTTACAGACATAGCCGGCAACCAGGCCGTGGGCGTGGCTCCGGCGGCAGCATCCCGGTTCTAACCGCCACAGTCCAACGCCAGCCTTCCGGAGTCCTCACCGGAGGCTGGCGTTGTGCGGCCACTTGCGGGCAGAATGTAGCTCACGCTGGCGCTGCCGGCGGTAAAACCGAAACCAGCCGGCCAGACCGCCGCGGAGGGACAGGTTATGACCAGACTGCTCATCATCGGGCCGCCAGGCTCCGGCAAAGGCACCCAGGCGGTACATATCGCCAGGCATTTCAGCATCCCTGCGGTATCCACCGGCGAAATCTTCAGGACCAATGTCAGCGACGAAACGCCGCTGGGCCAGGAAGCCGCAAAGTACCTCGACGACGGCGCTTTTGTGCCCGACCATCTCACCAACGCATTGGTCAGGGACCGTCTCGGTGATACCGATGTGCTGCCCGGGTTCCTGCTGGACGGGTACCCCCGCACCGCGCCCCAAGTGATGGAACTGGACAACATGCTCTCCTCGCTCGGCCACCGCCTCGACGCTGTTGTTGAGCTCCGCGCCCCGGATTCCGAACTCGAACGGCGGATGATCCAGCGGGCCAAGGAACAGGGACGCAAGGATGACACGGTGGAGGTCTTCCGGCGCCGGCTGGACCTTTACCACCGCGAAACCCATGAAGTGGTGGCCGTTTACGCCGGCCGTGGCATGGTGGTCTCGGTGGACGGCAGCGGTGACCCGGGCGAAATCACCAAACGGGCCATCGCCGCCGTCGAAAAGTTCCTTGCAGCAGGAGTCGCACTATGAAAATTGCAGTAACCGGCGGAAGCGGAAAACTCGGGCGGCATGTGGTCCGCAGGCTCAACGATGACGGCCACCAGGTCCTCAACCTGGACCGGGCAGGTGAAAGGAACCCGGGCCTGGCCATCGTGGACCTTCGCAACTATGGCCAGGTCCTGGATGTCTTGCTGGGCCTGGACGACAGGCACAACGGGTTCGACGCCGTCGTCCACCTGGCGGCAATCCCGGCGCCGGGCATCATCCCGGACGCAGCCACTTTCGAGAACAACATGCTGTCCACCTACAACGTCTTCCAGGCGGCGCGGCGGGCCGGCATCAAAAAGGTGGTCTACGCCTCGAGCGAGACGGTGCTGGGACTGCCGTTCGACGTCGACCCTCCCTACATCCCGGTGGATGAGGAATACCCGGCCCGGCCTGAAAGCACTTACTCCCTGGTCAAGCACCTTGAGGAGCAGATGGCCATTCAGCTGACGCGCTGGGACCCGGCGCTGAGCATCACGGGGCTGCGGTTTTCCAACGTGATGGACGCGGAGGACTACGAACGGTTCCCGCAGTTCGACGAAGACGCCACCGCCCGCAAGTGGAATCTGTGGGGCTACATCGACGGACGCGACGGCGCGCAGGCGGTAGCCCGGGCCCTTGAACACGGAAAGCCGGGATTCGAAGCGTTCATCGTGGCGAACTCAGACACCGTGATGTCCCGCTCCAGCGCCAGCCTCGCCGCGGAGGTGTTCCCCAATGTCCGGGTGACCAAGGACCTGGGCGAACACGAGACGCTGCTGTCCATCGACAAGGCCAGGCGGCTGCTCGGATTCGAACCCGAACATTCCTGGCGTTCCTACCACTCAAACCGCCACACACCCACGGAGGACTAAGCAGCCCACTAAAGGTTCGGGCTGACCGTTCCGCCGGGAGCGGGAGTCCGACGGCGGCCGCTGGGGGGCGTCGTCGGGCTCTCCCGCCTGCCGGGATGGGTACTGCCGGAGGAGTCCTGTGCGGCGTCCGGGTGGTGCTCGGACCAGATGTGCCCCACCTCTTCGGCGAACTGCTCCACAATCCTGCTCATGGCTGCATGCGCGGCAGCGGCCTCGCCCCGCTGGATGGCGCTGGCCACATCGACGTGCAGCTGCAGTGCTTCGTGCTGTGGCAGCTGCGGCATGAGACCATGTTCCACCCTGCCCGTCAGGACCTCGGCCACGAGGTTCTGGAGCTGGGAGAACATGGCGTTGCCTGAAGCCTTGAGTACCGCGGCATGGAACTCCACATCAAGCCGGAGGAATTCCTCCTGGTCTCCGCGCTGGCCGGCGGCCCACAGCCGCGCTGCGAGGGAAACAAGCTCGCTGCCGGCGTCCCAGGAGGCGCGCTCGGCGGCGAGCCGTGCTGCCTGCGGTTCAATGGCGCCGCGGAGCTCGTTCAGGGACTGGAGCTGCTCCAGGCGACGGGATGAGGCAAGCCGCCAGCGGATCACCTGCGGGTCATAGAGGTTCCAGGCTTCTTCGGGCTGAACCACGGTGCCAAACCGGCGCCGCGAAGCCAGCATGCCTTTGGACGATAGAACCCGGGTAGCTTCCCGGACCACCGAGCGGGACACGCTGTGCTGGGCCTCCAGCTCGTCCAGGCGCACGATCGAGTTCGCTGCAAGGCGCCCGTCTGCGATCGCCAGTCCCAAGCTCTGCACTAACGCAGCATGCCGGTCTGTAGGGGATACCGCCTTTGGGTTCATGAATAAATCATACTGGTTTCCGAAAGGGGTTGTTTAAGTCTGCCTTATTTACTTATGATCGTCCCCAGAGCAGATGTAAAGAGGCATTTGTATGTGGCTGGACAGTGACGTCAGCCCTAAAAAGCAAGGAGTCGTTATGAAGCGACGTTCAGTAGTGAAGTACGCGGCAGTGGCGGCCGCGCTCTCGCTGGGGCTGACAGCCTGCGGCGGCAGTGGCAGCAGCGACGCCAAAAGTTCGGGAACGGTGCGGGTGACGCTGGCCAACCACGTCTGGACCGAAGGCATCAAGGCGGCCATCCCCGAATTTGAGAAGTCCAGCGGCCTCAAGGTCGAGCTGACCCAACTCGGTGAGGACCAACTCTCGGACCAGTACAACGTCAAGCTCAACGCCGGCAGCGACGAGATCGACGTGATGATGTACCGTCCGCTCCAGGAGGGCAAGGCGTTTGCAAAGAACGGCTACCTCGCGGACCTGACGTCCAAGGTTTCCTCGGATTCCAACTGGGACTGGAAGGACTACCAGGAGGGCCCGGTCAAGGCCACCACCGTTGACGGCAAGGTGGTGGGTGTCCCCATCATCACTGAGCGTGAGGTCCTGTACTACCGCAAGGACCTGCTGCAGGCCGCCGGCATCGCCGTCCCCAAGACCATGGAAGAGCTGGAAGCCGCTGCCAAGAAAATCAAGGCAGCCAACCCGGACACCGCCGGCTTTGTGGCCCGCACCGGCAAGTCCGCGGCCGTCACCCAGTTCTCCAGCTTCCTCTACAGCTTCGGTGGCGATTTCACCGATTCCAGCGGCAAATCCAGCATCAACTCGGACGCTGCCAAGAAGGCCTACGCCTTCTACGGCGGCCTGATCAAGAACTACGGCCCGGCCAACGTCAGCACGGATATGAGCTGGCCCGAGGCAATGGCAATCTTCACGCAGGGCAAAGCCGCCTTCTACACCGAGGCTGACTCGCTCTACAAGAACGCCACGGACCCGGCCAAGTCCAAGGTTGCCGACACTGTTGGGTTCGCTGCCCTGCCCGCCGGCCCCGCCGGTTCCAAGCCGTACAACATCCCGTCATGGGGCCTCGCCGTGAACCAGGCTTCGGGTAACCAGGACAACGCCTGGAAGTTCATCCAGTGGGCCACGAGCAAGGAACGGACATTGGCCGCACAGAAGGCGGGCGTCCCCGGACCCCGCGCCTCCGTCTGGGCCAACCCGGAAGGCACGTCCACGTACCCGAAGGACCTCGCAGAAGCCATTGCAGTCAGCGCCAAGAACGGCGTCGGCCACGACCGTCCTGACGTCGTCACCGTAGGCAAGGCACGCGAAATCGTCGGCGAGCCGATCGTTGCCAGCATCACCGGTGCCGACGCCGCAGCTGCGGCTAACTCGGCCCACGAGGCCTTCCAGAAGTTCCTGGACAGCGAAAAGAAATAGCGCACTCTGTGCACCGAGGGCGGCACCCGCCATCCCGGTGCACCACCCAGCCGGGGCGGGACGGCAGCGACGCTGCCCTCCCGCCCCGGCCGCATTCACCCCCCAACTCCTTAGGTGAACCATGTCTGTAATGACTTCTCCCCGCAGCGCAGCCCGGAATCCAGGCCGTGCCCCTAACGGCCGCGAAAAATTCTCCGACTGGGCGAACGCGCACCGCAAATGGCTTTTCGCCGCCCCGGCGATGGCCTTCGTCGGCATCCTGATCGTCTTCCCGCTGGCCTGGACCCTGTACCTGAGCCTCACCGATTCGCAGGGCTCCGTCCGGGCAGCCACCGAGTTCATTGGCCTGGGAAACTACATGACTGTCCTCTCCGACGTCGAACGCTTCTGGCCCGCGGTGGGCCGCACCCTGACCTTCACGGGCATTGCCCTGGTCTGCGAAGTGGCCCTGGGCATGGGCATCGCGCTGCTGCTCTGGCGCCCGTTCCGCGGCGAAAAGTGGGTGCGCGTGGCTATCCTGCTGCCGCTCGTGGCAACCCCGGTGGCCGTGGGCATGATGTGGCGGCTGATCTTCGACCCCAACATCGGTTTCGCGAACCAGTTGCTCGCCGCTGTGGGGATTCCCGCCCAGCCCTGGCTGTCAGGCCAGGACACCGCGCTCGGCACCACCATCTTTATGGACGTGTGGCAATGGACGCCCATGGTGGTCCTCATCCTGCTGGCCGGCCTGACGTCCCTCTCCGAAGAGCCCGATGAGGCGGCCCGGATGGACGGCGCCAACGCCTTCCAGCGCTTCTTCTACATCACCCTTCCCCTCATGATGCCCACGGTGATCGTGGCCATCCTGCTCCGGGGCATCGACGCCCTGAAGACCTTCGACATCCTGTACGCCACCAAGGGCAAGGGCGGCGGCTCCTTCCACGAGGTGGAGACCCTGAACGTCTACGCCTACGGCCTGAGCTTCGACTACAACCAGTACGGCCTGTCCTCCGCGGTGCTGATCCTGTTCTTCATGATCATCATCGGCTCCATGTGGCTGCTGACCATGCGCAAGAAAGCGGTAAGCAAATGACCGTCCTGAACAAAGACACAGGAAACACCCTGAACCCTGCCGCCCCCGGTCACCCGCAGCCGCTCCGCCGCCCCAGGAAACCCCTCGGGACCCGTGCCTACAAGGTTTTCCGCGTCGTAGCCCTGATCGCCGTGGTCCTGTTCCTGATCGCGCCCCTGATCTGGATGCTGCTGGCCTCCTTCAAGACCAACGTGGACATCTACGACACCGCCAAATCGGTCGTCTTCACCCCCACCGGCGAGAACTACGCGAACGTCCTGCAGCGCAACAACTACTTCGTCTTCATCTTCAACAGCTTCTGGGTGGCGTTCGTCTCCACCGCCCTCTCGCTGGTGCTGGGCGTCCCGGCCGCGTACGCCATGAGCCGGTTCACCATGCACCGTTCAGCCCTCGTGGTCCTGATGGCCCGTGTCATCCCCGGCGTCTCGCTGCTGGTGCCCTGGTACTACGTGTTCTCCAACCTGAAAATGGTGGGCGGCTTCGAGGTGCTGATCCTCAGCCACATGTTCGTGGCGCTGCCGCTGATCGTGTACATCATGATGAGCTACTTCGATTCCCTCCCGCTGGAGCTGGAGGAATCGGCCCAGGTGGACGGCCTCACGCCCATCGGTGCATTCCGCCGCATCACGCTGCCGCTGTCCGTGGCCGGCATGGCCACCGCAGGCATCCTGAGCTTCATCTTCTCGTGGAACAACTTCATGTTCGCCCTGGTGCTGTCCGGGTCGAAAACGAAGACCCTGCCCGTTGCCATCTTCGACTTCGTCTCCTACGCCAGCATTGACTGGGGCGGGCTCATGGCGGCCGCCACCGTGGTGACCATCCCCATCATGATCATTGCGCTCTTCACGCAGAAATACATCGTGTCCGGCATGACCGCCGGCGCCACTAAAGGCTAGGGCAAGATGACCATCATCAGCAGAATCGAAACCTTCCTGGTCGCGCCACGGTGGTTGTTTGTCCGGATCGAGACGGACAGCGGCATCGTCGGCTGGGGCGAGGCAACCTGCGAGGGGCGCAGCGAAACGGTGCGCACCGCCGTCGAACAGCTCTCGGAGCTGCTGATCGGCAACGATGCCCTCCGGATCGAGGACCACTGGCAGGTCATGACCAAGGGCTCCTTCTACCGGGGCGGCCCCATCCTGGCCAGCGCGGTTTCCGGGCTGGACCAGGCCCTGTGGGACATCGCGGGCAAGCACTTCAACACCCCGGTGCACCAGCTCCTGGGCGGCCACGTCCGCGACCGGATCCGGATGTACGGCTGGGTGGGCGGCGACGAGCCCAACGAGGTGGCGGACCAGATCAGCGCCCAGCTGGACGTGGGTCTCACCGCCGTCAAGATGAACGCCAGCGGCCGGATGAGCCCGGTCGCCTCGGTGGCAGAGATCGACGGCGTCATCCGCCGTGTGGCCGCGGCCCGCGAAGTGCTGGGGGAGCACCGCGACGTGGCCGTGGACTTCCACGGCCGCTTCAGCCTGGCCAACGCCCGGCGCGTGGCGCCGCTGCTGGAACCGTACCGGCCGTTCTTCCTCGAAGAGCCGGTGGTTCCGGAGAACACGCACCTGCTGCGCGAATTCACCTCGTCCACCACCACGCCGGTTTCCACCGGTGAGCGGCTCTACAGCCGGCAGGAATTCCTGCCGGCACTGCAGGCCGGCATCGCCGTGGCCCAACCGGACCTCTCCCACGCCGGCGGCATCACCGAGGTCCGCAAGATCGCCTCGCTGGCGGAAATCTACGACGTTCAGCTGGCTCCGCACTGCCCGCTTGGCCCGCTTGCCCTCGCGGCGTGCCTGCAGGTTGGCTTCGCGACACCCAACTTCCTGATCCAGGAACAGAGCATCGGCATCCACTACAACCAGGGCGCCGAAGTCCTGGACTATGTGGTGGACAAAACCCCGCTGAAGTTCGTGGACGGCCACATTGAACGGCTGACAGGCCCCGGACTCGGCATCGAAATCGACGAAGCGGTGGTCCGTGCCGCGGACAAGCGGGGCCACGCCTGGCGCGGCCCGGTCTGGCGCCACGCGGACGGAGCCTTCGCAGAATGGTGAACACAATGACTGACGGCAGCGGAGTTACGCCCGAGGGCCTACTGGCCGGAATCAAAGAGGCCCGGCTCGTGGCGATCGTCCGGGGCACTGACGGCGGGGCCGCCGCGAAGGCGGCCCTCGCTGCCATGGAGGAAGGCTTCCGGTTCGTCGAAATCGCGCTGACCACGCCGGACGCCCTCGAGGCGATCCGCGAGGTCCGCGCCGCGGCACCGGCGGGCTGCTACGTCGGCGGGGGAACCGTGCTGACCGTGCAGGACGTGGACAACGTGGCCGAGGCCGGCGGCCAGTTTATGGTGACGCCGGCCCTGGCGGCATCAATCGCCGAGTCCGCCCGGCAGGGGATTCCCGTCCTGGCCGGCGCCCTGACGCCCAGCGAGGCGTACGAGGCCATGAACCGTGGCGCCACGGCAGTCAAACTTTTCCCGGCGTCCATCGGCGGCCCCGGCTACCTCAAGGCACTGCGCGACCCCTTTCCCGGGATCCCCTTCATCCCGGTGGGCGGAGTGGGCCTCGACGAAGCCACGGGCTACTGGGAAACCGGAGCGATCGCCGTCGGACTCGGCGGCCCGCTGTTCGGAAACGCCGGCTCCGGCGGAGACCTCGCTCCCATGCGGGAGCGGGCCCGGGCCTTTGTGGACCTGGCGGAGGCCTTCAACCGGCGATCCGCCTCGGGCGCAGCCGCAGCGGGCGTGCGGTGAGCGCCGCCGTCGACCTTCTAACCTTCGGCGAGTCCATGGTCTCCCTGCGCTCGGCCGGCCCGCTCCGCGCCGGCGGCAGCCTGGGCATGCACGTGGCCGGGGCGGAATCGAATGTGGCCGTGGGGGTTGCGCGGCTGGGGCACAGCGTCAGCTGGGCCGGTGTTGTGGGCGCGGATCCGCACGGTGAATACATCCTGCGGCAATTGCGGTCCGAAGGAATCCAGGTGCAGCACCGGCTGGACAAAGCCCGGAGCACGGGCGTGATGTTCCTCGAGCAGAGGACCGCCGACTTAACCCGGGCGTACTACTACCGCGCCGGTTCCGCAGGTTCCACCATCAGCCGGGACGACGTTCACCGTGCCCTGAACGCCGGCCCGCGCATCCTGCACCTGACCGGAATCACCGCTGCCCTGAGCCCAGAAGCCAGGGCGGCGTTCGAGTACGCTGCGGAGCGCGCCGCGGCGGAGGGCGTGCTGGTCTCCCTCGACGTGAACTACCGCAGCAGGCTCTGGACCCGGGACGAGGCACGCGCCGTGCTCGCCCCCATCGCCCGGCACGCCAACATCCTGATAGCGTCCGACGACGAACTTGACCTTGTGGCATCCGCCGCCTCGGGCGTAAACACGCTGGGCGGAGCCAACTCCGACGCCGAGACCGCCCTTGCCGAAGAACTCCTGGGCCGCGGGGTCACCGAAGTGGTGGTCAAGCGGGGCGCCGCCGGAGCGGGCGTCCACACCGACTCCGGACGGTTCGAGGCGGCCGCCGTGGCTGTGACCAGCATCGACACCGTTGGCGCCGGCGATGCGTTCACCGCCGGCTACCTTTCCGCACTGCTCGACGGCGGGGACGTACCCGCGCGCCTGACGCGCGGCACGGTGATGGGGGCTTTTGCCGTCAGCACCGCCGGAGACTGGGAGGGCCTGCCAGGCCGGGACGAGCTGGAGTTGCTCGCGGCCACCCAGAGCGGTGCCACCGTCCGCTGACAGCTTGGCCGGGTGCGAGGCGGGCTCGCTTCAGATGTCCGTGCTGAGGCTGAGGTTCCGCCAACCCTCCAGTTCGGCGCGTTCATACTCCGCCACGGCGGTGAACGCGCCGAAGGCGTCCTTGCCGAGAACCAGCAACGCCGGCGGATTCGGGCTCTCGGCCACCGCCAGAATTGCTGCCGCGGCTTTGGCAGGGTCGCCCGGCTGGGTACCGTGCATGGTGTCGTTTTCCTTGCGGCGTTTGCCGGCCGTCTCTGCGTAGTCCTCGATCGGCTTCGCCGACTGGGTGAGGGAGCGGCCGGCAAAGTCAGTTCGGAACGCGCCGGGCTCAACAACGGTGACGTTGATCCCGAGTGGCTGCAGTTCCTTGTGCAGGGAACCGGACAGGCCCTCCACAGCCGCTTTGGTTGCGGAGTAGTATCCGGAACCGGCCGCTTTGATGCGGGCTCCGATGGAGGAGATGTTCACGATGGACCCGGACCTTTGCGCACGCATGTCCGGCAGGACCGCCTTGATCATGTCCACCGTGCCGAAAACGTTCGTGTCGAACAATTGCCGGATGTCGGCGTCGTCCGCTTCTTCAACCGCGGCGCGGTAGCCGTAGCCGGCGTTGTTGACCAGGACGTCGATCCCGCCGAAACGGGCCTTGGCCTGCTCCACTGCCGAGGTGATCTGCGCCCGATCGGTGACATCGAGAGGTAGTGCCAGTGCTTTGTCCGGGTGGTCCGCCGTGATGTCTTCCACCGTGGTGACGTCGCGGGCAGTGACGACGGCGTTGTGGCCGTGCGCGAGCACGGCTTGGGCAAGTGCGCGGCCGAGTCCGGTCGAGCACCCCGTGATGAGCCAGGTAGCCATGATTTGTTTCCTTTCGGGAGTGACGTTACGGACGAAGGTTCTCCACTAGCCAACCGCACATTTCCCTTCTGCGGGAGTGCCTGTTGGTGGCGTTGACCCGTGCCGCGTCCGGCGGCGGATAGGCTCTGTTTTACTATTCGCATGGGGGAGGACGGTTCAGTGCTTGTGGAGCAGAAGCGCAATGTTGCGATCTTCCTGGACATGGAAAACCTTTTTGGCGGGTACGCCAAGAACGTTGCCACAGTGCCACTCGCCCAAATTGTCCGTGACATCGAAGCGGAAGTGGCCCGAAGCGGCCTGGGCGGGCAGACAGCCGTTGCCCGGGCTTACGCCAACTGGTCCCGGCCGGACATGGCCGGGTACAAGAGCCAACTGCTGGCCTGCAACATCAAACCTGTCCAGGTGTTCTCCTTTGACCAGAGCACCAAGAACGCCGCCGACATCGAGCTGGTGGTGGACGCCTTGGAAGTAGCGGCGGACATGCCGTGGATCGAACTGTTCGTCATTGTCAGCGGAGACGGTGACTTCGTGCCGCTGATCCGGCGGCTCCATGCCTTGGGAAAGCGGTCCTTCGTGGCCACCACGTCCCAGCCGGCTGCCGGCGTGGTCAATAAGCTGCTGCCAGCCGTCGCCGACCGTTTTCTGCTCATCGACGTTCCGCAGCCACCGGCCTCTGTGCCTGTCCGGAACCCTGTCCAGCCAGCGAAGAAATCCCCGGCAGCCAAGAATGCCCAGCCTGCGAAGAAAGCCCCGGCAGCCAAGAAGGCCCCGGCAGCCAAGAAGGTCCCGGCTCCCAAAACCGCCGCGCAGGAGCACCCAGAACTCAAGCTTTACAAGGCAAGCGTCCATGGCTTCATCAAAGAAGACCCCAGTCTCTGGGTGAACGGGCAGGTCAGTGCGCAGCGTATGGGGCTGCTGCTGCGCAAAAGGTGGCCCAACATCACCTACAAGACGTTCGGCTATGCCACCCTCACCCGCTTTATCGAGGAATGCTGCGGGATCAAGACTGCTGTGGCGCCTGCCGTCGCTGCTCGGAAGGCCAGCAGCTCCGCCTAGATCCTGGAGGCAATGGTCAGGTCCGGACTTCGAACTCCGTATGGCCGTGCCGGACTCCGTTGATCTGCAGCTCCAGGGCATGCAGTCCGTCGTGGTGTACCCGGGTGGTCATGGGTTTGAGGGCGTGGCGTTTGGCCAGCGTCCTGGTTTCGCCGGCAGCAAGGGTCAGCGCCATCAGTTTGAAGATCTTCACGGACTGGGTGCCGGTTGCTTTGCGGTAATGGACCGCGTAGTCCACCGCCAGCCGGGCGTCCGCGGTGCCGGTGTTGCAGATCTCGAATTCGAAGCCCAGATCCTCCGGCATGGCCACTACCTGCCGGTCCAGCCGAAGTGCCGTGACAGCCACCGACGCCGGCGCGAACCCTTGGAGCGCCAGTGCACCCGGATGGCCCTTTTTGATCAGCGTCCGGAGGCCGTGCCTCACCACCCAGGCGGTGTTGGTGTCCGGGGCGTCAAGCCAACCGGCCGCCGTCGCCACCACGGCCTCGGGCGAATGGCGGGCCAAGTCGTTGAGGTGGTTGGCAACGGACCTGCGAACGTACTCGGAAGGGTCGCGGTAGAAAGCGTTGAGTATGGGAAGTGTCGCGTCGGGCCGTTGAACCAGAGCAGGGACCCGCACCGCCCACGGAAGGTAGGCGCGGGTGCCCTCGGAAGCGAGGCGTCGGATGTGTTCATCGGGGTGCGAGGTCCACCCGAGGATGGCCCGCAGGGCAGTGTCCGGATCCCTGGCGATCAGTCGCCGGATGGCAAACTCGCCGGTGAGCCGAGGGGTCAGTTCGGTGAGGAGCGCCAGGCAGTCAGCGAAGTCCGCTGCGTTGTGCGATTCGAGTGCAAGAGTCACAGCCGCCTCGGAGGCCGGCCACAGGACCCAGCCCGTAAAACCCGGGTCATCCAGTGCGGCGCGGAAGGTGCGGGCCGCCGTCGAATAACCGCTCCCCGGGACCTGCCGGAAATCGGCCAGCAGTGCACCGCAGACTTGGTCGGTCCTACCGCGGAGACTGAGTTCGTCGAGCGTTGTTGCTGCCACGGCCACGTTGGCCCACTGGGTGCCAGGTGCCGCGCTGCCCAGAATGCCAGCCAGCGCTTCGACATTCCGGCGGTTGATCAATTCGTTCATCGCACCCATCCGGTCAGGCTACCGGGATAGTCTTCTTCTCAAGCAAATTCAACAGCGCAGGGACGGAAATCGGACGTGGCAGAGCACGCAGGGTCAGAAAAATCAGGGAACGGCCCGCATTGGTGGCGCAAATTCAATGACAAGTTCGTGGTGGAAGAACGCTACATGGAACCCGGGGCGCGCAGGGCGCTTTACCGCACCGCGGTGATCCTGATGGGGGTGGGCACCCTGCTTTTCATCATCGCCTTGGTGGGTGTGGTGCAAAGCGGCACCGCACCGTGGGGACCGGACGAACCGGTCCGGGAGTGGCTGCTCGGGACCCGTTCAGAGACGCTCACCGGCGTGATGATCTTCCTCGCCATTATCTTCGGTCCTATTGCGTTGCCCATCATCGTCCTCGTGGTCACGGTGGCTTGGGGGTTCGCGGCGAAGCACGCCTGGCGGCCCATAGTCCTGGCAGCAGCCATGCTCACCGGCGTGATCGTTTCCCAGATCATCCTGCAGATCATCAGGCGGTCCCGCCCGCCGGTGGACCTGATGCTTTTTGGTGCCGACCACACGTTCTCGTTTCCTTCAGGCCACGTCCTGGGAGCTTGCGATTTCCTGCTGGTTGGAACCTTTCTGATCTTCTCGCGGAAAGAGAACCTGCGGTCCGCAGTGCTGGGATTTGTGGGGGCCGGAATTGGCATTGTGCTGGCCATTGCGAGCAGGCTTTACCTCGGCTACCACTGGTTCAGCGACGCCTTTGCTTCACTGTCCCTCTCGCTCGTCATCCTGGGCGCCTACATTGCGCTGGACACCTGGCGGACCGCCCGGATCCCCGGCGAAAAGATCACGGGCGAGCTTTCCAAAGCGGACGCTCCGGGCGACTAACTCCTGTGGCCAACCAGGCGGATGTCCGCCGCATATGCCTCACACTGCCCGGCGTCACTGAACGCAGCAGTTGGGGCCAGCCGGCGGGGTTCGCGGGAACCCTGATCGTACCGGCTGGCGGGTGGCCGCGGAGCGTGAGGAATAGCCCGGCGCCCGGCCGTTCGCGAACAAGCGCTACTGCTTGGTGGCCGATCGCGCGCGTTTGAGGGCCCGGTGCAATTTTGCGTTGGCCGCCTCGAGTTCCAGGACCTTTGAGACCCCGGCCAGGTTGAGGCCCTGTGCCAGCAACTCTCCGATGTGCAGGAGGAGGGCGATATCGGCGTCACTGTACTGGCGGGTGCCGCCGGACGTGCGGGCGGGCGTGAGGAGTCCGCGGGTCTCGTAGAGGCGGATGTTCTGCTGGCCTGTTCCGGCCAGTTGGGCGGCCACGGAGATGGCATAGACCGCCCGCCGGGCCTGGGGCTGCTGTGCACGTCCGGAGGGCGCTTCACTCATCTCTGCTCCCAAAAAATCCTGTCGAAAATGTCTTGCCTCAGTTTCGCACGGGTGCTATAAAAAATCTATATCCATCACCAGAGATATCTGAACGGTGGGTATGGCGCAGATTCATCCAAGATGCTGAAGGAGTGAAAAATGATGTTGATGCGTACGGACCCGTTCCGCGAACTGGACCGGCTCACCCAGCAGGTTTTCGGAACCGCGGCCCGGCCGGCGGCAATGCCTATGGACGCCTGGCAGGAAGACGGTGAGTTTGTTGTGGCCTTTGACCTGCCTGGCGTCAAGGTGGACTCCGTGGACCTGAACGTCGAGCGGAACGTCCTGACTGTGCGGGCTGAGCGCATTGATCCCACCCAGCCCAATGTTGAGTTGGTGGCCTCTGAACGTGCCCGCGGTGTTTTCAGCCGCCAACTGATCCTGGGGGACACGCTGGATACGGACCGCATCAAGGCCAGCTATGACCAGGGCGTGCTGACCCTGCGGATCCCCGTGGCAGAGCAGGCAAAGCCGCGCAAGATCGAGATCGAAACCAAGAGCCAGATGCACGAGATCGGAAAGTAGCCCATTTCCCGGGGCGCCGGCAGCCTGTTCCCGGCGCCCCGGCGCCCCGGCTCCGTGCCTCTGAGACCTCCGGAAACCGTCATGAACAGCCAACCGGACTACTACGACGTCCTGCGGGTGAAGCCCGCTGCCAGCCGGCAGGAGATCTCCCGCGCCTACCGGACCCTGATGCGCACCCATCATCCGGACCTCGACGGCGGCCCGGCGGAGGGCGGCCCGGCGGAGGGCGGCCCCGCAGATGGCGGTGCGCTGGACCGTGGCGAGCTGCTGCAGATCATGCAGGCCTTCGCGGTCCTCCGTGACCCCGCGCGGCGCGCAGCCTACGACCGGAGCCGCACGGGCACAAGCGCAGGTACAGCCACGCAGGGCGCCGGCCCGATCGTCATCCCGGTCCGACGTGTGAACCGGCGTAACGTGCCGGCAGGCAACACCATCAGGATCACCCCGGTCCGCTGGGAAAGCGGGCCCTGGGCATAACCGCAAGCAACCTTAGGAGCAGCCTCATGAGCGATTGGCGTCGCTACGATTCCCATCTGATCCCCGCCTTCCATGAGCGTTTCGAAGCGCGCTGGGGCAAGGGCACCGCCCCGTTCCTGGATCCCGAGGCGCACGAAGAACCGCTTCCGCGGGCTCAGTGGATCAACCCCGCAACCGGTGCGGCGCTGGCAGTGGTGCCGGTGTGGACAGCGGACGAGCGCCAGCAGCGCTCATTCGGGGTGTTCTATCTCCCGCCCGCCGGTGACATCTGGGTCCTCCGGCCCGGCTACACGGCCTACCTGGAACCGGCCGACGGCGACACCGAACAGCTTGTCACCCTCCGGAACGATGCCTACCGCAAGGCCGTGGCCCACGCCAAGGAATTCCTGTTCGGCTCACAGTAGGCCGGGCGCAGGGAAGCCGGGTGCGTGACCGGGCCCGGCCGCAGCATCCGACCCGCTGCCCAGCAGGCTGCGGGTGAGGGTTTCGGCGTCGGCCATCAGATCCTCGACGGCGGCACTGAGGTGGAAGTCCGACACCGGATCGTTTTCCAGCGCAGCGGCAACCACAGCATGGCGGACAAGTTCGCGGGCAAAGGACGCGGTGGTTCCTTCGGTCTGTGCCGCGGCGGCATCGAGGGCCTCAGGGCTGAAACCCACCAGGCGGCCGTACAGTTCCAGCAACCGCACCCGTTCGGCGTGGGCCGGCAGAGGGATTTCGACGGCGAGGTCCACCCTGCCGGGTCGCTGTGCCAGCGCCCGCTCCAGCATGTCCGGGCGGTTGGTGGTGAGCACAAACGCCACGTCGGCATCCCTGTCCAGCCCGTCCATGGCGTCCAGCACCTCAAACAGCAGCGGCTGGGGCCCGTGCCCGAAGCTCCGGTCCTCGGCGATGAGGTCGCAGTCCTCCAGCACCACAATGGACGGCTGAAGGGCGCGCGCCATGCGCGCCGCTTCCGCGATCCGGGCGAGCGAACCGCCCGAGAGGAGGATCGCCGTCGAGCCTTCACTCTGGCTGAGCAGGTGCCGGACGGTGTGCGTCTTGCCCGTTCCCGGCCGGCCGTAGAGCAGGATGCCGCGTTTGAGGTGCTGGCCGTGGTCCCGAAGCGACTCGCGGTGGGTGGCGATTCCTACGGTGTGGTCCACCACCTTCTGCAGCAGACCCTCGGGCAGGATGACGTCCGACGCCGGCAGGCTGGGGCGGTGATGAAACGTCACCCCCGCCGTGCTGGGGCCGTACTCGGACATCACCAGGGAAATGACCTGGCCCTTGAGGACGCTGTTGTTCTCCATCCGGAGGCGGAACTCTGCGAGGAACTCAGTGGCAGCGTCCGGGCTACCGGCCATCACCTCCAGCGTGGCGGTCTGGCGCCCGGAGCGAGGTTCGGCGTTGCGCTGCAGGACCGCCAGCGGGCTCCCGCCGAAGGCGAAGAGCCGCAGGCCCATCGCCACGGCCTGCCGCTGCTTGTCCGGCCCCACCGCCAAGTTGGCATAGTCGGGCTGGGCCAGCGGGAACTGGGGAAAGAGCTGGGACTGCTGGACCATGTCGCTGAAGGACTGGTGGTGGCGCTGGCCGCCGCCGCCGATGCCCACCAGCCGGGCGGCATGGTCCTTCGCAGCGAGTTCCGCCATCACGATATCGGCGTCCACGAACCGGTGCTGCGGGATGGTCTCCTCCACCACGGAGAGCCCCTCGGCCGCGACGCCGAGATGTTCGGTCAACGCCTGAAGGAGCTGTTGGCCCTTCTGCTGCCGGTGGCTTCCGGCCTGCGCCAGCTGGACCAGCGCGCCAAAGTTGTCGATGAACTTCCCCAGTTTTTCATCCATGCCCAGACCCTAGCAGCCTCCCTCGCCAGCGGTGCCCCGGGTATAGCATTCTGAGTGGTACCCGTTCCACGTTTTCTCATCACTAAGGGCTGACGCCAATGCATATTTCCGCCAAAGACCTGGCAGCCCTCATCCCCGCGGACTTCACGTTGGGTGTGGCCACCGCAGCCTTCCAGATTGAAGGCGCGCTCACCGAGGACGGCCGGGGCCCGGCGGGGTGGGATGTCTTTTCGGCTAAGCCCGGGTCCATTGTTGAGGACCACAGCCCGGCCGTCGCCTGCGACCACTACCACCGCATGCCGGGGGATGTGGCACTCATGAAGCAGCTCGGCGTCGACTCTTACCGGTTCTCCCTCTCCTGGTCGCGGATCCAGCCCCAGGGGAGCGGCCCGGTGAACCCCGAGGGCCTGGCTTTTTACGACCGGCTCCTGGACGAGCTGCTCGCCAACGGCATTTCCCCGATGCTGACGCTCTATCACTGGGACACGCCGCTGGCACTGGACGACGCCGGCGGCTGGATGAACCGGGACACCGCCTACCGCCTCGGGGAGTTCGCCGCTATCGCCGCGGAGGCTTACGGCGACAGGGTGGCGCGGTGGTGCACCATCAATGAACCTGCCACGGTCACCACGAACGGTTACACCCTGGGGCTGCATTCGCCCGGCGAAGCACTCATGCTCAACGCGCTGCCCACCGTGCACCACCAGCTGCTGGGCCACGGGCTGGCCCTGCAGGCGTTGCGGGCGGCAGGTGTCCCCGGTGAGGTCGGGATGACCAACGTGTACTCGCCGATGGTCCCCAACTCGATCAACCCTCTGGACAAAATCAGTGCCAACCTGATGGACCTTGCGCAGAACCGGCTGTACGCCGATCCTGTCCTGAAAGGTAAATATCCGGACCTCATCCGGGCCGCGAAGTTCTTCGGCTCGTTCGATCACCCCGACGAGGACATGGAGATCATCTCCCAGCCGCTGGATTTCTACGGCCTGAATTACTACATGCCCACGAAAGTTGCCGTCGGCCCGGGCGAAGGCGCGGTGCCGGCGAGCATGGCGGAGGCGATGGGCAGCGACCTGAGTGCTGCGGGCAATGGCGGCACGCCGTTCCACGTGGAGACCTGGCCCGAAGCCGACATCACTGCCTACGGCTGGCCGGTGAAACCCGAATACATGAAGGTGGCGCTCAAGGAGATGGCCGAGCGCTATCCGGATCTCCCGCCGGTGATCATCACCGAAGGCGGGGCAAGTTTCGAGGACATCATTGTCCGCGACAAGTCCACCAATACCACTTTCATTCCGGACGAGCGGCGCCTGAAGTACCTCTCGGACCACATCGAGTCGGCACTGAAGGCAACATCCCCCGGCGGTGAAGCCGAATCGATCGAGCTGCGCGGCTACTACGTATGGTCGCTGCTGGACAATTTCGAATGGTCCGCTGGGTACAACCAGCCGTTCGGCCTGCTCCACGTTGATTTCGAGACCTTGGAACGCACACCCAAGGCTTCTTACTTCTGGCTTCAGGAGCTCATCGAGGAGCGGAACCTGGCCGCGGCGGCGGGTGCCGCCGTCGCGCAGGCTGCCACTGACGAACCGGACGCAGCGGCAATGCCCGACGACGACGTGACCTCAGGCACCGCCGCCTGACCTGCGCAGCCCGGCGGTACCGGGCCGGGCGGGCGCTAGAGCAGGTCCAGGACCTTGAGCTGCTTGGCCATTCCCGCACCGTCAGGCGAATAGATCCAGGGCACCACCGAGGTGGTGTGGTCGCCGTCCTCAGAGTGCCCGCCGGCAAACACTGACTCGCTGACGGAGAGCTGCCGGATGGCGATGGCCGCCACCATGTCGCCGTGGTCCTGGGCAAAACCGGAGTAGATCTCTTCATCGTGCTGGCCGTTGTCGCCGATCAGCAGCCAGCGCATGTCCGGGAATTCCTTGGCCAGGCGTTCCAGGTTGCGGTTCTTGTGCTCCTGCCCGCTGCGGAACCAGCGGTCCTGCGTGAGGCCCCAGTCCGTGAGCAGCAGGGCGCCGGAGGGGTACATGTTCCGGCTCAGGAACCGCTTCAACGTGGGGGCAGCGTTCCATGGACCCGTGGACAGGTAGATGACCGGGGCGTCAGGGTGTTCAATGGTGAGCCGGTCCAGCAGGACCGCCATGCCGGGAGTGGCCATCCGCGCCCGTTCGCTGAGCACAAACGTGTTCCAGAGTGCCAGGAACGGCCTCGGCAGCGCGGTCACCATCACGGTGTCATCGATGTCCGAGACGATGCCGAACTTCGCGTTGGCATCGATCACCTGGATGAGCGTTTCCACCGGCTCGGTCCCGTCCGCCCGCAGGACGGCAGTGTGCCAGCCGGGGGAAAGCTTGACGTCCACCACGGTGTCGATCAGCCCGCCCCGGTCCGCCTTGACCTGGGCGGTGACGTCGCCGATGGTGATTTCCACCCCAGTGTGCTGCATGGGGACGCTGGTAAAGGCCCGCCAGCCGCGGACGTTCTGGGTACCGTTGAGGGCTGCATGTTCGGCCAAGCTGCCGGGGGTGGGCTTCCTGGTGAGGAGGACACGTCCGAGGACACGCACCCACCCGCTGGATGATCCGTAGCCCTGGTACGCGATGGTTTGCGGTGCGAAATTCCAGCGTCCGGCGAGCCGGACCCGCGTCCCGTTAACAGCGTCCGAGATCCGGTGGGCCAGACGGAAAAGCTGCGTGCCCGAAGGCTGTGCCGGGTGCGGGGTGTTCTGGGGAGCCCTGTCCATGCCTCCACTCTGCCACAGCGCACCGCCGCGCAGGGCACATGCGGCGGTACCGTCGTCGTGCGTGACGTCAGCCGGCGCCTATGAACCAGCGCAGTGTTTCGGCGTTCCGCACGGCGTTCCCGCCGCCGTCGTTATTGAAATAGGCATAGACATCGAGGTTGGCCCCGGCCCATTCACGGATGCGGGCCGCCCACCACTGCAGGTCCTCGTCGGAGTAGGAACCGCCGTAGAGGTGCTCATGGTCGGGGCCGTGGAGCCTGACATAAACGAACGGTGCCGTGGCACGCAGAATGCAGGGGAGCTGGGCGCCGCTCATGATGCAGTATGCGGCGCCGTGCCGTTCCAACAGGGCGTAAACATCGGCATGGTCCCAGCTGGGGTGCCGGAACTCAACCGTCACCCGGATCCACCACGGCACTGCGCCGAGGAAATAATCCAGGCGCGCATCATCGCGTTCCATTTGCGGTGGGAGCTGGACCAGCAGGACGGCCCGTTTGTCGCCCAGCTCATGCCAGCACCGGCCAATCCGCTCCAGCCACACCTCCGGTGCGTAGAGCTTTTTGCCGTGCGTCAGGCCGCGGGGAGCCTTCACTGACATGGCGAACCCGTCCGGGAGGCGGCGCTGCCAGCTGGCGAAGGACGTATCCCGTGGCCAGCGGTAGAAGCTTGCGTTCAGTTCCACCGTGCTGAAGCGGGCAACATAGTGCTGGAGCCTGTCCCGGGCGGGGAGGCCCGACGGATACAGCACGCCCTCCCAGTGGTCGTAGCTCCAGCCTGACGTGCCGATATGAATGGCCATACCTAGCTGGTTCCCATCGGTGAAGGGTGCATTATGGTGCCTCCGGAGTTTCGGGGACGGGCCTTGGACATAGGCTACCGCGCCGGATGCGGCCGAAGTGCTGGTCACAGTGTCCGCGCCCGTCTGCCGCTTTCCCCTATGAGGGGTGTCCTTGTGGCAATGTAATGTCATGGCGCGCATCGAGGATTATGCAGTTGTTGGCGACCTTCACACCGCCGCCCTGATCAGTACCGAGGGCTCGATCGACTGGCTCTGCCTGCCCCGCTTCGATTCCCCGGCCTGTTTCAGCGCCTTGGTTGATACGCCCGAGGCCGGTCGCTGGCTGTTGGCGCCCGAAAGTGGCGGCACCTGCACCAGGCGCAGCTACGTGGACGGCACCCTGGTTCTTGAAACCGAATGGGACACTCCGGAGGGCACCGTCAAGGTCATAGACTTCATGCCGCCACGTGACGAGGTGGCTGACATCGTCCGGATTGTGGAGGGAGTGTCCGGAAGTGTCAGGATGCACAGCGAACTGGCCATGCGGTTCGACTACGGCCACATAGTTCCCTGGGTGCGGAAGGACAAGCGTGGCCTGCACGCCATCGCCGGCCCGGACGCCGCCTACTTCGTCACCACGGCCCCCGTTCACGGCGAAAACATGCATTCGGTCAGCGACTTCACTGTTCATGCGGGAGAGCGCGTGCCCTTTGTCCTGACCTGGGCGCCCAGCCACGTTCCCCGGCCGCACACCGTTGACGCCGAGCACGTGTTGGGAACCACGCTGGCATACTGGCGGGGCTGGGCTTCCCAATGCACCTACAAAGGCAAATACCACGAGGCCGTAGCCCGGTCTCTGGTGATACTGAAAGCACTGACATATGCGCCCACCGGCGGCATTGTGGCCGCCGTGACCACTTCCCTGCCGGAACAAATCGGCGGTCCCCGCAACTGGGACTACCGGTATTGCTGGCTGCGGGACGCCACCCTGACGCTGCAGGCGCTGCTGGCTGCCGGTTACACCGCTGAGGCTGCTGCCTGGCGCGACTGGCTGCTCCGCGCCGTGGCGGGCGATCCGGCGGACCTGCAGATCATGTACGGCATCCACGGAGAGCGGCGGCTGCCGGAAATGGAACTGCCCTGGCTGGCCGGGTACGAGAATTCGAAGCCGGTGCGCACCGGCAACGGCGCCGCCGCGCAGCTTCAGCTCGACGTCTGGGGCGAAGTGCTCGATTGCCTGTCCCTGACCCGGAACTCACTGCTGAAACACACCGATGAATCCTGGGACGTGCAGGTTGCCCTGATGCAGCATCTGGAAACCATCTGGGACCAGCCGGACAACGGGCTCTGGGAAATGCGCGGGCCACGCCGCCACTTCACCCATTCGAAGGTGATGGCATGGGTGGCCGCCGACCGGATGGTCAAAGGCGTCCGCGACTTCGGTCTGCCGGGACCCGTGGAGCGCTGGGAGGCCCTTCGGGACACCATCCACCGGGAGGTCATGGCCAACGGCTTTGACCCCGTGCGCAACACCTTCGTGCAGTCCTACGGGCAGCCGGAACTCGATGCCAGCCTGCTGCTGATCCCCCGTGTGGGGTTCCTGCCGCCCGATGATCCCCGGGTGGTGGGAACCATCGACGCGATCCAGCGCGAGCTCACTGAGGACGGCTTCGTCCTGCGGTACCGTCCAGCTGACAGCGACGACGGACTTCCGGGGGACGAAGGCGTGTTTCTCGCCTGCTCCTTCTGGCTGGTGCAGGCGCTTCTGGGGGCCGGGCGAGCCGACGAAGCCACTGAGCTCTTCGAGCGGCTGCTCGAACTGCGCAATGATGTGGGCCTGCTCAGCGAGGAATGGGCAGTCACGGCCGAGCGGCAACTGGGCAATACACCGCAGGCCTTCAGCCACTTCGCGCTTGTGACAAGCGCCCTTGAGCTGCATCAGGATATGGTGCGCCGGAGTGATACCCCTATTTCGCCGGAGGCAGAAAGGGTGGGGCAGTAACGCCTTGGCGGCCCCACCGCTTCAACTCCGCCGGAGAGGTAAGTAGACTTACTAAATACTCGCGGAGAGGTTACAAAGCCAGCGCCGCGACTGAACGAGGGGTGGTAACAATGGCCGGACACTTTGAGCTGGTTGACGCATCTGACGGCGGCTACAGGATAAGGATGCTGGATGGCTCAGGGAGCCTGATGGCGATCTCGGTGACCTTTCCCACGAAGCGCGCCGCAGTGGCCGGCATTGCGATGGCCCGGGAGATTGCGGGCACGGGCCTGATCAGGGACTGCAGCAGCAAAGGCGCCGGTGTGGTGATCCGGGACAAGGCTCGTCCGCTGTCCTCGCCGAAGGACAGTCCTGCTTCGAGGGGCAGGAAGGTTTCAAAGACCCCGCGTAGTACGGTCGGGTGATGGCCCCGCAAAGTCATGGCCCCGCCTCTTGGTGGCGGGGGGCCGTCCTTTTTGATGTTGACGGAACGTTGTTGGATACCGCCTACGTGCACACGTTGGCGTGGTGGCAGGCGTTCCGCCAGCACCAGCATGATGTGCCCATGTCAGCCATCCACTGGTGCGTGGGTATGGGCGGCGACCGTCTGGTGGACAGCCTCCTTCCCGCGAACCGGGACAAGGATGCGGATGCGGAAATCCTGGCCAGCCATGCTGCGGTTTTCGCGATGAACTGGCCGTCGTTGGGAGCGTTCGACGGCGCCAAGGACCTGCTTGCCCAGTGCCACGCGGGGGGACTTGCCGTCGCCCTGGCATCGTCTGCGCGCAAGGAAGACCTGGCCGCCAGCCGCAGGGCACTCGGAGCTGATGCTTTTATCCATGCGGCCACCAGCTCCAACGACGCCAAGGAAAGCAAACCCGCTCCGGACATTCTGGTGGCGGCCCTGGAGGCCGTCCATGTCCCGGCGGCCAACGCCGTCTACGTGGGGGATGCGGTGTGGGACATGAAAGCGGCCGCCGCACTGGGCATCCCGCCCATCGGGCTCACCTGCGGCGGCCGGAGTGCCGCCGAGCTGTTCGACGCCGGCGCCGCGGAGGTCTACGCAGGTCCGCGGGATCTGCTCGACAACCTGCAGGCGAGCGCCATCGGCAGGTTGCTCGCGCTGGAGTCGGGAGCCGGTGCTTCCGGAGCTGGTGCTTAGAGCCGCCGACCGTCAGGATTATCCGTATTCTCCCCGATGAAGCCTGCGTCCTCGGCGAGGTCGGCCTTGACCCAGGAGACGTTCACCGCAACGGACCCGTCGTCGTGCTTTTCGATCTGCTCAACCACCTCCGAGGCGGTAGCGCCCATGGCCAGAATGCGTTCCCGGTAGCTGGCCACCAGTTCCGTCAGGCTGGCGTCGGTCCATTCCCCCGGACGCATCCTGGTGGAAATCTCAACGGGCTCCGGCTGGTCCAGCGCCATGGCGGCGCCTCCTCACTATGGTCGCGTCACTTGTCCTTCCACGCTAGGGGCCGCGACTTCCTTGCACAAGGAAATTAGTCAGTGCACTTACGTTTTTCTGCTGAACCCGTTAGCGTCGAAGAGGGACACCCGCCCGGATCCGATAGAAAGGCAGACGATGAAGGCACTTACGTGGCAAGGCAAGCGCTCGGTCAGCGTGGAGAATGTCCCTGATCCTGTGATCCAGGAACCCACGGACGCAATTGTGAGGATCACATCCACGGCAATCTGCGGCTCGGACCTGCACCTTTATGAAGTACTCGGACCCTACATGCACAAAGGTGACGTCCTCGGGCACGAGCCCATGGGCATCGTGGAGGAGGTCGGCAGTGCCGTCACCAACCTGCACAAAGGCGACCGCGTGGTCATTCCATTCAACATCTCATGCGGCCACTGCTACATGTGTAAGCAGGGGCTGCAGTCCCAGTGCGAGACCACGCAGGTCAGGGAAAAAGGATCCGGCGCCGCTCTTCTTGGTTTTTCCGAACTTTACGGATCGGTCCCGGGCGGGCAGGCGGAATTCCTGCGCGTACCGCACGCAGACTACGGTCCGGTGAAGGTGGGCGCGGACCTACCGGATGAACGGTACCTGTTCCTCTCCGACATCCTTCCCACAGCGTGGCAGGGTGTGGCGTACGCGGACGTTGCGCCCGGTGGCACTCTCGCGGTGTTCGGGCTCGGGCCCGTGGGCCAGTTTGCCAGCCGGATCGGCGTCCACCGCGGGCTGCGGGTCATCGGCGTTGATCCGGTCGCGGAGCGCCGCGCTATGGCCGAGCGGCACGGGGTGGAGACGCTCGATTACAACAAGGATGTGGCGGATGAACTGCGGGAAATGACAGCCGGACGGGGACCGGACGCGGTGCTGGACGCCGTCGGAATGGAAGCACACGGTTCCCCGGTGGCCGGCTTCGCACACCATGCGCTGGGTCTCCTGCCCGACAAACTGGCGCAAAAGGCCATGGAAACGGCCGGGGTGGACCGCCTGGCCGCCCTGCATACCTCCATCGACGCCGTCCGGCGCGGCGGGACAATCTCGCTGAGCGGCGTGTACGGCGGCCAAGCCAGCCCCATGCCGCTGTTGACCATGTTCGACAAGCAAATACAGATACGGATGGGACAGTGCAATGTACGGCGCTGGACCGGTGACCTGCTTCCGCTCGTGGAGGACGACGCCGATCCCCTGGGTGTGATGGACCTCGTGACCCACCGCTCCGGCTTGGACGGTGCGCCCGCCCTGTACGAGAAGTTCCAGAAGAAAGAGGACGGCTGCATCAAGGTAGTCCTCAACCCCGGACAGTAAACCGGACCCGGTTTTCCGCAAAAAGAGGTGGAGGCTCAAGCGGTAGGGCCCTACAGCGGTAGGAGTGCGGAGAGGTCCGCGCGCAGTCCGGACGCGGCCACCCGGTGCGCGGCCACTGCGTCCGCCCACGTCAATTGGCCGGTCACCAACGACAGCCAGGTGGCGGCGTCGCACTCGATGACGTTCGGCGGGGTGCCGCGCGTATGCCGCGGACCCTCCACGCACTGGGTGACGCCGAAGGGTGGCACCCGTACTTCCACCGAGTTGCCAGGCGCCCGGGCGGTCACCTCCTCCAGCGTGTAGCGCACCGCCGTTGCGGTGACGCTGCGGGGGAGGGGAGCGCCCGACGGCGTTGCGGCGGCTTCCCGCCATGCGGCCAGTGCCGCTGTGCCTTCGTCAATGCCGATCCTTCGGCGTGCGACAGCCATCAGTCGAGCAGTGCCGACACGGCCGGGCCCAGGCGGATCTTGCCCACCTCGTGGCTGCCGCCCATCACCGGGGCCACCACTTTTTCCAGGACGCTGGAGACGCCGGGGATGTCCACCGCGCCGGCGGCCGCGAGGAGCGTCAGACCCACCAGTGACGTGGCGCGCAGGTTCCCGTCCAGCATCTTGATGGCCACGGAGACGCCCTGGGGTGTGGCCATGGCCAGGACTCCCTCGGCGCCGATCTTGGCGATGATGCCCAGCTCGTCCATCACCACCGTGTTCGCCTCGCCCCGGCCCTGCACGGCCCAAGGGTAGTCGAGCATGGACGTGGCGATGGTGGCGGCGCGGGCGTTGGAGTTCTTGTCACCCGGCGCCTTGGCCAGCATGGAATAGGCGCGGGCCAGCCCGGTCAGCGAAATGGCGGCCACCGGAGCCCCGCACCCGTCAATGCCCAGGTGGGCGATCCGTTCTCCGCTGTATTCCTCAATTACACTGCGGACGCGCTGCTGGAGCGGATGGTTCGGCTCGAGGTAGCTGTGGGTGTCCCAGCCGTTTTCGGTACACGCCCACAGGAACGCGGCGTGCTTCCCGGAGCAGTTGAAGGCCAGCTTGGACCTGCCCTTGTCGGAGCGCAGCAGCCAGTTGCGGGCTGTCTCGTCCTGCGGCCAGGCTGCGGGGCACTGCAGTTGGTCTTCTTTCACGCCGGCGGCCTTCAGCATTCCTTCCACCACATCCATGTGGTCCAGGGAACCCACGTGGCTGCCGCAGGCCACGGCCACCTGCGCGCCGCGCAGGGGGACGCCGGATTGCATGGACGCCAGCGCCTGGAGCGGTTTAAGCGAAGACCTGGCGTAGAGGGGAGTCCTGATATCGCCGAGTTCGGTGACAACGGAGCCGTCGGCGGACAGGACCACGGCGGAGCCGATGTGCCGGGACTCCACAAAGCCACTGCGTTCAACGACGGCAAGTTCGACGGCGGAGTCCACGGTAAAAGTGGCGTGCGGGTTGTGCGGCATGTTGCCAGTCTAGGGGCGGTCCCGCCGATTTCCGGGCTACTCCACGGTGACCATCACCGACTGCCAGCCGGAGGCGCCGTCGGGGACGGGATCCGCCCGCTGGTCCGTCTGCACTTCACCAGTCCCGTCCGTGGCCCTTACCTTGATGTAGTGCGGCCCCGGTGTGGCATCCCAGTCGAAGGACCACTGGCGCCACGTTATCAGGGAGGCCTCGCTGGTCAGGACGGCTTCGGCCCACGGGTTGTTGTCGATCTGGACTTCCACCTTGGTGATGCCGCGGGTCTGCGCCCACGCTGTGCCGCCGATGGCCACCCGGCCTGCCGGCACCTTGGCGAAGGACTTGGGCACCTCCACCCGGGCCATGGTCTTGATGGGGCCGCGCTCCGACCAGCCGCGCTGGGTCCAGTAGGCCTTGTGGTCCGCGAACCGCGTCACCTCCAGGTCCACCACCCACTTGGTGGCGGAGACGAACCCGTACAGCCCTGGCACCACCATGCGCACCGGGTAGCCGTGTTCCAGGGGGAGCGGCTCACCGTTCATGCCGATCGCCAGCATGGCATCGCGGTCATCCTGAAGGACCTCCAACGGTGTGGAGGCACTGAAGCCATCGATCGACGTCGAAAGCACCATGTCCGCACCTGCCTGGGGCCGGGCCCGTTTGAGGACCTCGCGGATGGGCAGCCCGAGCCAGCGCGCGTTCCCGGCCAGGTTTCCGCCCACCGGGTTGGACACGCAGGTGAGGGTTACGTGCGATTCGATGAGGTCGGCGTCGAGCAGGTCCTGGAAGCTCAACCGGACTTCCTGCTCCACCAGGCCGTGGACCCGGAGCTCCCAGTCCTTGGCATTGATCTCCGGGACGCTCAGTGCGGTGTCAATGCGGTAGAAGTCGCCATTGGGCGTCAGCCACGGCGTCACGCCGGCCACCGGGGACTGCACGCCCGCGGGTACGGCCGCCGCGGGTTTGGCGGGCATCGGCAATTGGAGGGCTTCGCGGGCTTTGGCCACGTTGCTGCGGGCGGCACTGAGCAGGCGTCCGCCGGTGGCCGCGATCCCGGCGCCCACGACGGTGATCCCGGCGGCGGCGAAGAAACGGCGGCGGCTGGAGGCGGGCCGGCCGGGTTCCTCGGCACCAGTGTCTGCAGGTGCCTCCGGCCAAGTCTTCAGCCGCCAGAGCGGAGCCACCAGGAGCCGCAGGACCACCAGGCCGGCCACCGTGCCCAACACCGAGGGGATCGCATCCAGTGGCTGGACGCCCGCGCGCGTCACCACGCTGGCCACAATGACGGCGCCCATCAGCAGCACACCGGCCACACCCAAAGCCCACCTGCGGTAAGCCACTACGCCCAGCACGCAGGCCAGCAGGAAGATGGTCAGTCCCATCCCTGCGAACAGGGCCGCCTTGTCGTTGGTGCCGAACGTTTCGACAGCAAAATTCTTCATCCACAGCGGGGTGAAGTCGACGAAGGTGGAACCGAGGGCAATGATCGGGGTGGCCCGCGCCGTAAAGAACGCTCCGATCAGCTCCGCAACGGAAAGTACGACGGCGGCAGCCGCCACGCCTGCCAAAGCAGCGAGCGCAGCGGGTTCCTTGAGCCAGTTCAGGAGCTTCTTCATGGTGTTGGTTCGGCGCGGCAGGCCCTGCGGATGGTTAGGGATGGCTGGGCAGGGACGAAGCTGAGGAACACCCCTTAGGAAAGGGCAGGGTGCACAAAGTACCCTTGGACACTGTGAAGGTACTCGTCATTGGCCCTGGAGGCCGCGAACACGCCATTGTCCGCTCCCTGCTCGCCGACCCCAACGTCTCCGAAGTCCACGCAGCGCCCGGCAACGCCGGCATCAGCAAACTGGTACCCACCCACAAGATTGACGGGAACGACCCCGGCGCTGTGGCGGCCCTGGCTACCAAGCTCGGCGTGGACCTGGTGGTGGTGGGCCCGGAAGCTCCACTGGCAGCCGGAGTGTCCGACGCCGTCCGTGACGCCGGCATTCCCGTCTTCGGCCCCAGCAAGGCCGCAGCCCAGCTGGAAGCCTCCAAAGCGTTCGCCAAGGAAGTCATGGCTGCGGCGGACGTTCCCACGGCCATGGCCATGGTGGCCACAAATGCCGAGGAAGCTGCCTCGGCGCTGGACACCTTCGGCGCACCGTACGTGGTGAAGGACGACGGCCTGGCAGCCGGCAAGGGCGTGGTGGTCACCAAGAACCGGAACGAAGCCCTGGCCCACGCGCAGTCGTGCTTCGACGCCGGCGGCACCGTGGTGATCGAGGAGTTCCTGGACGGCCCCGAAGTTTCCATCTTTGTCCTGTGCGACGGCCACAACACCGTTGCCCTGTCCCCGGCCCAGGACTTCAAGCGGATCTTCGACAACGACGAAGGCCCCAACACAGGCGGCATGGGTGCCTACACCCCGCTTGAATGGGCGCCCGCCGGGCTGGTGGATGAAGTCATTGAGCGCGTCGCACAGCCCACCGTGAACGAAATGGCGCACCGCGGCACACCCTTCGTTGGCGTGCTCTTCGTTGGCCTTGCGCTGACGTCCCGCGGCACCCGCGTCATCGAGTTCAACGTCCGCTTCGGCGACCCCGAGACCCAGGCGGTGCTGGCCAGGCTCAAGACGCCGCTCGGTGCCCTGCTGCTGGCAGCTGCCAAGGGCGAACTGGACAAGGCGGATGAGCTGCGCTGGTCCAAGGAGACCGCGGTCGCCGTCGTCGTGGCGTCCGAAAACTACCCGGACACTCCCCGCACCGGTGACCGCATCCGTGGCCTCAAGAAGGTGGATGAGCTGGAGGGCGTGCACGTGATCCACGCGGGAACCGCGCTCGACGACGACGGCAAGGTTGTTTCCGCCGGCGGCCGGGTGCTCGCGGTGGTGGCCCTCGGCACCGACCTGGTGGAGGCCCGTGAACGGGCGTACGACGGCGTGGAGCTGGTTCAGCTGGAAGGCTCGCAGTTCCGGACGGATATTGGACGCAAAGCTGCCCGCGGCGAGATCAAGGTTGCCTCCAGCGCAACCGGATCGCTGCCTGTCACGAAGGCGAAGGCATAACATGACTGAGACTCCCGCCCAGGAACCCCAGCGCGGCCTGCGCACGGCAACCCTTGACCTGGCCGGCTGGAAGCACATCTATTCCGGCAAGGTCCGCGACTTGTACGAACCTGCGGACGACTCCGTCCGCGAGCAGGTTGGCCAGGACTGTGTCCTGGTGGTGGCCAGCGACCGCATCAGCGCCTACGACCATGTCCTGGCGAGTGAAATCCCGGACAAGGGCCGCATCCTGACCCAGCTGAGCCTCTGGTGGTTTGACCAGCTGGACGTGGAGCACCACGTGCTGGCGTCCACCGTGGAAGGCGGAGTGCCCGCGGCCGTGGAAGGCCGGGCCATGATCTGCAAGAACCTGGACATGTTCCCCGTGGAGTGCATCGCCCGCGGCTACCTCACCGGCACCGGTTTTCTGGAGTACAAGGCATCCGGCACGGTCTGCGACATCCCCCTGCCCGAGGGCCTGGTGGACGGTTCACGGCTTGAAAAGCCCATCTTCACGCCGTCCGCCAAGGCCGAGGTGGGCCACCACGATGAAAACATCACCTACGACGCCGTGGTGGGCATGGTGGGCGATGACATCGCGGGGCGGCTGAGTGAACTTACCTTGAAGATTTACTCCACTGCGGAAAAGATTGCCCGTGAACGCGGCATCATCCTGGCTGACACAAAGGTGGAGTTTGGCTACGACGCCGTCTCCGGTTCAATTGTCCTCGGCGACGAGGTCCTCACACCGGATTCGTCCCGCTTCTGGGACGCCGCCACGTACCAGCCCGGGCAGGCGCAGCCGTCCTACGACAAGCAGTATGTCCGCGACTGGCTGACCTCGGCCGAATCAAGCTGGGACAAGAACTCGGACACGCCTCCGCCCGCATTGCCCGAGGACGTGGTGGCCCGTACCCGGAGCCGCTACGTTGAGGCCTACGAGAAGCTGACCGGCCGGACGTTCGCCTAAGCCGCCTCCGGCCTGGCCGCTGCCGGCGTCAGCTGGCCTTGGAGTTCTTCGCGGTGGCGGCAGCCCGCTCCTGGGACAACCTGATTTCCAGGATCGCGTCCAGGGACTGCTGGACGAGATCCTGGGCTCCGGCGGAGCTGAACGCCTTCTGTGCTTCCTGCAGGTACACAAGGGCTTCGTCAGCTTCCCCCGCCGCTTTGAGTGACTTGCCCAAAAGCAGGGAAACCTCGCCGGCCGTGTGCTTGGCGAGAGCCTCGCGCTGGGCGTGGATGTCGCGCAGTTTGTTGATAGCGGCAACGATGTCGCCGGTGAGGTACAACCAGCGGGCACGGATGAAGGCGACTTCGAGCTCATCGCTCTTCATTTCGTAGACGATGGAAAAAGCAAGCTCGGCCCGTTCGATCGAGGCCAGCGTCTCAGGTTCCACGATGCCGGCCTGAAGCCGTACGGCAGCCGACGCTTTGTTGAACCGGGCCCACATTTCGATGTCATTGGCCGGGGAAAGCAGCTTCGCGGCACGTTCGTGTTCCTTGACTCCCTCTGCGTAGTCGTGCCGCATGAAGGCCACGTTGCCCACTACCCAGGCGACTTCACCCGCAAGCTGAGCATTCGTATTCTCATCAACCTGGGCGACGAGCTGCTGGCAGTATGTCCATGCCTCGTTCAGGCGACCACTTTCTGCCAGAGCCCCGATGAGGACCCGCAAGGCGCCGGTAATAATGGTGGAACTTGGAGGCAGCTGCTCGGACAGCTTCATGGCTTCCATCGCTTCGTCTACAGCGGCTGACAATTGACCCTGGCGCTGCAACACGGCTGCAAGCATTTGGCGGGCACGAACCCCGAGGCCCACGGATTCCCTGGCCATCGGGTGCTCGATAAGGCGTTCGGTGATCCGCTGGCACTCCAACAGATCACCGTGCCGCACCAGGCACTCGGCCTGCATGTAGGTCATATTCCACCAGGCGCTGGTGTTCTTTCCTTCGAGGGCAATCTTTGCAGCCGTGGCGGCATGGCTGGCGGCAAGCTCGTAGTCGCGGAGGTCCCATGCCTGGCGGGCGTAGAGGCCAGCAAGGACATATTCAGCGTCGCTGACCGAGATGGGCTGGCTCCAGGCTTCCAAAGCCTTGGGCGCCAATTCCAATCGGCGGGCGAGTTCGTCGATTACCTCGGCGGTGGGCTCGCGGCGGCCGGTCTCAAGGAGCGAAATGTAGCTGGGGGAATACAGGTTCTTGCCGAGTTCAGCTTGAGTCATCCCGCGCTCAAGTCGCTCCGCTCGAAGCTTTTCCCCGAAACCATTACCCACGGGATCCCTCCTTATTCCGGACCGTCTTTGTACGCAAAGCTTGACAGGCCCTGTGGGATCCATTTTACAATAAGTGTCAACAAGGACGTGCTGACTTTGTAACGAATCCGACTCGTATTGAGGAACTCACATGTTCAAGAAGATAGCGGCAGCCGCCGTCCTAGCCGGCGCCCTTGCATTCTCTGCAGCCGCCCCAGCAGTCCTGTCCGCAGGTTCCATTTCAGATAACACGGGTGTAGCTGTTGCCAGCGGTAACTGGCCGAATCCCATGTCTGCAAAGGTGAAGGGTGATAAGAGCACTACGGGTACGGGCACCACGTACACCACGCTCAGCGGTAACTGGCCCAACCCGATGTAAGAAATCCTTTCCGGAGGCGTTAGCCCCGAAGCATGGTTTCCATGCTTCGGGGCTATTTCTTTGCCCTCGGCTACTTGTCCTCCGGCTTTTTGTCCGCAGGCCGGGAAGTCAGGACATGCAAAAAGAGGGCCTCCCTGGGGAGACCCTCTTCTCAAATGGTCGGGATGACAGGATTTGAACCTGCGACCTCGTCGTCCCGAACGACGCGCGCTACCAAGCTGCGCCACATCCCGATCCGCTGCAAAAGCAACTTTACAAGAATAACGGATGCCTGCCCGGATGCGAAATCGGCCCCCACCGGCAGCACCCAGAACTCAGACCAGAGAGTCTTTCCAAGCGCCGTGGAGATCCGCGAACCGTCCGCCACCGCCAATCAGATCCGCTGGCGTACCGTCCTCGACAATCCGGCCGTCGTGGACCACCAGTACCCGGTCGGCAGTCTCCACGGTGGAGAGCCGGTGGGCGATGATCAGCGCCGTCCGGCGTGAACCCGAGGCACTTGCCGGAGTGCCGCCGTCGGACGTTCCCCGCAGGAGCCGCGCCAGTCCGTTCTGAACCAAACGCTCGGAAGGGATATCCAGGGAGGAGGTGGCCTCATCGAGGATCAGCACGGCGGGCCGGGCCAGGAACGCCCGTGCGAAACTGATCAGCTGCCGCTGCCCCGAGGAAACACGGCCGCCACGTTTGTTGACGTCGGTGTCGTAGCCCTCGGGGAGGTGGGTGATGAAGTCGTGCGCGCCCACGGCACGCGCGGCACCCTCAATCTCGTCGCGGGAGGCCTCCGGCCGGCCCAGGGCAATGTTGTCCGCCACGGAGCCGCTGAACAGGAACGCCTCCTGCGTGACCATCACGATGTTCCGCCGCAGGTCTGTGGTGCTGAGGCTGCGGAGGTCCACACCGTCCAGGGTCAGGGAACCCGAGGAGACGTCGTAGAAGCGGGCGATCAGCTTCGCCAGGGTGGACTTCCCGGCACCGGTCTGGCCCACCAGGGCCACGGTCTGACCGGCGGGGATGTGCAGGTCCATCGTGGGGATGACCACGGGCCCGTCACCGTAGCGGAACTCGACGCCCTTGAAGTCCACCGTGCCCCTGGCATCGCGAAGCTCCACAGCGTTCTTGGGCGGGCGGACTGTGGGGACCTCCTCCAGCAGCCCGGACACCTTCTCCAGGGCTGCCTGCGCGCTTTGGAACGAGTTGTAGAACATCGCCATCTGGTCCACCGGCTGGAAGAAGCGCTTGGTGGACAACATCAGAGCCAGCAGCACGCCCACCGCCAGATCCCCGCCCAGCACCCGGAAGCCGCCGAACAGCAGGACCACAGCCACGCAGACGTTGCCTATCAGCACCAGGCCGGGCTGGAAAATGCCGTTGAGGTTGATGGAGCGCACTGTAACGCGCCGGTAGTCCTCGGACAGCTGGCCGTACTCCTCAGCGTTCTCCTGTTCCTTGCGGAACGCCTTCACGGCGCGGATCCCGGTCATGGTTTCCACAAAGTGCACAATCAGCCGGGCGGACACAACGCGCGATTCACGGAATGCGATCTGGGAGTGCTTCTGGTACCAGCGCGCCAGGAAGAACATGGGCACACCGGCAGCCAGGACAATCAACCCGCTGCGCCAGTCCAGGGCAAACACCGTGATGGCGGTGAAGATCATGAACAGCAGGCCCGAAGCGAGCGAGCTGACACCGGAGTCCAACAGTTCCCGCAGGGCCTCCAGGTCCGAGGTCTGCCGGGCAATGATGCGGCCCGACGTGTATTTCTCGTGGAATTCCAGGCTCAGCCGCTGGGTGTGCCGGAACACCCGAACGCGAAGGTCCAGCAGCATGGCCTGGCTGAGCCGCGCCGTGGAGGTGACGTACAAGGAGGTGAGTCCCGCCGTCGCGATCGCCGCGAGCAGGTAGGCCACGCCGGTGAGTACCAGCGGGAGGTTGTCCCCTGCCTGTAGGGCCGGGAGGGCGTGGTCGATGCCGAAGGCGATCAGCGCAGGCCCAGCCACACGGGCGGCCTGGGAAAGGACCACCGTGGCGATGGTCAGCCAGAACCTGAGCCGAACCGGACGGATCAGCTTGGCAAGCAACGCGAGAGACCGCCGTCGGACGGTTTTGCTTTCCGCCTTGCTGAGGTGGGCGTTGTCCTCGTTGGCGGTGCCGAAGGTTGCGTTGCTCATCGGGTGATTTCCTCTGCGTCTGCCGCTTCCTCAAGCTCGGACAGTTCCGTATCCAGGTCCCGTGGTTGGGGGTCGAGGCTGGCAATGACGTAGCGGTAGTGGGGATTGTGCGCCAGCAGTTCCGTATGGGTTCCGACGGCGGCGATTCGGCCTTCCTCGAGCAGCGCCACCCGGTCGGCCAAGGCCACGGTGGACGGGCGGTGCGCAACGATCAGCGTGGTGGTGTCCTTCAGGACCGTACGGAGCCGGGTCTCCACCAGCTCCTCGGTGTGCACGTCGAGGGCGGAGAGGGGGTCATCCAGCACCAGCACGCGGGGCCGCGCCGCGATGGCCCGGGCGAGAGCGATCCGTTGGCGCTGCCCGCCGGACAGGCTCAGGCCTTCCTCGCCGATGAGCGTGTCCACGCCTTCCGGCAGCGAGTACGCGAAGTGCGCCTGCGCCACGTCCAGCGCTTCGTCCAACGCTTCTTCGGACCGGTCCGTTGCCCCCAGGAGGACGTTGTCCCGGACGGAGCTGGAGAACAGGGTGGTGTCTTCGAACGCGACAGCCACCATGCGCCGAAGCTCCGCGACGTCGAACTCGCGCAGGTCCACGCCATCGATGGTGATGGAACCGGCCGTGACGTCGTACAGGCGCGGGACCAGCTGGATCAGCGCACTCTTGCCGCTGCCGGTGATGCCCACCAGCGCCATGGTTTCGCCCGGCCGGACCGCCAGGTTGATGTCCGTGAGGATGGGCTTGTCCGGCGCGTCCTCGAACGCGAAGGTGGCGTTGTTGAAGCTGAGCGCGCCCTTGGGGTCCGAGGGCTTGCGCGGGGCCGGGGGACTGGTGATGGTGTTGACCGAATCCATCACCTCGAAGTGTCGGTCAATGGCGGTCTTGGCCGTCAGCGCCATGGCCAGCAGCATTCCGGAGAATTCCACCGGTGTGGCCACCACCGCGGCAGTGGCGAAGAACGCCACCAGGGCGCCGATGCTCAGCTGGCCGCTGGCGCACAGCGTCACCCCCACCACCAGCCCGGCGCCCAGTGCGAGTTCCGGGAGCAGCGTGACCACCATGGTGAAGGTCGCCTGGTGTTTGGCCTTGGCGATTTCGGTCTGCCGCAGCTCCTCGGCCTGCTCGTTGAAGTTCTCCAGGGCTTCGCGGCTGCGGCCGAATGCCTTCAGTACGCGGATCCCGTGAACGGACTCCTCCACAGTGGTGGCGAGGTCGCCGGCCTGATCCTGGCTGCGGCGCGCCACTTTGCTGAAGCGGGTCCGGAACCGGAAGCTGTAAGCCATGATGGGCACCGCGGCGGCCATGAAGATCAGCGCCAGCTGCCAGCTCATGGAGAACATCACCACAATGCCGATCACCACGGTGAGGGTAGTGACCACCAGCATGATCGCACCAAAGGCCATCCAGCGGCGCAGGAAGTTCAGGTCCGTCATGGCGCGGGAGAGCAGCTGGCCGGACCCCCAGCGGTCGTGGAAGGACACCGTCAGGTTCTGCAGGTGCCCGTAGAGGGATACCCGCATCCGGGTTTCCACTGTGGTGGCCGGGTTGATCACGAACTGCCGCCGAAGCGCCACCAGGACGGCCTCGGCGACGCCCAAGAGCAGGATGACGACGGCGGCAGTCCAGACGGCGTCCTGGGCACCACCGGGTTTCAGTGACTCATTGATGAGGACGCGCAGCACCTGGGGAATGGTTAGCGCAACCAGGCTGGCCAGCAGGGCGCTGATCAGTCCCAGCACCAGCCGGGGGAGGATCGGCCTGACGTGGGGATAAAGACGGCTGATGGATCTGAAAAATGAGGTCTGCTTGGCCATGCCCGCTTCTCAAGCTATAAAACGAATGTAGTTTCCCGTAGCAACTACCCTATGTTATTGCGTGAGCTGATTCACAGCAGGCTTGGCATTGGCCTCAGGAGGTGAGGGTCAGCAGCACGGCCTCTGGTTTGCAGGCGATACGGATGGGGGCGAAACGGGAGGTGCCGATGCCGCCCGAGACGTTCACCGGCGTCGTACATCCATCACTTTCCCAGTCATGGAGGCCCTTGGCCCGCCACGTGGGGATGTCGCAGTTGGCCACGAGCGCGCCGTAACCGGGGATGCACAGCTGGCCGCCGTGCGTGTGGCCTGCGAGGAGCAGGTCCGCGCCGGCCTCGGTGAAGTGGTCCAGCACCCGCTGGTAGGGGGCATGGATGACGGCCACACGGAGGTGCGGATCCTGGTCCTGGTTGCGGGTGCCGCGGGGCCAGCCGGCATAACGCTCCCGGTTCAGGTGCGGATCGTCCACGCCGGAGAAGTCGAAGCGGATCCCGCTCAGCACCACTGACTGGTGCCGGTTGGTGAGGTCCACCCAGCCGGCCATGCCGAAACCGGACCGCAGCCGTGGCCAATCCAATTCGACTGGCTTGGGCCTGGCCTTCGAGGGCCCCCGCAGGTAGGACGCGGGGTTCTTCGGGGTGGGGGCGTAGTAGTCGTTGGAACCCGGCACGAACACGCCGGGGAACTCCATCAGCGGGCGCAATGCCTTGAGGAGGGGGTCCACGGCTTTGACATGGCTCAGGTTGTCGCCGGTGTTGACCACCAGGTCCGGCTTCAGCGCTGCAAGCGACTCAAGCCACCGGGCCTTCGTGTCCTGGCCGGGGACGAAGTGGATATCGCTCAGGTGAAGCACCCGGAAGGGGGCCTGACCGGGAGGCAGGATGGGAAGTGTTTCCTCGCGCAGGACAAACTGGTTCTTTTCCCACAGCCCGTATCCGAACGTGCCAAGGCCCGCCGCGGTGCCGGCGGCGGCGGTGACGGCGAAGCCGCGCCCGATGGTTCGAACGCGGCCGGCCAAGTCAGGACTGATAGCCATTGCTGGCTAGCCCTTCTTGTCGCTGTTGCCCGGGCCGTTCGTGGCTGGTGCTGAAGGTGCCGGGGCGGGGGCCGGGGACGACGGCGTGGTCACGGGCGCGTTGGGCGCGCTGGGCGTGCGGGTGGTGGTGCCGTTGACCATGTTTGTCGGCGGTGCGGGGAACGGGTTGGTGCCGTACGCCGGGGCGATCTTGGACATGAAGTTGGAGAACATGGGGCCCGCAATCATGTAACCGTCAATGCCCTGGTAGAACTTGCCGTTGATGGTCACATTCTGGCCTGACCGGCTCTGTGCGCCCAATGGATCGCCATACCACGCCGCCGTGGCCAAGCCAGTGGTGTGGCCCACCACCCAGGTGGACCCGTTGTTATTGGACGTACCCGTCTTGGCGCCGATCGGGAAGCTCGTCTTGGTGGAGATCCGTGGCTGGATCAGAGAGCCGGACCCGCGGTTGAGGACTTCCTGAAGTGCGTAGTTCACGCCGCGCGCAACTTCAGGCTTAATCGCGTCCCGGCAAGCCGTCGACTGGGCCGGCAGGTTCTTGCCGGCATTGTCGGTTACCGACGCGATGGCGATGGGTTCACAGTACTTTCCATCGTTCGCGAACGTCGCGAACGCGCTGGCCATGGTCAGCGGGGAGGTCTGGGTGGAACCGAGCAGGTTGCCCAAGGTGGACATGTCGATCTTGGGGTTCGGGTCACCGTCGGCCGACGGCAGGCCGCTGTGCAGCCCCACGCCGTCCACAACCTT
This sequence comes from Pseudarthrobacter sp. TAF60_1, assembly GCF_052113505.1. Taxonomy (NCBI): domain Bacteria; kingdom Bacillati; phylum Actinomycetota; class Actinomycetes; order Micrococcales; family Micrococcaceae; genus Pseudarthrobacter; species Pseudarthrobacter sp. TAF60_1. The sequence goes on from NZ_JBFRDI010000012.1 coordinate 93,291, forward strand.
CTGGATTCCACAGAAGTCCAGCTGGGCCGCGGTGGCAAACGTCACCGTATTAATGGAGTTGTACAGGCCCTCCAGCACCGTCAGGGGCCGGTACCACTGGGGTTCGGCGTTTTGCAGGTCATCGGCCGCACCCAGCGCTTTTTCGGCGGTGTTGTAAGCTCCCGTGACCTTGCCGCAGGTGTTTTTCCATGGGAAGTTCAGCGGGTACCGGCGCTGCGCTGCGTTGACCACGGTGTTCATGGTTTTGCCCTCGTTCAACCATTCCGCGAACGTGAACGGCTTCATGGTGGACCCGGGCTGCGCGCCGCCCATGCCGTTGAGGTCGTTGCCGTTCTTGTCCAGCTGATCCACATTGAAGTTCACCTGGGAATCAAACTTGCCGTCGCCGGGCAGGAACGTGGTGTTCTGCGCCATCGTGATGATCTTGCCCGTGTTGGGCTGCACGGAGACCATTGCGGCCCCCCACTTGTCCGGGTTGGCGCCCGCTGAGGCGTTCGCCTGCTCCTGGGCCACTGCCTGGGCCGCGGGATCCAACGTGGTGGTGATGGTCAGGCCGCCACCATAGATGAGCCGCTGGCGCTCCTTGATGTCGGCGCCGTAGGCCGGGTTGTTCTCCAGCAGGTGGAGCACGTAGTCGCAGAAGTACGGGGCGGTGGACGCATAGGCGCAGCCCTGGCGGGCCGGAGTCACCTTGGTCTCAACCGGAGTCGCCACGGCGGCGTCGTGTTCGGCCTGGGTGATCTTGTTCTGGTTCAGCATCAGGCCCAGAACGAGGTCGCGGCGGGCCTTCGAGTTCTCCGGGTTGGTGATCGGGTCGAAGGCTGACGGGCTGTTCACCAGGCCCGCAAGGAGCGCGGCCTGCGGGAGCGTGAGGTCTTTGGCTGTGGTGCTGAAGAAGAACTTGGACGCGGCCTCAATGCCGTAGGCGTCACGGTTGAAGAAGACAATGTTCAGGTAGCCCTCCAGGATCTGATCCTTTGAGAACTCCTTTTCCAAGGCAATGGAAAGCTTCATCTCGCGCAGTTTGTCGCCAACGCCCTTATTGACGCCATTGAGCTTGATGGCCTCTTCATTGCCCTCGGCTGCGAGGTTGGCGTTGAGGACGTTGTTGACGTACTGCTGGGTGATGGTGGAAGCACCCTGCTTGTTGCCCCGGGCAGTGGCCACCAAGGCGCGCATGATGCCGGTGGTGTCCACGCCGCCGTGATCATAGAACCGGCTGTCCTCCACCGCGATGACGGCTTTCTTCATGAACGGCGAAATCTGGTCCAGGCTGACCTTGGTGCGGTTCTCTGAGTAGACGCTGGCGATCTGGCTGCCGTCCGCTGCCAGGATCCGGGTGGTCTGGTTGGGCGGATCCACCTTCAGTTCCGCCGGAAGGGTGTCGAAGAAGTCGATCGAACCGCTCGCCGCGCTGCCTGAAACAGCCGCCGCCGGAACCAACAGGCCCGCCACCAGGACACCACAAATAGCGCTCACGCCAAGGAAGCCAAAAATCTTTCCGAGGGTAGTGGCCGTGTCGAAAATGGGGTTCTTACGAGTCACCATGTTTTCCACTTTACCGGCAAGGACTAGTCTTTCTCTCATGACCAAATGGGAGTATGCGACGATTCCGCTCATTATTCACGCCACAAAGCAGATCTTGGACCAGTGGGGAGAGGATGGCTGGGAGCTCGTCCAGGTAGTCACCGGACCGGACGGCAACGGCCTGGTTGCCTACCTCAAGAGGGAGAAGCAGTAGCAATGAGCACGTCCGCAGAGACCACGTCCGGCGCGGCAGAGGCGCCTATTTCCGCCGTCGAGCAGCGGCTTGCCGAGCTGGGCCTGACCCTTCCGGAGGTGGCCGCCCCGGTGGCCGCCTACGTGCCGGCGGTCATCACCGGCAGCCACGTCTACACGTCCGGGCAGTTGCCGTTTATTAACGGCAAACTCGAAGCAACCGGCAAAGTTTCCACCGGCACTGAGGGCACTTCCGACGAGCCCACGGTGTCCCCTGAGGCCGCAAAAGCCTACGCCGCCGTGTGCGCGGTCAACGCGCTGGCCGCCGTGAAGAGCGTCATAGGTGACCTTGACCGCATCACACGCATCGTCAAGGTGGTGGGCTTCGTTTCGTCGGACCCGTCCTTCACCGGCCAGCCGGGCGTCATCAACGGTGCGTCCGAGCTCCTGGGCCAGGTGTTTGGCGACGCCGGGCAGCACGCCCGTTCCGCCGTCGGCGTCTCGGTTCTTCCGCTCGACTCTCCGGTCGAGGTCGAACTGATCGCTGAATTCAGCTAAGGAACCGGTTCACTCAATTGCCTCAGCTTGCCAGACGCTTGTTCGCCCTCCCTCCTGAGCTTGAAGGGGCGGCCCGAAGCTGGTTCGAACACGGCGAGCGGACTCCGCGTGCCGCCCGCCTGGCATCCTCAGTGGTGCTCCTCCGCGATTCGCCCACCGGCCTGGAGACCTGGTTGGGATACCGGCCAGGCTCCTCGCCGCTCGGCGTTCTCGCCTTCCCGGGGGGTTCTCTGGAGGCGTCCGACAACGACGCCGTCGGCTGGCTGGGCCCGTCACCGCAGCATTGGGCTGAGCAACTGGGAACGGCCGACGTCGGGCTGGCGCGCCGCCACGTGGTGGGCGCCATCCGCGAACTCTTTGAGGAAACCGGGGTGCTCCTGGCTGGTCCGGACATGTCCAATACTGTCGAGGGCACGTCCAGCCACGAATGGATGAAGATCCGGGTGGCCGTCGCCGACCAGGAGAAGACCTTCACCGAGCTGCTCGCCAAGCGTGGACTCTCGGTCCGGACGGACCTGCTGAAACCGCTGGTCAACTGGCGCAGCCCGGACTTCGCCCACCGCCGCTTCGACACCCGGTACTTCGCCGCCACGGTGCCCATGAACCAGCAGCCCAGCCTGCTGGAGGGCAAAGGCGTCTGGGGCCGCTGGGTTTGCGCCACCAAAGCCATCGCCGAACGCGACACCACCGCCCTGGGGGATGAGGTGGGCCGGGAGAACACCGTCGGGCTCACCCTCGGCCAGCTCCTGGTGCCGGGCTCGGAGATCATGCTCGAAAAGATGGCCGCCGCGAACGGCTGCATCGCCTACCTCAGCTACAAGCGGAAGCCCCACGTCTATCAGCCGAAGCTCGTGGAAGAGGACGGCAAGTTGATGCTTGAAGTCGAAGCGGCCAAGACAGTAGCCGGAGACCCCCAGCGCGAACGCTAGCCTCCGATCTGGTGGGTCCGCGGACCGAAAACGGCGATCCTCTGCGGGCTGCTCCTTCTTCGCTCTGACGCACGCTGCCGGATCCCCGTTTTCGGTCCGCTCGCTGACTCCCGCGGCCGGCCCCCTACGCTCTCTCACTTAACGTGGGTATTTGGGCGACGCTCTCTCACTCTCTTGAGGAGAGTGAGAGAGCGTTCGTCGTTTGAGCACATTAACTGAGAGAGCGTCGGTGGTTGGGGGCGCAAAGAAGGCCGGCTCCGATTGTCTCGGGGCCGGCCTTCGTGCGTGTCTATCTGATGAGTCTTAGCGGGAGCGCTGGCGGAGGCGCTGCATGTCCAGGATGACCACGGCGCGGGCTTCGAGGCGGAGCCAGCCGCGCTGGACGAACTCTGCAAGAGCCTTGTTGACCGTCTCGCGGGACGCGCCAACCAGCTGGGCCAGTTCTTCCTGTGTGAGCTCGTGGGCCACCAGGACGCCGTCGGTCGCCGGGCGGCCGAAGCGGTCAGCCAGGTCCAGGAGTGCCTTGGCCACACGGCCCGGGACGTCGGAGAAGACCAGGTCAGACAGCGAATCATTGGTGCGGCGCAGCCGGCGGGCCAGAGCCTGCAGCAGCTGCGCTGAAACCTCGGGGCGGGTCCGGAGCAGCCCGTTAAGGCTCTCGTTCTTCAGGCCCGCGAGGCGGGTCTCGGAGACCGCAGTGGCAGTGGCCGTGCGGGGGCTGGGATCGAACAGGGCCATCTCGCCGAACAGCTCACCCGGCCCAAGGATGGCCAGCAGGGATTCGCGCCCGTCGGGGGACGTGCGGCCCAACTTCACCTTGCCGGAGACGATGAAGTAGAGCTGATCACCCTGGTCGCCCTCGCGGAATACCGATGCACCGCGGGAAAGGTCCACCTCAGTCAGCTCATCGGTCAGCAACCGGAATGCTTCGTCGTCAAGCGTGGCGAATAGTGGTGCTCGGCGCAGTACCTCGATGTCCATGAAATCTCCCATATAAAAAAGTGTCGGCTGTGGCGCTTTTGCCATTGTTTCAGAATTTTCAACGTTCTGTGACGTACTTGGCAGCGGAAACGCCGCTGGATGCGTTGACGCAGGCCAGCCGGTAGCTGTGCCGGTGGCTGTGGGAGCAGCTTTTACCTCGTGGAGCGGCGGCATCCATCAGCCTCGGGCACCCCAGCGAAGAATGTCAGTGGACGGCACTAGAATTGGGACTCAACCGTATTAGAGGAGCGTCAGTGTTTGGCTTGACCGTTCTGGACCTGGCGCTGATCCTGGCACTGCTGTCCTACCTGATCTATGGCCTGCGCAACGGCTTCCTGGTCACGCTCGGCGGGATCGCGGGTTTCGCCGCGGGCGCCGTGGCTGCCTTCTTTGCAGTACCGTTGGTCAGCGAGTTCGTGGACGACTCCGGGTGGAGGTTGACCGCCATCGTGGCCGCCGCCGTCGTACTGATGGCCACGGGGCATGGCTTGGGGACCATGATCGGGCGGCAGATCCGCGGCGCCGTGCGGGTCCAGCCACTGCGCGCGGTGGACCGCCTGGTCGGGGGCGCCGTCAATGTGGTGGTGTCAGCACTGGTGATGTCCATGCTCGCGTTCAGCGTCAGCTCCCTTGGCGTTCCCTTTGTGTCGCAGCAGCTGGCCGAGTCCAAGGTGATCCGCTACATCGACGGACTGACGCCAGTGCCGGTGAAGGCCAGCCTCGCGCAGCTGCGTTCGACGGTGATCGGCAACGGCATCCCCACGCTGATTGAAGGCCTTGGCCAGGGGCCTCAAGTGTCCGTGCCTAATGCCAGCACTAACACGCCGGCCCTGAACCGGGCAGGCGAATCGGTCCTGAAAATCGCCGGAACGGCCTATCAGTGCGGCCAGAACCAGACCGGCACCGGCTTCGTGGTTTCCCCCGGACGGGTTGTGACCAACGCCCATGTGGTGGCGGGCGTGTCGCAGCCGGTGGTGGAGATCCCCAACGGCGGAGCGATGCCCGGGCGCGTGGTCTATTTCGACACCCGGCACGACGTCGCCGTGCTGGCTGTCGACGGCTTGCCGTCCGAACCGCTGGCCCTGACGTCGGACCTTCCAAACGGCAGCCAGGCTGCCTTCGCCGGCTATCCCCACGGCGGTCCGTTCAAGTCCAACCCCGCCACTGTCCAGGACATCGCCTCGGTCCTGGTGCCCGATATCTATGGACAGAACCCGGCCCCTGAGAACATTTACCGGCTGGCCGGGGACGTCCAGCCCGGGAACTCCGGCGGACCGCTTCTGACTACGGACGGCCAGGTGGCCGGCGTCATCTTCGCCAAGGCAACCTCCGACGCCGAAATGGGCTTCGCTATCACTATGGATGACCTCTATCCGGTGGCATCGCAGGCTGCCGGCTTCAGTTCGCCCGTTTCCTCGGGGCAGTGCATCCAGAAGTAGCAGCCCACTCGGAACCGGCGGGCCTGAGTTAAAGGGCTTCGGCCAGGTAGTCGATGGCGAGCTTGTACCCGAACACGCCGGCTCCCACGATCACCGCTGCGCATACCGGCGACAGGTAGGAGTGGTGGCGGAATTCCTCACGCTGATGCACGTTGGTGATGTGCACTTCGACGGCGGGCAGCTGCACCGCGGCCAGGGCGTCGCGCAGTGCAACTGACGTGTGGGTGAAGGCACCCGCGTTCAGGACGATGCCGACGGCGTTGGTGCGGGCCGCGTGGATGACGTCCAGCAGGACGCCCTCGTGGTTGGACTGGACGCATTCAACGTCGAACCCGTGGGCCTCAGCGGCGTTGGCGGCAAGCCGTTCGACGTCGGCGAGCGTTGAGGTGCCGTATTTTTCCGGCTCGCGCGTCCCCAGCAGGTTGAGGTTGGGGCCGTTGATCACCAGGATAGTGCCGCGCCGGCTGGCGTCGTGGCCAGCGGGAGAAGTGGAGTCGGAGGCGGGGGAAGCGGCATCAGTCATGGCTCCAATCTACCCGCCGCATTCTGCACGATCATTCGGGCCGGCCGGGTCCACAGGACCGGATTTCCGGCGCCCGCGGACTGCGGCACGTGAATGATGGCGCAGAATCCGACACGACGAAGGAAAACAGGCTTCCTAGGCCGCGATCCGGACCTTGCCGACGCGCTCCCCGAGGATCCGTTGCGCGTCCGCGCCCAGGCGTGCGTCGCTGATGACTTCGTCCGCTTCGTCCAGGGCCGCGATGGTGCTGATGCCCTGAAGCCCCCATTTGGTGTGGTCGGCCAAAACCACCACCTTCCGCGCCGCCGTCACAAATGCGCGGTCCGTCTCGGCTTCCAGAAGATTCGGGGTGGTAAAGCCGGCATCAGCGTCCATGCCGTGCACGCCCAGGAACAGCACGTCCAGGTGCAACTGCCTCAGCGCCGCCGTAGCAATGGGTCCTACCAATGCGTCCGACGGCGTGCGTTCGCCCCCGATGAGAATCACCGTGGAGGCAAACCGGGCCGGGCCGGGGGACGCGTGGTGGAAAACGTCGGCGATGCGCACGGAGTTGGTGACCACGGTGATCCGCGGACCGTTGACCAGTTCCTTGGCAAGAGCCCAAGTGGTGGTTCCGGCGCTGAATCCCACGGCCATGCCTTCGTGGACCAAGCCGGCCGCCGCCAAGGCAATCGCTCGTTTCTCAGCCGTCAATTGGGTGGACTTGAGTTCAAAGCCCGGCTCGTGCGTGCTGACATCGCCGGGAAGCTTGGCGCCGCCGTGGATGCGCTCCAGCCGCCCGCCTTCCTCCAGCAACTCAATGTCCCGCCGCACAGTCATCAGCGAAACCCCCAACTGCTGAGCCAAGTCAGAGACCCGAACAACCCGCTCCCGCTGAACGGCGCTCACAATCGCTTCGTGGCGTGCAGCAGCAAGCATCGAAAAATCCTTCAAGCCGGGGGACTGGGCTGCAACAAGTGTAGGGGTACCTACCCCGCGCGCGGCGAGGGAGGTGGCAGACAGGGAAGATCGGTTATCCGGAAGCGTGCGTCAGAGCGAGGTACGAGCAGCACGCGGAGGATGGCCGATCTTCCCTGTCACCGAGGCACCTACTTACGCAGCGACGCCGCGATCTGTGCCATGACGGTGTTGTCGGCCAGGGTGGTGGCGTCGCCTGGGTCGCGGCCTTCGGCGACGTCTTTGAGGAGGCGGCGCATGATCTTGCCGGAGCGGGTCTTGGGCAGTTCCGGGACCACGAGGATGGTTTTCGGTTTGGCGATGGGGCCGATTTCCTTGCCGACGTGGTTGCGGAGTTCCTGGACGATGGCGTCGCCCGAGTCCACGGCGTCCCCGCGGAGGATGACGAACGCGACGACGGCCTGGCCGGTGGTCTCGTCCGCGGCGCCCACGACGGCGGCTTCGGCCACGGCGGGGTGGGAGACGAGGGCGGATTCGATTTCGGTGGTGGAGAGGCGGTGCCCGGAGACGTTCATGACGTCGTCCACGCGGCCCAGGAGCCAGATGTCGCCGTCTTCGTCCTTCTTGGCGCCGTCGCCGGCGAAGTACATGGTTTCGAACCGGGACCAGTAGGTGTCCTTGAACCGTTCGGGGTCGCCCCAGATGCCGCGGAGCATGGCGGGCCAGGGTTCGCGGATCACCAGGAACCCGCCGTGGCCGTTGGGCACGGACTCGCCCATCTCGTCCACGACGTCCACGGCGATGCCGGGCAGCGGAACCTGGGCGGAGCCGGGCTTGGTGGCGGTCACGCCGGGCAGCGGGGCGATCATCTGGGCGCCGGTTTCGGTCTGCCACCAGGTGTCCACGATCGGCGCCGGGTGCTCTTTCTTTTCGCCGTTCTTGCCGGCGTTGGCGCCGATGACGTCCCGGTACCACATCCACGCTTCGGGGTTGATGGATTCACCCACCGAGCCGAGCACACGGATCGAGGAGAGGTCGTACTTGTCCGGGATGTCCCGGCCCCACTTCATGAACGTCCGGATCGCGGTGGGGGCGGTGTAAAGGATGGAGACCTTGTATTTTTCGATGATCTCCCACCAGCGGCCCTGGTGCGGGGAATCCGGGGTGCCCTCATACATGACCTGCGTGGCGCCGTTGATGAGCGGGGCGTAGGCGACGTAGGAGTGGCCGGTGACCCAGCCGACGTCGGCCGTGCACCAGTACACGTCCGTTTCGGGGTGCAGGTCGAACACTGCCTTGTGGGTGTAGGCGCCTTGGGTGAGGTAGCCGCCGGTGGTGTGCAGGATGCCCTTGGGCTTACCCGTGGTTCCGGAGGTGTAGAGGATGAAGAGCGGGTGCTCGGAGTCATGCCCGACGGCGGTGTGCTGGTTCGAGGCGGCCCCGACGGTGTCCGCCCACCAATGGTCCCGGTCCTCGTGCCAGTCCACGTTCTGGCCGTTGCGCTTGACCACCACAACGTTCTGAACGGTGTGCTCACCCTCGTGCGAGAGTGCCTCGTCCACGGCGGCCTTCAAGGGGCTGGGCTTGCCCCGCCGGTAGGTACCGTCGGCAGTGACCACGAGTTTGGCTTCAGCGTCGTCGATGCGGGAGCGGAGGGCTTCCGCGGAGAACCCGCCGAACACCACAGAGTGCACGGCGCCGATACGGGCGCATGCCAGCAGCGTGATCACAGCTTCGGGAATCATGGGCAGGTAGACAGCCACACGGTCGCCCTTTTCCACGCCGAGGGACTCGAAAGCGTTGGCTGCCTTCTTCACCTCGTCGGTGAGCTGGGCGTAGGTGTAGGTGCGGGTGTCGCCGGGTTCGCCCTCGAAGTAGATGGCCACCCGGTCGCCCAGGCCGTTTTCCACGTGCCGGTCCAGGGCGTTGTAGGCCGCGTTGACCTCACCGCCCACGAACCACTTCGCGAACGGCGGGTTGGACCAGTCCAGAGCCTGGTCGAAGTCTTTGCTCCAGGTCAGCAGCTCGCGGGCCTGCCGTGCCCAGAAGGCCGGACGGTCGGCGTCGGCCTCGGCGTAATCGGCTGCGGTGACAACGGCGTCGGCGGCGAATTCCGGGGTGGGGGCAAACTTACGGTTCTCCTGCAGCAGGTTTTCAAAAGCATCGCCCTGCTGGCCGCCGTTTGCGGTGGTGGCAGGAGCAGTGACAGTGGAGCCGGGAGTGTCCTGGGACATGTGAACCTCATCATTCATCGGTCTTTGCTGCGGGGCATGCACCGTGGCCGGGCCGCCGCCGGTTCTCCCCCGGGGCGGTGGCCGATCACGGGCGTTCCGCAAAGAGCTGTTCCAGAATCAAGACTAATGCTTCAGCCGGACCCGAGTGTGTGCGCTGTCACATATGTGCACTGAACGGCATTTATTTAGCGGTGAATGGTTACGGAACGGCGAGCGGTGCGCGCCCTCCGCTCGCCGTTCAGCTAGTGATCGGCCATGCGGATGACTAGGCTGAGATTGGATTGTGACTTTCTACGGAGCTGCCCGATCCGGTGCATCACTGCCCGGGACCGGCGGCTGCCGCCGTTCCGGACGGCACAGTTGTTGGGGCGGAACCGTCCCGTGCCGCCACGCTTAGGAGAACAGAATGAACCAGCAAATCGTCGGCCAGAACCTTGGCCGTGCAACGGAGGCAGAGTCTCACGCGACCGAGGGGAGCGGGGCAGTAAAGGATCCCCAGCGGCCCGCAGGCGCCAAGCCCGGCACCACCAATCAGGCGGTACTGGGCCCCTTCACCATCCGGGACCTGACGGTTTTCGCCGGCACCTTGGTCCTCCTTGTCGCCTCGCTGCTCCCGATCTTCTTCGGCCGGTTCAACCTCTGGAACGCAGGCAGCCTGTTTTTCCTTGGCCTGGGCATTGTGCTGCCGCTGATCGTCACCGCCCTTTTCGCCGCCCGCCGGCTGGCCCCCGGAACGAAGGTCCGCATCGGGTCGCTGTCCGTTGACCAGTTCGCCTCCGTTGTGGCGTCCTTCGCCTTGGCATTCTTTTTTGTTTCCGCCGCCGCTGCCTACGTCCCGAGCCTCCTCGTAGGCCTGGCGGGCTCCGTGATCCTCTTCGCCGCGACTGTGCTGGGCCGTTTCATCCCGTTCTTCTCCGGTGACTTCCTGGGACGCGACGAAACGACTGCCCACATTGTGGCCCGCGAATCGGCCGTCCCGCTGCCCAAACCGCATACGCCCAAGGAACCCAAGCCCGCTGCCGGAGCTGAGTCCGGATCCAAGCGCGGCTTCGGCATCCCTGCCGGACTGTGGCCGTCCAACCGTTCCGGTTCGGCCGCGAATGCAGGTTCCGCGCCTGTTGCTTCGGCGCCCGCCGCTGGTGCTGCTGCCGGTACGGCCGCTCCGGCAGCTGCCGCGGTCTCCTCGGCCCCTGAGGTCAGGGAATGGACTGCGGCCGGTGACCCGACCCCGGCAACGCAGGCCGCCGACGTCGTTCCTTCAGCTTCGCCGGCGAACGCCCGCCCGGCGTCCGCCGCGGAGGAGACCATGCTGGGTGACATCCCGGCCGCCGCCGCTCCGGCTGATCACGCTGCAGAATCCGCTCCCGCTGGGGCGCCGGGTCCCGAGGCAGTGCTCGACGGCGGCGCGCAGGTGCCTGCCCCGGCCCGCCAGGCTGCCGCCGAACCCGCCGCCACGGCCGTCCACCAGCAGGTGCAGAGAACAGAGCCCATCGGCGCAACCGTCGACCCGGCCAGCCGGCCCGAAGAATCGGGCGAGCCGGTGCACGAGGCGTTCTGGTTTGCCGTGGCGCAGCACCGGACCGCCGTCGACCCCCGGACCGGTGCCCCGGCATTCGTGATCGAACCCGGCGGCTGGGTGCTGGCCCTCGAGGACCGCGGCCACGAATTCCTCGTCCAGCACACCGACGGACGGGTGGGCGTGCTGCGCGACCTCAGCAACATCGAGCGCGGCTAGACCGGTCACGTGGCCACCTCCCGTACGGCCGGGGCCGCTGCCGAGTCCCTGCTGGCGTTGAAGCGCCGGGCGCGGCGGATCGACAGGGCCTTGGCGGAGAAGTACCCTTACGCCCACGCCGAGCTTGATTTCCGGAACCCGTTCGAACTGGTCGTGGCCACGGTCCTGTCCGCGCAGACCACCGATGTGCTGGTCAACCAGGTCACCAAAATCCTCTTCGCCAAGTACCCGGATGCCCGTGCCATGTCCGAAGCCGAGCCGGCCGACCTGGAAGCGATCCTGCAGCCCACCGGCTTCTTCCGGGCCAAGACAAAAAATGTGCTGGCGCTGAGCAACCGCCTGGTGGACGAGTACAACGGCGAGGTGCCCGGCCGGCTGGAAGAGCTGGTGACACTTCCCGGCGTCGGACGTAAAACCGCCAATGTGGTACTGGGCAACGCCTTCGGTGTCCCCGGCATTACCGTTGACACGCACTTCGGCCGGCTGGCGCGGCGTTTCGGCTGGACCCAGTCCGAGGATCCGGTGCAGGTCGAGTACGACGTCGCCGAGCTGTTCGAACCCAGGGACTGGACCATGCTGTCGCACCGGGTGGTGTTCCACGGCCGCCGGGTATGCCACTCCCGCAAGCCGGCGTGTGGCGCCTGTCCGGTGGCCAACTGGTGCCCAAGCTACGGGCTCGGCGAGACCGATCCCGTCAAGGCAGCCAAGCTCCTCAAATACGAGCTCGCGCCCGGAAACGAGGCCCTCCTGGAACAGCTGCTGGCGGAAACCCACCGGGCCGCGGAAATACGGATGGAATCACAAAGGCGGCTCCCATGAGTGCGCGCCAGGACCTGATCGACCTGGTGCAGAGATCGGACAACGGCGACGTCACCCCGCCCAACACCTCATGGGCCGCGCTGACCGTGGATGAAACCATAGCCCGGAAGGCAGCCGTCCTGATGCTGTTCGGCGTGCTGGACGATGTTCCGGCCGTCTCCAGCAAGCCATTGGCCGCCGCGGACCTGGACGTGCTGCTGCTTGAACGCGCGCACACCCTGGGCTCGCACCCGGGCCAGGTAGCTTTCCCTGGCGGCGGCATCGACGACGGCGAAACCCCGGTAGCTGCGGCACTGCGGGAAGCCGAAGAGGAAACCGGGCTCGACTCAGCAGGAGTCGAGGTCCTGGGGAGCCTGCAGGAGCTTGGACTCGCCCGCAGCAACTTCCTGGTGACGCCCGTGCTCGGATGGTGGGCTTCGCCGTCGCCCGTGCACGTGGTGGACTACGGTGAATCCGCCCAGGTCTTCCGGGTCCCCGTCCGTGACCTCCTGGACCCGGTCAACCGGGTCACGGCCACAGTCGGCCGTGACGGCAGGACCTTCAGCAGCCCTGCCTTCACCGTCTGCGGCGTGCTGGTGTGGGGCTTCACCGGGATCATCCTCGATGGCCTTTTCGAACAGCTGGGCTGGGCGGTTCCGTGGGACCGGAGCCGCGTACACCAGGTGGCGTTCTAGCGCCGGCCTAACTGGGTTGCGGTTTGTTGCGCAGGTCCACCACAATGCCGGTGGCGGCGTTTTCACGTAATGCCCTGATGCCGTCTTTCACTGCACCGAGGTGCTTGAAATCGGGCGATACGGCCACAATATTGCCGTTCTTGTCAGTGAGCCTGAAACGATAGGCGGCATCGCCTACTCGATGAATTTCAAACCTGCCGGGCATGATCCGGACCTCCCCTAAATGCGTCATTGCACGTTTAGCCCCAACCCTTTGCATAAGCGGGGCTTCCCTGACTGTAACCATGGTCACTTCGCAGAACCAGCTACTGCCGGGTAGGTTACTTCGGGCTACTTTGCGTTGTCGTACGAGTCCACCACGGCCACGCTGACCGGGAATTCCACTGGGATGGGGCCGAACAGCAGCTCCTTTGCAGCAGCGGCTGCTTCCTCGATCACGCGGATGCAGGCGGTAACGCCCGCCTCCGGGGCGTGGACCATCACCTCGTCGTGCAGGAAGAAGACTAGTTCCGCCTGCACGGAGCCGTCGGCACGCAGGGCCCGCAACCGCCGTCGTAATTCGGCCAGCCAGCATGCCGCCCAGTCGGCGGCGGAGCCCTGCACCACAAAGTTCCGCGTGAACCGGCCGCGGGAACGGGCGATTGATTCCGCGCGGCGCTGCTCCTCCGCAGTGGCCGACTGCTGGCTCCGGAACCAGTGTTCCGACGGCGGCGGGCTGCTGCGGCCAAGCCGTGTGGTCACGGTGCCGCCGGCCTCACCCTCCCGGGCAGCCTGCTCCACAAAGCCAACGGCGTGCGGGTATGTCCGTGCCAGTTGTGGCATGAGGCGTCCTGATTCTCCCGTCGTGGCGCCGTAGATGGCGCCCAGAAGGGCCGTTTTGGCCTTGGCGCGATCGCCGCCGAAGCCCTGGGCGGCAATGCCTGCGTACAGGTCCTTATCGCGCGCGGCCGCGGCCATTTTGGAGTCCTGCGCGAGGGCCACCAGGACGCGGGGTTCCAGCTGGGACGCGTCGGCGACGATGAGTTTGTGGCCGGGCTCGGCATGGACGGCGCCGCGGATCTGGCGCGGAATCTGCAGGGCACCGCCGCCGCGGGAGGCCCAGCGCCCGGACACCACGCCACCCACCACGTATTCGGGCCGGAAGCGGCCGTTGTTCACCCATGCGTCCAGCCAGGCCCACCCGTTGGCGCTGTGCAGGCGTGAAAGTTTTTTATAGGCGAGGAGAGGCTCGATGGCTGGATGGCTGGACTCCATCAGCTCCCACTGCCGCGTGCTTTTGACCTCAATCCCGTTGCGGTGCAGGGCGCGCATCAGTTCCTGCGGCGAATCCGGGTTCAGCGCGGGGGAGTTCAGGAGACCCCGCAGTTCGCTGTTCAGTGCTTCAAGCTTCGCTGGCCGGTGGCCTGGCTGCGGGCGTGGCCCAAGATAGTCGGCCAGGATCTGCTCATGCAGGTCCGGCCGCCACGGAACACCGGCGTGCTGCATCTCCGCGGCGATCATGGCACCGGCGGATTCGGCGGCGAGCAGCAATTGCAGCCGCTTCCGCTTGTTCTGTTCCGGGGTTGCGTCTGCCAGGGCCGCCTGTTGCGCGGCATACTCCGCACGCAGTTCCGCCAGGGTGTGGCGGGGCGCCCGCTGCCGGACGTCCTCAAACAGTGCGCCCTGGTCCGCTGGCGGGGGCGGCGGCTGGAGGGTACGAGGCGGCTCCAGCGTATCGTCCAGCGTCGCTTTTTCGGCGTTCTGCGCGTATTCGGTGTGGGCGGTGAACTGCGAATACGCCAGGATGGTGCCGCAGAGGCTCAGGTCGTAGCAGCGCTCCACGTCCACTCCGGCTGCCAGGAGTGCGGGATACCAGTCCTGGGTGCGCTGCCAGATCCAGCGGGGTGCGGCCTCCCGTGGCCGGGTTTCGAAACGGCGTACGACGCCGGGCAGCTCGCCTGCGCTGATCAGCCGCGGTTCGGGGCGGTCCGGGTGCGGATCTCCCGCCTGGGTGACCTGCTGGAGGGCAGCGCCGTTGGAGTGGGCGGCGAGCAGCAGGTACATGGGTTCAATTCTGCCCTGCGGGGAGGATGTTGGCGTACGGCCCTCGTCAACTTTTGTTGACGAGCAGTTGTGCGTCAACTAATGTTGACGCCATGGAGGTGGACCGGATGAAGACGCTGGTGGCATCAATGGACGGGAAAGGCCCCGCCGAAGCGCTGTACGCAGTGGCTGAACTGCAGAAGGAAGTAGGGCGCGCGGAAGCTTCCCTGGTCCGCAAGGCCCGGCAGGCCGGCCTCTCCTGGGAGGCGATCGCCCTGTGCCTTGGGGTCAGTAAGCAGGCCGTCCACCGCAAATACGGAAAGCAATAGCCGGCTACACGGAAACAGATGCCGCCTTGCCCGAGGATCTGAGGTTATCCACATAGCGCGGCATGCCACTGTTGCTCCGACGAACTGCGCTGGAGAGTTGCTCCATGAGCAGGCACCAGCTATCGCCGTCCCCTTCCGAACAGCCCGCGCCCCACATGTCCCGGGCCCGGCCGTCGCCTACGCGCGGGGCCGCATCCGGGAGGCCTGCCTCTGGCGCGCCCAGTACAAGCCTGGTTGGGGAGGCATGGCTGCCGGATTCTGCTGCCGCTGAAGTACTGCTGGTGACGGGCTACGACTTCCTGCAGGGCGAAGTGGAACAGATTGTGGCTGCGGCCGGGGGCCAGCTGAGGGTGGTGGCCGACGTCGCCGATGCCGCCAAGTACTGGGATTCCGCGGCTGCCGTGCTGGTGGGAAGCGATGTCCGGGAGTTGCCGCCGCGGCGCCGTGCACCCGCGGTGCTGGTGGGTTTGAATGGTGAGGGGGACAGCCTCTGGCATCTCGCCGCGGCCCTAGGGGCGGAGCGCGTAGCGGTGCTTCCGGATGCCGGGGCATGGCTGGCCGAGTACTTAAGCAGGTCGCGCTCGCCGGAGACGGGCGGTCTGGTCCTGGGAATCACCGGGGGCTGCGGCGGGGCCGGTGCCACCACATCCGCCATTTGGATCGCCCAAGCGGCAGCCGCCCTGGGAGTCCGGGTATTGCTGGTTGACGGGGACCCTTGGGGCGGCGGTTTGGAACTGGCCCTGGCGGCCGAGGAGACGCCCGGTCTGCGCTGGCCTGACCTGTCCGGAGCCAGTGGCAGCATCGATCCGGAGCAGCTGGCTGATTCGCTGCCGGTGGTCGGAGGGTTTTCTTTCCTGTCCTGGCCCGGCAGCCGGGGTCGCACAGTACCCGTTGACGCCACCACCGCCGCCGGGGTCCTGGATGCTGCCCGGCGCGGCTATGAACTGGTGGTGGTGGACATCGGCCGCGGTGCCGAGCCGGTGCAATTGTTCGCCTGGGACTGCGATCGGCTCCTTCTGGTGGTGCCGGCCCAGCTGAAGGCCGCGGTGGCGACTGCCCGACTCCTTCATGAGCTTCCGCCGGTTGAGGCGGCCCTGCTGGTCCGGGGCAAGGCCGGAGCGGCGCTGGACGGCGGCCTGATAGCCGACGCCGTAGGGTTGCCCGTCCACGGCCGGGTTCCGGAGCTGCGTGGAGTCACCGGCGCCGTTGAGAATGGGCGGCTTCTTGACCTTGGAAAACGGCGCAGTGTCAGGCACTTCGCCGCGTCGGTGCTTGATTTGGTGGACGGCGAAATCCCCATCGGAGACGTGCCGTGAGTGGAGGACCGGCTAGCGGGCCGCAGCCTTTCCCGCCGCAGACTGCGTCGCCGCTGCCGGGAAAGCTGGCCGGAACCCGTCGCCGCCAGGCGCGTGTTTTGGAGCCGCGAGGGCTTGACTCGGCTCTACTGGAAACGGTCCGCGAGTCAGTGATGGCAGACTCCGGTCCGGTCACGGCCTCCCGGGTTGCTGCGGCAGTGCAGGCCACGGGGCGGCTGCTGGGGACTGCCGGCTCGCTTGCCGCCGTCGAGCGGATCAGTGCGGAACTGAACGGTCTCGGGCCCCTCCAAGAGCTGACCCGGGATGTCCGGGTCACTGACATTTTTGTGAATGCCCCGGACTCGGTCTGGATTGACCGGGGGAGAGGTATTGAGCCTGCGGGGGTGTCGTTTGGCGGGGAGGCACAGGTGCGGGCCCTGGCCTCCCGGCTTGTGGCGGCCGGCGGAAGGCGGCTGGACGATGGCTCGCCATGTGTTGATGTCAGGCTCGACGGCGGCTACCGTGTCCACGCCATTCTGCCCCCGATTTCAACAGCGGGCACTCTATTGAGTGTCAGGATCCGGCGCGAGCACGTCTTCACCATGGATGAACTCCGTGCCGGCGGCATGTTCGGCAGCGTGGTCCAGGAGGTTTTGGAGCGAATTGTTGAGCGCCGGCTGAGTTTCCTCATCAGCGGGGCGACGGGCTCGGGAAAGACGACGATGCTCTCCACCCTGCTGGGGCTATGTTCGCCAGCGGAACGGCTGGTCCTGATAGAGGACGCCTCTGAACTGAACCCCGTCCATCCGCACATAGTTTCGCTTGAGTCGCGGCACGGAAACCTGGAAGGCGGCGGTGAAGTGGACCTGGGCGAGCTCGTCCGGCAAGCACTTCGGATGCGGCCGGACCGGCTCGTGGTGGGAGAGTGCCGCGGTGCCGAGGTTCGGGAACTCCTGACGGCGATGAATACCGGCCACACCGGCGGGGGAGGGACCATCCATGCGAATGCTGCCACTGCTGTCCCCGCACGACTGACCGCCCTCGGCGCGCTCGCGGGCCTGGGCCAGGATGCGGTTAGGCTGCAGGCAGCCAGTGCCCTCGACGTGGTGGTCCACGTGGAGCGGTCCCGCCAAGGCCGCCGGGTAGCCTGCGTGGGAGTTGTGCAGGACGGCCCCGGCGGACTCGCCGTGGTGCCGGCCCTGGAGGACCGAGGCGGCCAGACCGCCATCGGCCCCGCCTGGGAGTCGCTGAGTGTGCGGTTGGGGATGTCCTCGGTGCTGGGTGACGTGGCATGACGTTGCTGCTGGCCGGCATCCTGACAATGGCCGTCATCCTGCTGTTGAGGCCCCCCGGCGGCCCGGTGGGCCGCTTTCGTCGGGCGGCCCGACCGGCAGGGCAGGGCCGGGACAGCGTCAGCGGCGCTGCGCAGGGTGACGCCAAGGCGCGCCGTTCGGGGCTTCGATTCAGCCTAAACTTCTTCGCATGGCGCAAGGCGCATCGCGCTGGAAAAGACCACGGGCAACTTTCCCTGACACTGATGGTGCAGCAATTGGCCGCGTTACTGAAGGGCGGCCGCACGCCCTCGCGGCTGTGGGACGAGTTATGGCTGGTCCACCGTGGCCGCACAGAAGCGGGTCCACGTCGGCCGGAGGGCTCTGCCGGGCAGCCGGATCCCGCGAAGATGCCAGGAATCGGGCGGAATGGCCCGGGCCTTAGCGCCGGTTCCCTGACGATGCTCGGTGCCGTCAGGGCGGCCGCCTTCCGGGGGCTGCCGGTATCTGACGCGATCAGGCGGGCCGCGCCGGCCGCATTTCCGCGCGCTGCCGGCAGGGAGCCACGGATCTGGCTGGAGCTGGCCGCGTGCTTCGACATTGCCGAAGCCAGCGGCTGTCCGCTGGCTGACGTCCTGTCGCGGTTTGCAGCGCAACTGGAGGTGGAAGATGACGCTGACGCTGCCCGACAGACAGCACTGGCCGGGCCAAAGGCCACAGTGAGCCTCCTGACCTGGCTTCCAGTGATGGGACTGGGGCTGGGGATGGCTCTGGGGGTGGATCCGCTTGCGATGCTGTTCGGGACGCCACTGGGAATGGCGGCGCTCACTGCAGGAGTTGCCCTGACCATAGCGGGGAGAATCTGGTCCGCCCGTCTGGTGTACGCCGCCGCAGGGGCCGCGCCATGACGGCTCCACTGGTGCCCGGGTTGGCACTCGCCGTTATCCTCATCGTCGTCTCATATCTGGCGTTCTCACAGCCTCGCCGGGTACGGCAGCGGCTGCTGAGGTTGAGCCTGGGACCGGGAGACCAGCCGGGAAGCGCGGGTGCGGGTACAGGTGCTGGCGACGCCCCCGGCCGGGGTAGCGGCGAGGGCTCTGTTGCCGGGCTACGCGACCCCGCCATGATGCTCGAGCTTGTGGCTGCGATGCTGGACGCCGGGTCAGGGATTGGTCGTTCCCTGGAACTTGTGGCGGCCTCCGCGTCCAAGGACTACAGCAAGGCCTTACGCCCCGTGGTCTCGGCCCTCGCCATTGGTGCTGACTGGGAGACCGCCTGGCGCAGTTCCGAAGTCCGGCTTCCTGAGATCCTCGAGCTGCGTGACGCCCTCGGGTTCGCCGCGCTCACCGGCGCTCCGTCGTCGGCCATCCTTTACGCCCAGGCCGCCCGGCTACGGAGGGAGAGGTTCCGCGCTGCGGAGAAGCGGGCTGCCTCCCTGGGCGTGAAGCTCGTCATTCCGCTGGGCCTGTGCTCCCTGCCGGCCTTCATCTGCCTGGGCGTAGTCCCGGTCCTCCTCGCCCTGGTCCCCTCCGGATCCTGAGGCGCTGTTTGCAGTCCTGCAGTCCGGGAGTCCCTATTCCGCTGCCCCGATGCCGGCAGCCCTGGTGTCCGATGTCCCGATGCCGGCAGCCCTGGTGTCCGATGTCCCGATGCCGGCAGCCCCGATCTCCGCAGAGGCGACGAGCAGGGACTGGCTCTGCACATCACGAATGCCCGGTCCTTTCCTCCACAGGCGTGAAAATGGCTACCTTTTCCACTTGGAAGAGGTCCGCCCTTACGGCCGCATGGGAACCCCGGAAGAGTCGAAGCAGCCGGCAACAGGGCCGGAGCATAGAAGGGAAACCATAACCATGACCATCACCCAATACAGCGTTTCACCCGCCCCTGCGCCTGAGCTCAGCACGGGAGTCGCCCGCAGCGCAGCATGGGAGTTCGCTGCATCGGCGGATGCGGGATGGGACGAGTGCACCTGCCAACGGCAGGAGACCTCGGAACCCGCTGGCAACGTCGTGCAGCTCTACCCAGCTGTTCGCGAGGCGAAGGAGCGCCCGCTTCGGCTCACCGCCTCGGAGGCCGGCATGGCCACTGCCGAATACGCCATCGCCACCCTGGCCGCAGTGGGCTTCGCCGGGATCCTCGTCTTCATACTCCGCAGCGACGAAGTACGCGGATTCCTGCTGACGCTGATCCGCACGGCGCTGGCCCTGCCGTGAGTGGGGCGCCGGCAGCGCTGCTTCCGGGCACCGGGAAGGGCACCGTAAGGAAGCCAGCTTCCGCCCCCTCCTGTCAGGGCGATCGTGGTGCCGCGGATGGTGGGCCGGGGAAAGCCCAAAGCACCATGACAGGTGCTGTGACAGCCGAATTCGCCGTGGCGCTGCCGGCTGTCCTGCTGCTGCTCGCCCTGCTGTTGTCCGGGGCCGCTGCCGGCGTAACCCAGCTCAGGCTCGAGGAGGCTGCGCTTGCCGGAGCCAGGGCCCTTGCTCGTGGCGAGGACCCGGCCGCGGTG
Source organism: Pseudarthrobacter sp. TAF60_1 (assembly GCF_052113505.1). Classification (NCBI taxonomy): domain Bacteria; kingdom Bacillati; phylum Actinomycetota; class Actinomycetes; order Micrococcales; family Micrococcaceae; genus Pseudarthrobacter; species Pseudarthrobacter sp. TAF60_1. Next base: position 113,222 of record NZ_JBFRDI010000012.1, read on the forward strand.
GAGGGAATCGTCAGGACCTTGGCGGGAACGTCGGCCACTGCGTCCGTGGCGGCCGACGGCGAGTGGCTAAGTGTCACCGTTGCTGACAGGGTCGGCGGTCCCATGGGGGCCACGGTGCCGTGGGAGCTGACGGCCAAGGCCACCACGCGGAGCGAAATGCCGGCAGCCACGGGCATAGTCCTCCTGACCCCCGGAAAGGCAACCGCGTGGTGAACCTTCGGATCCGGGACCACCCGGAGCGTGGGTCGGGGACAGTCCTGGCCGCGGGACTGGCTTTGGTGATCATCATGGCTATGGCTTTGATGCTGCTCTTGGCGCAGTCAGCAGTGATGGCCAGTCGGGCGGCGGCAGCGGCTGACCTTGGTGCCCTCGCTGGCGCCGACGCACTGCGCGGCCTTACCTCGGGGGATCCCTGCACCGTGGCCGCAGAGGTGGCAGCCCGGCATGATGCCGTTCTCATGAGCTGCTCGGAGGGGGCCGGGCAGACAGTGGAGGTCCGGACCATGCTCAACGCCCGGAGCATGCTGGGTGCCGCCAGCGGTCATGCGCGGGCCGGACCGCCGCCCTGAGCCGCTGCCGGCTTGAGGTCGCCCTCCTGATGCGCCGTAAGGTCCACGTCCCGGGGTGGGGCTTCGCTCGAGTTTTTGAGGAGAACATCGATCAGGGTGATGGCTGCAGCCTTGTCCAGGGGATTGTTCTTGTTCCCGCACTTGGGGGACTGGACACAGGACGGGCAGCCGGACTCGCACTCACAGGCCCTGATGGCGTCCCGAGTTGCCGAGAGCCAGACCTTCGCCTTGTCGAAACCGCGTTCGGCGAAGCCCGCGCCGCCGGGGTGCCCGTCGTACACAAAGATGGTGGGCACTCCGGTGTCGGCGTGGATGGCCGTGGATACGCCGCCGATGTCCCAGCGGTCACTGGAGGCAACCAGCGGCAGTAGCCCGATCGCCGCATGTTCGGCGGCATGAAGGGCTCCCGGGAACTGGGCTTCGATCAGTCCCGCGCCCGTTAGGGAACGGTTCTCCACCACAAACCAGACGGCCTTGGTGAACAGGTCCCTGGCCCCTAGCTCCAGTGGCTCCTCGCCCAGGATTTCGTTGGAGATCAGGGCCTTCCGCTGGAAGGAGACCACCTGGGTTGTGACCTTGACGTCGCCGAAGTGCACGGAAACATCACCCCACTGCGCGGTCCGCTGGGTTTCCAGCACCTCGATCTGGGTGACGTCCCGGGCGGTGGTGTAGTAATCGGGATTGGCGCGGCGGACCACTACGCAGTGGTCGTCCTCGTTCAGGTCCTCCACCACGTAGCTGTCGCCCTGATGGACATAGACGGCGCCTGTGTGGGCCTGGTAGTGCGTCTGGGGCGAGTCCATGGTCCCCAGCAGCGAGCCGGTGTCGGCGTCCACGATGCTCACCGGTCCGCCACCGTCGGCTCGAAGGTTCACCATGGCGGCAGCGCTCTGCGAGTGGGTCCAGAACCAGCCGGCCGGCCGGCGGCGCAGGTAGCCCTGGGCAACGAGCTGCCCCAGCAGCTTTTCGGAGGTGCCCCCGAAGAGTTCCAACTCGGCCACGCCGAGCGGGAGCTCCGCGGCCGCGGCGCAAAGATGCGGCCCCAAAACATACGGATTGGAGGGATCAAACACAGCTGCTTCGACCGAGACGTCGAAGATCGCTTCGGGATGGTTCACCAAGTAGGTGTCCAAGGGGTCGTCGCTGGCAACGAATGCAGCAATGGCGTCCTGGCCCGCGCGTCCGGCCCGGCCAATCTGTTGGAACAGCGAAGCCCGGGTTCCGGGCCAGCCGGCAACGAGGACGGCGTCCAGCCCGGAGATGTCGATCCCCAGTTCCAGGGCCGAGGTGCTGGAGACACCCAAAAGTTCCCCGGACCGGAGGGCCTTTTCCAAGGCACGCCGTTCCTCCGGCAGGTAGCCGGAGCGGTAGGCGGCCACCCGTTGCGGGAGGCTGGGGTCTACTTCGTCCAGGAGCCGCTTGGCGATCGAAGCGATGGTCTCCGCCCCACGCCGGGACTTGATGAACGCGATGGTACGGATCCTGGCAGAGACCAGGTTGGCCAGCAGGTCGGCCGTCTCGGCAACCGCTGTACGGCGCTCCTTGGCCCCGTTTTCGCCTTTCAGTTCCGTCAGGGCGGGCTCCCAGAAGGCAACCGTGGTGGAACCATGCGGCGAGCAGTCCTCGGCAACGGCCCGGACCGGGGCGCCGATCAGCCGCCCGAAGGACGCACCCGGTTCCGAGGCTGTAGCAGAAGCGGCGATGAACACCGGGCCAGGGTGGGAGGTTCCGGCACCGTAGTAGGCACAGATGCGGCGGAGCCGGCGCATCAAGTTTGCCACGTGGGAACCGAACACGCCGCGGTAACTGTGGGCTTCATCCACAATGACGTAGCGCAGGCGGCGGAAGAAGCTGGCCCACCAGGCGTGATTTGGGAGGATTCCGAAGTGGAGCATGTCCGGATTCGCCAGGATGAAGTTGGCGTGGTCCCGGATCCACCTGCGGGACGCGGGGTCTGTGTCGCCGTCGTACGTTTCCGCCCGGACGGTGGGCAGCTTCAAGGCGCGGATGGCGGCGAGCTGGTCGGCGGCAAGCGCCTTGGTGGGGGAGAGGTAAAGCGTGACGGCGCCGTCGTCGTGGATTTTCCCCGGCTCGGAGACCACCCGCAGCTCGGATCGGTGGATGGCGTCCAGCGCCGGCAGCTGGTAGGCAAGTGACTTTCCTGAGGCAGTGCCGGTGGCGATCACCACGTGCTCACCGCCGTGGGCGAGGTTGGCGGCCTGGATCTGGTGCCGGTACGGCTCGTGAATGCCCAGGGAGCCATAGGCGGCCACCAGGTCGGGGTGGGCCCAATCCGGCCACGGCTCGTGGACAGCCCGGCGGGCGGGGATGGTGTGGACATGACGGAGCTGCTCCGGGTCCGGGCCGCGGCCCAGTAACGGGATCAGGGAGTCATGGGGGTTCACCCCAACATTCTTTCACCCGCGGAAAAATCAGCCCACGGACAGGTCAGTACCCTCGTCTGAGGTGGACAGCATCAGCACACGGCACACAACGGACCAGCCAAGGTGTGAATACAATTTCTGGCCATCGAGCGAAGCCAGCAACAGGCCGTTTTCCACATCAGGGCCGATGGCCTGTGCTGCTAGGGCCTTCATGATGAAACTCCCCAGGCCGCGGCGCTGGAACGCGGGCTGGACCACAATCTTGTCGAACACCGCCGTCCCGTCCACAACAAACACCCTGCCGCTGGCCGCAATCTCATCACCGGAGCGCACAACAGCGTGGTGGACGCCGTCCACTTTGGAGGTGACCAGTTTCAGATCGTCATCCGAGAGCCATGGATCCTCAGTGTCTTGGGTTTCCATATCCACGATCATCATGGCCTGCGACGCGGACGTGATGTTGAGCCCGTGTTTCCCAGCCAGCTGGTTATAGCGGAGGACATCGTTGGTCAGTATGGTCATAATCCGCTTAGGAGTTTCTGCGGTCTTCGCAACCAATGCCGCGAACTCGTCGTCGGAGGGATCGTGGGCGAAGTATTCCCATTCCCCGGTGGTGTCGGCCCGCAGTACAGCGGGGAAGCGGCCTTCCGTTGATGTCTCGTACCCGCGGCAACCGGCCCAACCAGTTACCCAGACTTCAAGAAGGTTTGTAATGTCTTCAACCAAGGCGTCCGGACTCATGTGATGAGGGTATTCCAGCCCCGTCACAAGTAACAGGGGTTCCGTACCCGGAACTGCCTTGCTTATGCAATCGTGACCAGCCCCGGGCGGCCGAATCCGTCCTGAACAGCAGAGACGCTGCCGCGGCAGCCCGGCGTCGGCGGGAGCAGGTGACCGGCGGGCCCGGGAAGGTCATAGCAAGTACCCTTAAATACGTGGCTTTGAACAGAATTGTGCTCTTTTACGGTTTTACCCCCATCGCTGATCCGGACGCGGTGCGGCTCTGGCAGCGTGCCCTGTGCGAGAAGCTGGGGCTGACGGGACGCATCCTGATTTCCAAGGACGGCATCAACGCCACGGTGGGCGGCGAGATCGGCGCAGTCAAGCAATACGTCAAGACCACCCGCGAATACAAGGGTTTCCACGGCATCGACGTGAAGTGGTCCGACGGCGGTGCGGAAGACTTCCCGCGGCTGAGCGTGAAGGTCCGGGACGAGATCGTCTCCTTCGGAGCTCCGGGCGAACTCAAGGTTGATGCGAACGGCGTAGTGGGCGGTGGCACCCACCTCAAGCCCGAGGAACTGCACGAGCTGGTGGAAGCCAGGAAAAAGGCCGGCGAGGACGTGGTGTTCTTCGACGGGCGCAACGCCTTCGAGGCACAGATCGGCAAGTTCAAGGACGCAATCGTCCCCGACGTCGCCACCACGCACGATTTCATCAAGGAACTTGATTCCGGCAAGTACGACGCCCTCAAGGACAAGCCCGTTGTCACGTACTGTACCGGCGGGATCCGCTGCGAGGTGCTCTCCAGCCTGATGGTGAACCGCGGCTTTAAACAGGTCTACCAGCTCGACGGCGGCATTGTCCGCTACGGCGAAACCTTCAAGGATCAGGGCCTGTGGGAAGGTTCGCTGTATGTTTTCGACAAGCGCATGCACTTGGAGTTCAGCGAGGACGCGAAGACCATCGGTGCATGCGTCCGCTGTGCCGCACCCACCAGTAAGTTCGAGAACTGCTCCAACCTCAGCTGCCGTACCCTCACGCTGTACTGCGCCGAATGTGCTGCCAGCCCGGAGACGCTGCGCTGCCCGGAAGGCTGCGCTGCCTAGGTAGGCTCAGAGCCAGATCAGCCGGTACGCGTAATTGGCGGCGGACTCCGCCTCCACCCGGAACGTTAGTACCGTTTCCTGGGACAGGTAGATCACGTTCCGCCTTGTCGAGCCGCACAGCAGGCTGAGATGCACCAGGCCGTATGCCTCGTTGGTGACAGAAAAAGCTACGGCCTTTTTGCTGCGGCACGCCAGCGCGAGGACGTACCTTCCGGCCGGCAGGCCGGCGGTGACCTCGGAGCGGATTTCCCCGGCCCTCAGCAGCCCGTAACCCCGGTGCGCCACCTGCAGGCCCGATCCGAGTTGGACTGTCTCAACCCAGGCTTCAAGGCCCGCCGCGCCGACGGGATCGTTCTGCCATTGGTCGGCGGAAAAATCGGGTTGCGGGCTCGTGGTCGCAGCCGCGATGTCGTTGAGGGGTGGCCGCCAGCCGTCGTTGTAGTTGTATTCGCATCCCGCCGAAACAGCGCTGGTGAGTAGGGCGGCGGCGGTCGAAAGTACGACGACGGTCCACGGCCGAGAGCGCAAGGAGACTTTCCGGGGCGGGTCAGGACCCGGCGAGAGAGCCGCTTGACGGCGCAGTGGCGCCCCATTTATTGCGGGCATAGGCCGATTGTAAGGCTGCCCGGGCCAGCGGGACCGGGACGAGAGCCCCCTACTTAATGTGGGGCTGACGGGCATCAGTCGGCCTGCACGAGCTGGTAGGCGTAAAGCGTTGGTGTGTCCACGCTGGAGACGCTGAGGTCCAGTGTTGCGGCTTTGGCCAAGGTGATTTTTGTGGTTTCCCGGGTTCCATAGCAGGCCGCGCCGAGGTCCACGAGCCTCTGGCCTGCGGACCCCACGGCGAGAAAGGCCTTGCCGCCGCCGTCGCAGACCAGGGTCAAGGTATACGTGCCGGCCGCCAGGTTTTCTGTATGGTTCACCGGGCGGGCGCTGAGGATTCTGCCGGAGTCCTCAGCCACAATGCCACTGGCGGAAGGCAGTGCCGTGGCTTTCCATGCCGGCACGTCGGCGTTCTCCACAGAGGGCTGCTGGGAGCACCCGGACATGCCCAGAACGACGGCGGCCGCGGCCGCTGCGGTCAGGGCGCGGGGCATGGAGGTGGGAAAGAGAGCCATGCTTCAAACTTACCGGCACCCTTGGCATTCCATGTTCCCGGGCTCTTGACCTTGACGTTACGTCAACATTTATCGTTGAAATATCAGTACGAAATAGGGCAGGCAGGAGGACACATGGATTGGTCCATTCAGGACATCGCCCGGATCGCCGGCACCACCAGCAGGACGCTGCGGCACTATGACGAGATCGGCCTGCTCAAACCGAGCAGGATCGGCACCAACGGTTACCGGTACTACAACCAAGCGGCCCTGGTGGAACTCCAGCGCATCCTGCTCCTTCGCGGACTCGGGCTTGCCCTGCCGGTCATCAGCCAGGTGCTCGAGAACGAAACGGACGCTGCGAAGGCCCTCGACGGCCATCTGGAATGGCTCAAGCAGGAACAGGACAGGCTGGCCCGGCAGATCGCATCAGTCACACAAACCATCAACGCAGTGAAAGGAGGCGGCGAAATCATGGCCGAAGACATGTTCAACGGTTTCGACCACACGCAGTACAAGGACGAGGTGGAGGAACGCTGGGGCAAGGATGCCTATGTGAAGGGGGATTCGTGGTGGCGCGGGATGAGCGCCGACGAGAAAGCGGAGTGGAAGCAGCGCTCGCAACGGCTCGGGGAAGATTGGATGGCGGCGTCCACGGCCGGCATCGCGCCCGGCAGTGCTGAAGCCCAGGCCCTTGCGAAGCGGCACGTCGAATGGCTGACCGTCATCCCGGGAACGCCGGCGTCGGACGCCCGCAGCAACCCGGACGCCCGCAGCAACGTGGACGTTAGGCAGTACGTCACCGGCCTCGGCGAGATGTACGTTGCAGATCCCAGGTTCGCCAAGAACTACGGCGGCACGGACGGGGCCGCCTTCGTCCGGGACGCCCTGAAGATCTACGCCGAGCAGAACCTGTAGCCGCCGGGGGGAGCGTGGCCCGCCAATAGACTTGGGCGGTGACTGATTCCACGCTCTTCCTGGCCGGCAACACCCCCGACGCCCCGCGCAGCGACCTCCCGGAGCTACTGACCGCGCTCGCCGCGGACCTGCGGGCGGTGGAGTACACGCTCGACGGCGTGGCCGGGCTGCTCGGCGAGTCAGCCTACAACGCCCTGAACCGGGACCAGATCATCCCGGCCCTGCTGGCCACCGAAAGTGCCGCCCAAGGTCGCCCCGGCAGCGGCGGGACAACCGCGGCCGCGCTCGCCGCCGTCGTGCGTCTGTGGCTCCTGGCGGAACCGCAGACGCAGGCAACGCTCGACGCCGCCCTGCCGGGAATCCGGGCAGCGGGACTGGTGGAGTTGGGGCTGCTTGAGCCCGTGCCCGGCGCCGATCCCGCCGGCATGGGGCTGATGCAGGCCAAGGCGGACCTGCGGCCCTACGGGTGGGATGCCAATGAAGATGGCAGCGGCGGCGCCGAGCTGTGGGTGGCCAGCGACCTCGCCGCGCACCAGCAGGCCGGCGTGCTGCGGCACGACCATGTCCTGGGCATCGGGCAGGCGTCCACCACGCTGGTGCAGACCACCGTCCGCCGCCACGTGGCCAAGGCGCTGGACCTGGGGACGGGCTGTGGAATCCAGTCCTTCCACCTGCTGCACCACGCCGAGCACGTCACCGCAACCGACATCTCCGAACGTGCGCTGGCATTCACCCGGTTCAACCTGCTCCTCAACGCCGAGGCGCTGCACGTGGATCCCGGGCACCTGGAGGACCGCGTGAGCCTCCGGCTGGGCTCGCTGCTGGAGCCCGTGGCCGGTCAGGAATTCGAACTGGTGGTGTCCAACCCGCCGTTCGTCATCACGCCGCGGACGTCAGGCGAACAGGCGTCCGGGCAGTTCACCTACCGCGACGGCGGCCTGCCGGGGGACGAAATTGTGTCCTCTCTGGTCCGGGACCTGCCCTCGATCCTGGCTCCGGCCGGAACAGCCCAGTTATTAGGCAATTGGGAGATCGCGGCGGGCGCGGGTTGGGCGGAACGGCCGCAAAGCTGGGCCAGTGCGGACGTGGATGCCTGGTTTATCCAGCGGGAGCAGGTCAGCCCCGAACAGTACGCCGAAACGTGGCTGCAGGACGCGTCCGAATCCCGCGACCGGCAGCATTACAGGGACGCCTATGCCGCCTACCTCGCTGACTTCGCGTCCCGGGACGTGGAGGGCATCGGCTTTGGCATGATCTGGCTGCGGCGGCCTGGCGCCGGCCCGGGTACCGCCAGCATCCGGCGGTTTGAGGAAATCACCTATCCCATCGAACAGCCCGTGGGCCCCCACTTGGGTGCCGCCGTCGAGCGTTCCGACTGGCTCGCCGCGAACGACCTGGCGGACGCACACTTGCTCGTGGCGGACGACGTCACGGAGGAACGCCACCAGCGCCCCGGCGCCGAGCACCCGGGCGTGATCCTGCTCCGCCAGGGTGCCGGGCTGCGGCGGACCAACCTGCTGAGCACCGAGCTGGCCGGCTTCGTGTCGGCGTGCGACGGCGACCTTTCCGTCGGGCAGATCATCGGCGCCCTGGCCGCGTTGCTGGGCGGGAGCCTGGCCGGGGAAGACGGGTTCGACGGCGACGCATTCCGCTCCGGGCTGCTCACCGAGGTGGGGAATCTGGTCCGCGACGGTTTCCTGCTCCCGGCGTCCTGAGGTGGTTGGCCGGGTAGCCTTTGGTAACGCGAAATTAACGCCCTAAATGCGCGTTGGTCACCTTGATGTTTTCCACATGAATGCGCATCCTCGGCCAAAATATGGTGAACTAGGCGAGTATGGGCTCATCTGCCCGAGCAACCTTTTTCTGTAGGAGCACCGTGCCAAGCAAGGCCAAAACAGGCAAGAAACTCGTGATCGTGGAGTCTCCGGCCAAGAGCAAGACCATCGCCAAGTACCTCGGCGAGGGCTTCATCGTTGAGGCCTCCATCGGTCACATCCGCGACCTGCCGCAGCCGTCCGAGCTTCCCGCGGAACTGAAGAAAACCTCGGTGGGCAAGTTCGCCGTCGACATCGAAAACGACTTCAAACCCTATTACGTGGTATCCGCGGACAAGCGCAAAAAGGTAACCGAGCTGAAGGCCGCGCTCAAGGATGCCGACGAACTCTACCTCGCAACCGATGGGGACCGCGAGGGTGAAGCCATCGCGTGGCACCTGCTGGAAGTGCTCAAGCCCAAGGTTCCCGTTTACCGGATGACGTTCGGCGAAATCACCAAGGAAGCCATCCAGCGCGCCATGGGCAACCTGCGCGACGTGGACCAGGACCTCGTGGACGCACAGGAGACCCGCCGGGTCCTGGACCGCCTCTACGGGTACGAGATCTCCCCGGTGCTGTGGCGCAAGGTGGCCCGCGGATTGTCCGCCGGCCGGGTGCAGTCAGTGGTCACCCGCATGGTGGTGGACCGCGAACGCGAACGCATGGCCTTCAAAGCCGCGTCCTACTGGGACCTGACGGGCCAGTTCGGTGCCGGCACCGCATCCTTCAAAGCCAAGCTTGCCGCCGTTGACGGTGCCAAGGTGGCCAGCGGCCGTGACTTCAACGACGCCGGCGAGCTCATCGCTCGCAACTCCGTCCACCTGAGCGAGGAACTCGCCACGTCCCTCGCCGCCGGTCTCCAGAATGCGGACTTCCGCGTCCGGTCCGTGGACACCAAGCCGTATACCCGCCGTCCGGCAGCGCCGTTCACCACCTCAACCCTGCAGCAGGAGGCCGGCCGTAAGCTGCGTTTCTCCTCCAAGAGCACCATGCAGATCGCCCAGCGTCTGTATGAAAACGGCTACATCACCTATATGCGTACCGACTCCTCGGCCCTGAGCGACGAGGCCGTCACGGCCGCCCGCCGCCAGGCTTCCGAGCTGTACGGCCCGGAATACATCCCCGCCTCACCGCGCGTCTACTCCAACAAGGCCGCCAACGCGCAGGAAGCCCACGAAGCCGTCCGCCCTGCCGGCGACTCGTTCCGCACCCCCGCCCAGGTGGCCAAGCTCCTCTCCGGTGATGAGTTCCGCCTGTACGAGCTGATCTGGAAGCGCACGGTCGCCTCCCAGATGGGCGATGCCAAGGGCTCCACCGCAACCATCCGCCTCGGCGCGGTGGCTGCAGATGGCCGGGACGCTGAATTCTCCGCCTCCGGCACCGTCATCACTTTCCCCGGCTTCCTCGCCGCCTACGAAGAAGGCAAGGATGAGAGCCGAGGCGACGACGACTCGGACGAGGCCCGCAGGCTGCCGAACGTCGCCAAGGACGACGCCCTGACGGCGTCGGAAGTTGTGGCTGTGGGACACGAGACGTCACCGCCGCCGCGCTTCACCGAAGCGTCGCTGACGGCAGAGTTGGAAAAGAAGGGCATCGGCCGTCCGTCAACCTATGCCTCCACCATCTCCACCATTCAGGACCGCGGCTACGTCCGGAAACAGGGCTCCGCGCTGGTGCCGAGCTGGATCGCGTTCTCGGTGATCCGTCTGCTCGAGCAGCACTTCAGCGACTACGTGGACTATGAGTTCACCGCAGACATGGAAGGTGACCTGGACAAGATCGCCAACGGCCAGGCCGTGGGCTCCGCGTGGCTGCGCCATTTCTACTTCGGCGAGGACGCCGACCCCGGTCTGCTCAGCATCGTGAACAACCTGGGCGAGATCGACGCCCGGGAAATCAACTCCATTCCCATCACGGATGAGATCACGCTGCGGGTGGGCAAGTTTGGCCCGTACCTGGAAAGCTCCGCCGCCGTGGTGGATCCGAAAACCGGCGAAATCGTGGAGAACTCGCGCGCCAACGTGCCCGAGGACCTCGCTCCGGATGAGCTGACGGCTGCGAAGGCCATCGAGCTGATGGAAACTGCTGCGCCCGAGGAACGCGTGCTGGGTGCGGATCCGCACACCGGGCACACGGTAGTTGCGAAGAACGGCCGCTACGGCGCCTACGTCACCGAAGTCATCCCGGAGATGACCGAGGAACAGATCGCCAACCAGCCGGTTGAATATTACAAGAACGGCAAGCCCAAGCCGCCGAAGAAGCCCGTCAAAGCCAAACCGCGCACCGGTTCGCTGTTCAAGTCCATGACGGTTGAGTCGGTCACCCTGGACGAAGCACTCCAGCTGATGAGCCTGCCCCGCGCCCTGGGGGAGGACGCCGAAGGCAACCTCATCACGGTGCAGAACGGCCGCTTTGGCCCGTACCTGAAGAAGGGCACGGACTCGCGCTCCATCGGCACGGAAGAGGAAATCTTCACCATCACGCTGGAGCAGGCGCTGGAGATCTATTCGCAGCCGAAGCAGCGCGGTGCCCGTGCCGCTGTTCCGCCGCTGGCTGAGTTCGGTCCGGACCCCGTCTCGGAGAAGAACATCGTGGTGAAGGAAGGCCGCTTCGGCCCGTACATCACCGACGGCATCACCAACATCACCGTTCCGCGCGCCACCTCCCTGGAGGAACTCACCCGGGAACAGGCCGTGGAACTCCTCGCCGAGAAGCGGGCCAAGGGGCCGGTCAAACGCACCACAACGGCCCGCAAGGCCCCGGCCAAGAAAAAGGCCACCGCTAAGAAGTAACTCTGGACCGGGATGGCAGAAATCCTCGGCGTGCTCGCTCGTTCCTCGCTTAGACGCACGCTGCCGGATTCCTCCCATCCCGGTCCGTGCGTCATCCTCGGAATTGCGCTGTCGTCTCCAACGTGGTCGAGTAGATACATGACTGAACAGCCCGGCACAGCCGACCCCACGCCGCTGAACGACCTCGAAGAGAAGCTCGCCCTGGGCGGACAGCCTGAGGGCAGCCCGGGGGACGTCATCCTGTCGTTCCTCAACAGCGAGGTCTATGTCATCAGCACTGACGGCATCGAAGGCGAAGACTCCCAGGTGGAGCCGCTGGTCCTGGCCAACGCCGAGGGCGAGCCGGTCCTGGCTGTGTTCTCGCACCCCAGCCGCGTTGATGGGCAGTACCTGGAGGCGGCTCCCAACGTCCTGGGGACGCAGGGTGCAGCGATCATCGCCAACATCGGCGAGGAACTGGGCATGGTGATCAACCCCGGAGCCGCGTACGGCTTCGAGATCAACCCCGAGGGCGTCGCGAACATCAAGCGCGATTTCAAGCGGGCCGATGAACTTCCCGACGGCTCACCCGAGGACCCGTCCGCCAACTGACATTTTTGGACCGGTTGTGAGCGAACGCCCGGCCGGGGGAATAATGGCAGGATGCGGCTAGGCGTCCTCGATATCGGGTCCAATACTGTCCATCTCCTCCTGGTGGATGCCCACCTTGGCGCGCGCCCGGTTCCCTTCGCCTCCCACAAGCGGCCGCTGTCCCTGGTGCAGTACCTGGACGGGGACGGCAACATCTCCGACGCCGGGCAGCACGAACTGACCGAATTCGTCCTCGAAGCCTGGGAGTTTGCCGCCCGGCACAAAGCCGATGACCTGCTGGCGTTCTGTACTTCGGCCATCCGTGAGGCCACCAACGGCCCTGCCGTGCTTGCACGCGTCAAGTACGAGACCACGGTGACGCTGCAGGAGCTGACAGGCAGCGAGGAAGCTTCCATGACCTTCTTCGCGGTCCGCCGCTGGTACGGCTGGGGAGCCGGCCCTGTCCTCAACCTGGACATCGGCGGCGGTTCCTTCGAAATGGCGTTCGGCCAGGATGAGTTGCCTGAGGTCGCCACGTCCGTGCCGCTCGGTGCCAGCCGCCTGACCAGGGACTGGCTGGCGGAGGACCCGCCGTCGGCCAAGAGCGTCAAGGAGCTAAGACGTTACATCCGGAGTACACTCGCCCCGGCCGTGAGCAAGTTCGAAGGCCTGGGCCGGGCCAATCTGGTAGCGGGAACCTCCAAGACCTTCCGGTCGCTCGCGCGGATTGCCGGGGCGGCCCCGAGCGCCGCCGGTCCTTATGTGAAGCGCGAGTTGAACGCCACCGATCTGGGGGTCTGGGCGCAACGGATCTCGGCCATGAAGGTCGAGGACCGGCTTTTCCTTCCCGGGGTGTCCGATGCCCGGGCGCATCAACTGCTCGCGGGTGCGCTGGTGGCTGAAGCTGCACTGGAGATGTTCAAGTTCAAGAAAATGCGGATCTGCCCTTGGGCGCTGCGCGAGGGGCTTATCCTGCGCCGGCTCGACCAGCTCGTCTTTGCCGGTCCGCTGAGCCCGGCGCCCCACATCGCTAACCTCGACCCAGCCCGGAATACCATCGAGGTAACACCCGCCTAAGGTTGCATGACAAGGAGCCACAGTGGAGTCGATGCCGCTGCCGATGTTGGTCCTCATTTTTGCTGCTGCCGCGGCCGCCATCTGGCTGGCCGGAGTTCAGCTGTCCCGGCAGACCGACGTCCTTGATGACAGGCTCCACCTCGGATCGGCACTTGGTGGCCTGATCCTCCTGGCGGTGGCCACAAACCTGCCGGAGATTGCCATTACGGTGAGTGCGGCCGCCACCGGAAATATCGGCGTTGCGGTGGGTAACATCCTGGGCGGCATTGCGATCCAGACGGTGGTGCTTGTTGTCCTGGACCTTTTCGGTACCAAGGGACCCGAACCGTTGAGCTACCGGGCGGCGTCCTTGTCGCTGGTCATCGAGGCCGTTACGGTCATCGGGGTACTCGGTGTCGTGATCGCGGGCAGCCAAATGCCGGCGTCGCTGGTGGCATTCCGGCTCACGCCAGCAGCAGTGCTGATCGTCCTGATCTGGTTGTTGGGCTTGTTCCTGGTCCAACGCTCCCAGAAATCCCTGCCGTGGCATGAGCAGGGACATGCTCCAGATAGCCAGGCGAAGCCGCGCGGACACAGCAAGGCGACGTCCGCGAAGAACGCAAAGGCCCAGAGCACCGCGCGCTCGGTCACCATCTTTGCCATTGCCGCCGTCGTCACACTCGCTGCCGGCGTGGCGCTGGAACGCAGCGGCGACGCGATCGCGGGCCATATGGGTCTCTCGGGGGTCCTTTTTGGCGCCACGTTCCTGGCGCTGGCAACGTCCTTGCCGGAGATCTCCACCGGGCTGGCGTCGGTCAAGCAGGGGGATTACAAGCTGGCGTTCAGCGACATTTTCGGCGGCAATGCGTTTTTACCCGTCCTCTTCCTGGTTGCCGTACTAATCTCCGGAAAACCCGTTCTTCCGCAGGCCCAGTCAACGGACATCTATCTCACAGCACTGGCCATCCTGCTGACGCTGGTGTACATGCTGGGGCTGATCTTCCGGCCCCGGCGGAAAGTGCTGGGCATGGGGGTCGACTCCCTGGTGGTCCTGATTCTGTACCTGCTCGGCGTCGCGGGCCTTTTCGCCGTCGCCTCCGCGGGCTAACCGCGGTTAACGCGAAAGCGCCGGGGTCCGCAGCAGGAAAATGGGGGGAAACCTGCTGCAGACCACCGGCGCCTCGGGCAAACATCCCCATGCTTGCCGCATCACTCGCACCCTCAATGAGGTAATAACTACGATAGGGCGGCAACTTGTGAGCAAGCTGCAGCCAACATGGGAGTCGGCTGGGAGTCCAAAAAAGCGAGTTCCCGCCCGGACTGATTAGTTCATTTCTGCACCCATCCAGCCGAACTGCAATGATGGGTCCATGAGCAACCGAATCGCCTTCCTGGGCTGTGGATCCATGAACGAAGCCATCCTTGCCGGTCTCCTCGGGGCTGGAACCGATCCCGCCGACGTTGTGGCCACTGTCAGGCGGGCCGAACGCGCTGCGGAACTGGCCGAGCGCCATCACGGGATTACGGCCATCGCCGGTGAGGAGGAGCCGGACAACAACAAGCAGGCAGCGAAGGGATCCGGCGTCGTGATTCTCGGCGTGAAGCCCGTCGGGATCGCGGATCTGGCGCGTGAAATCAGTGGCTCACTATCGCCGAAGACCCTCGTTATTAGTGTGGCCGCCGCCGTGTCGCTGGCGCAGCTTGAGGCGGCACTGCCGGCCGGCCAGCCGGTGATCCGGACCATGCCCAACACGCCCGCCAAGCTGGGACGCGGCGTCGTCTCGGTATCGCCGGGTACCCACTGCTCGCCCGAGCAACTGCAGCAGGCGAAAGACATCTTCAAGGCAGCGGGCACTGTGGTGGAGGTCCCGGAGGAGCAGGTGGACGCTGTCTCTGCCATCAGCGGTTCGGGCCCGGCGTACGCTTTCTACCTTGCCGAGGCCATGGCGGCCGCAGGCGTCGAGTTGGGCCTGGATCACGACTTGTCGATGCTCCTGGCCAGGGAGACCGTGGCGGGGGCCGGGTTCATGCTTGCCGAGCCGGGCGCGGACCCCGCAGCCCTGCGCATCAGCGTCACCAGCCCCAACGGCACCACAGAACGCGCCATCGCGACGTTCAATGAACGCGGGCTGCCGGCCATCATCGCTGCCGGTGCCCGGGCCGCAGCCGAGCGCGCAGCGGAGATCTCCAAGCAGCTCGGCTAACTGGGGCCACGACCGCGGGGTTTCTGCTGGAGCCTTACGGCCTGGCTGCGAACCGTTCCAGCAGGTCCACGTGGCCGGAGACGATCAGCATGTCGCGGGCAGAAACCTTGGTTTCGGGGCGGGCGTAGGTGAAGTCCTCGCCGGGGGACTTCACACCCACGATCGTCACACCGTACTTGGACCGGACCTGGGATTCATCGAGGGTGAAGCCTACGGTTTCGCGGGGCGGGTACATTTTGACAATCGCGAAGTCGTCGTCGAACTCGATGAAATCCAGCATGCGGCCGGAGACCAGGTGCGCCGCCCGGACGCCGGCGTCGGCCTCGGGGTAGATCACGTGGTTGGCGCCGATGCGGGTGAGGATCTTACCGTGCGAAGGCGTGATGGCCTTGACCCAGAGGTGCTCGATGCCCAGGTCCACGAGGTTGACGGTGATCAGCACCGAGGACTCGATGGATGTTCCCACGCCCACCACGGCCGAGCTGAACTCCTGCGCGCCGAGCTGGCGCAGCGCCTCGATGTTTGTTGCGTCCGCTTCCACCACATGGGTCAGGAGCGGGGCCCACTTCTGCACCAGCACCCGGTCGCGTTCGATCGCCAGCACTTCCCGGCCCTGTTTCACGAGCTGCTCCGCCGTGGACGAGCCGAAGCGGCCCAACCCGATCACCAGTACCGGTGCGTTGTGGGCGGGGCGGTTGGGGACGCCTGAGGAATTAGCCAATGATGGGCCTCTCTTCCGGGTAGTGGTAAAGCTGGCTGCGCTGGCGCAGGGCCAGCCCGGCCGCAAGGGTAACAGTGCCAACACGGCCCGCGAACATCAGCACGGTCAGGACATAAACTCCCGAGGGCGGCAGTTCGGCACTGAGGTTGGTGCTCAGTCCCACGGTGGCGAAGGCTGAGATGGTTTCAAATAAAACCCGGTCCAATGACGCGCCGCTGATCTGCAGGAGCAGGAAGGCGGAAACCGAGACCAGGGTGGCCCCGGCTACGATCACGGAGATGGCCACCCGCATGGCGCCTTGAGGGATGGTGCGGCCGTACACCTTGACGTCGGCGTCGCCGCGGGCCTCGGCCACGATGGCCAGGAACATCACCGCAATGGTGGTCACCTTGATGCCGCCGGCCGTGGAGGCTGACCCGCCGCCGGCGAACATGAGGGCATCCGAGAGCAGCATGGTGGTGGATTCCATGTGGTTTTGCTCCACCAGGTTGAAGCCCCCGGACCTTGTCATGACGGAGGCAAACAGGGAGTGGGTGATCTTGTCGCCCAGGTCCATAGGCCCGATGGTCCGCACGTTGTCCCATTCCATCAGGCCCCACAGCACGGCTCCGGCCGCCAGCAGGATGAAGGACACCTGGATGGTCAGCTTGGTGTGCAGGTTCCACTTTTTCCAGTTGAGCCCGTTCTGCTGCAGCACCATCACCACGGGGAAGCCCAGGCTGCCCAGGAAAACGCCCAGCATCAGCGGGATCAGGATCCACAGATCGGTCTCGTACGGGACGATACCGTCCGAATGGGGCGTGAACCCGGCGTTGTTGAAGGACGAAATCGAGTAGAAGGCCCCGTGCCACACCGACTGCCAGAAGGGTTCCCCGAGGATCATAAAACGGGGGATCAGTGCCAGTGCCAGGGTACCTTCAATCACCACCGAGGTGGCGATGACGATCCGCAACAGGGTACCCACCTCGCCGAGGCGGCCTGCGTTGTTCATGGCCTCCTGGGCGATGAGCTTGCCGCGGACGCCGAGTTTCTTGCTCACCATCAGCGCCAGCAGCGAAGCGAGCGTCAACGTTCCCAAGCCGCCCACGAAGATGCCCACCAGGATCACCAGTTGCCCAAAGAAGGACCAGTGCACCGCCGTCGAAACGACAGTCAGGCCGGTGACGCACACGGCCGAAACTGCGGTAAACAGCGCCTGGTGGATCGGCGTGGCCGTCCCGGTCGCGGAGGAGACAGGCAGCGAGAGGAGGAAGGTGAACACGAGGCAGACCACGGCGAACGCGCTCAGCGCAAGACGGGCCGGCGAAGTATTGGCGATGTCGTCAATAAAGTCGCGCAGGCGGGTGAAAATCCAGAGGCCTTCGCGCTCCGGGTCCGCTGGGTGCCAGCTGGCCGGGTTCCGGGGCCTCGACTGGCGTTCGGTCATGGGTGGCTTTTCCTCGGTAGAAACTGTTTCCTTCAGTAGTAAACCACTAATGACCGCGTAATGACCGGGCCGGAGCGGTGGCGACCTCCGGTAGCCTGTGATTGATGACTTATCTGCCCGGTCTCAGCCAGCCCGCTCCGCCAACGATGGTGGTGTGGAGTTCTGCCATGACTGCCTACAACTTTGGCCCCGGCCACCCCATGGCTCCGGAACGGATGGACCTGACGGCCCGGCTCGCCAGGAGCCTCGGCCTACTGGACCTGGCTCACGTTTCGGTCGCCGCCCCGGAGGTGGCCACGGACGCCGAACTGGAGACCGTGCACTCGCCCGAGTTCGTGGCGGCGGTCCGCCGGGTCAGCGAGGACCCGGCGACGCCCGATGAGGCCCGCGGCCTCGGTACCGAGGATGACCCGGCCTTCGCCGGCATGCACGAGGCCGCCGCCAGGATCGCGGGCGGCTCGCTGCTCGCAGCCAACGCCATCCTGGACGGCTCAGCGCTCCACGCCGTGAACTTCGGGGGCGGCATGCACCACGCGGCCCGCGAACGCGCCAGCGGCTTCTGCATCTACAACGATTCTGCGGTTGCCATCCAGAGGCTGCTCGACGGCGGCATCGGCCGCGTGGCGTATATCGACGTCGATGCCCACCACGGTGACGGGACGGAGAGCATCTTCTGGGATGACCCCCGTGTCCTCACCATCTCGCTGCACGAAAGCGGACTGACGCTTTTCCCGGGGACAGGCTTTGCCAACGAGACCGGCGGCCCGCAGGCGGAGGGCAGTGCCGTCAACGTTGCCCTGCCGTCCGGCACGGGGGACGCTGGTTGGCTGCGCGCCTTCCATGCAGTGGTGCCGCAGCTCATGGGAGCGTTCCAGCCCGAAGTCATCGTCAGCCAGCACGGCTGCGATTCGCACCGCCACGACCCGCTGGCCCACCTGAACATCAGTGTGGACGGCCAGCGCGAGGCTGCCACCGCCATCGGGAATATGGCCGCCCGGTACTGCGGCGGACGCTGGATCGCCACAGGCGGTGGCGGTTACAGCGTTACTGACGTCGTGCCGCGCTCCTGGAGCCACCTCATCGCCATCGCCGCCGGCCGTCCCGTCCCGCTACGAACCGAAGTACCGAATGACTGGCGTGCCTACGTGCTCGCGACATTCGGGCGGGATGCCCCGGCGCTGATGGGCGATGACGTTGATCTCTGGTGGCGGTCCTGGGAAGTGGGCTTCGACCCCAACGACGCCGTCGACCGCACCGTGATGGCTACCCGCAAAGCTGTCTTCCCGTTTCACGGCCTGGACCCCTGGTTCGACTAGGCCTGCGTTCTACGGTGCGGCCAGCCGGCGGGGATGCACCACTGTTCCAGCCGCCGTCACTCCGGCCGGCCGACCACCACCTGTGCGGGGCTGTGGATGATGTATCCGTTGAGCCAGGAGAACAGTGCGCGGACCTTCTGTTGGAATCCCGAGAGCAGGGCCAGGTGCACCAGGAGCCAGGACACGAAGGCCAGTGATCCCTGCAGCTGGATCCGTTTACGGCCGATCTCGGCCACCGCGGCGCCCCGGCCGATCATGGCCATGTAGCCCTTGTCAACGTATTTGAAGGGTTGGCGCGTGCCGCCATTGAGGTCGGCGTATATATTTTTGGCCGCCCACTTTCCTGCCTGCTGCGCAACTGAGCCCAACTGGGGAAGCTTTGCGCCTGTGGAATCGGTGATGTTGGCCGCGTCACCCAGGACATATACGCCCTCGGCATCCTTGGCTGTGAGGTCCGGCTGGACGTCGATCCGTCCTCCCCGGCCCTGCGCCAGTCCGGATGCGGTAATAATGTCGCCTGCCTTCAGGCCGCCGGCCCAGACCACCACCCGGCCAGGGATGGTGGTTCCGTCCACCAGCGTCACGCCGTCCTCGCGGACCTCTGCGACGCCCACGCCCAGGTGCAGCTGGACGCCGATCTTCGTCAGCCGTCGCCTCGTGTAGTTCTGGGACTTTTCGGAAAAGGCGTTCAGCACTGTCGGGAGCATATCCACCAGATGGACCCGGCACCGGGCCGCGAGTTCCGGCGAAAAGTACTTCGGCACCACGAACTTGACGTTTTCTGCCATGGCACCGGCCGTCTCCACTCCGGTAGGGCCGCCGCCAACCACCACCACGTCGACCGAACCCGCCGGTTCCCGGTCCGTCTGATCCAGCAGGCTGGTCAACTGGGCCCCCAGCCGGGTCGCATCGACAACCGAGTACAGGGGGAAGGCATGCTCCTCGGCGCCGGGCGTGTTGAAATAGTTCGGCGTGGCTCCCACGGCGATCACCAGCACCTGCGCCCGGTACGTGTCGCCGTCGGCCGTGGTGACCGTGCGGTTGGCTGCATCGACCGACGTCACGTTCGCAGTGAGAACCCTCACCGCCCTGATCCGGCGGAAAACGGACCTCAACGGGCGGGCGATGGCTGAGACCCCGATCTGTGAGGTCGCCACTTGGTACAAGAGGGGTTGGAACTGGTGATAGTTGTTGGAATCAATCAGCAGTACACGAACGCCCTTGCGGCCCAGTTCTTTGGCGGCTGTTAGACCCGCGAACCCGGCACCGACCACCACCACCTGATATGTATCCTCCATCCGTGCAACCTACTCCTCCTTGGGTCGGTGCGACAGGGCCCCGGAGGAAATAGTTGATGCCTTGCGGCGTATATGTCGCTAGGGTGGGAGGCATGGTGACAGACGACGTATTTGCCGTCATTGCGGAAGCAACCCGACGCGACATTTTGGTATCCCTTCGCGCAGGGGACAAGGCAGTGGGGGAACTCGTAGAGGAGCTGTCAGCCAGCCAGCCCACCATCTCCAAGCACCTGAAGGTCCTCCGCGAGGCGCAGCTGGTCAGCATGCGCGCCCAGGGCCAGAAGCGTTACTACGCCCTGAACCCCAAACCGCTGGAGGGCATCGTCAGCTGGCTGGAACCGTTCGACGTCGGCCCGGCAGCTTCCGCCGCCAAGTCACCTGTGGTGCCCTCCGAGGAACCCGGCAGCGGCGGTGCCGTCGGCATTCACGTTCCTGATGACGCGGATGTGGCCGCCGTACTGGCACGCGAAGATGCTGAGCTGAGCCCCGCCGTCGTCATTCCCGGCGGCACCGCAGCCCCCCTCAGTGACGACACCGTTCCGCAGCAGATCGGCCGCACGGTTGGCCGCGCCGCGACGAAGGCCGCAGACCTGCTGGCGAACCTCCCGAACCTCCCCAAGTTCGGCCGCAAAAAGTAACCCCCGGGCCGGGCGCTACTTGCGTAGCAGGCGGACGTGGTCCGGGGTCAGCTCCGAGATTTTGCTGACGCCGAGCAGGGCCATAGTGCGCGCCATGTCCTTTTCCAGGATCTGGATGGCCCGGTCGACGCCGGCGCGGCCGCCGGCCATCAGGCCGTAAAGGTACGCGCGGCCGATCAGGGTAAAGTCGGCGCCCAGTGCCAACGCAGCCACGATGTCCGCGCCGCTCATGATGCCCGTATCCAGGATGATGGCGGCGTCGGAGTTGTCCGCCTTCAGCGCCGCGGAAACTTCCGGCAGCAGGTGGAACGGGATGGGCGCACGGTCAAGCTGGCGGCCGCCGTGGTTGGAAAGCACGATGCCGTCGGCGCCGTGGTCCACCACTTTGCGGGCGTCCTCGACGGTCTGGATGCCCTTGACGACGAGCTTGCCCTTCCACGTTTCGCGGAGCCAGTCCAGGTCCTCGAACGTCAGCGTGGGGTCGAACATGGAGTTGATGAGGTCCGCCACAGTGCCGGTGTAGCGGGAGAGTGAGGCGAAGGTCAGCGGTTCGTGCGTGAGGAAGTTGAACCACCATGCCGG
Source organism: Pseudarthrobacter sp. TAF60_1 (assembly GCF_052113505.1). NCBI lineage: Bacteria > Bacillati > Actinomycetota > Actinomycetes > Micrococcales > Micrococcaceae > Pseudarthrobacter > Pseudarthrobacter sp. TAF60_1. The sequence continues at coordinate 134,436 of NZ_JBFRDI010000012.1, forward strand.
GCGGTAGGAGGCATCCAGCACGGTCTTGATGGTCAGTGCCGGCGGGATGGTCATGCCGTTGCGGACGTCGCGGAGCCGGGCGCCCGCCACGGCGGTGTCCACGGTGACCATGAGGGTGTCATTCCCCGCCTTGGCGGCGCGCTCAATGAGTTCCAGCGAGCGGTCGCGGTCCGTCCACAGGTAGAGCTGGAACCAGTTGCGGCCGTTGGGTGCGGCGGCGGCCACGTCCTCGATGGAGGCGGTGCCCATGGTGGAGAGGGTGTAGGGGATGCCCGCGGCTTCGGCTGCCTGTGAGCCGGCGTATTCGCCTTCGGACTGCATCATCCGGGTGAAGCCGGTGGGGGCGATGCCCACGGGCAGCCTGGAGGGCCTGCCCAGGATCTCGGTGGTCAGGTCAATCTTGGACACGTTGCGCAGGATCCCGGGCCTGAACTCGATGTCCAGGAAGGCCTGGCGCGCACGGCGCAGCGTGATCTCTTCCTCGGCGGCGCCATCCGTGTAGTCGAACGGGGCCTGCGGGGTCCGTCGCTTGGCCACGTCGCGCAGTTCCCAGATGGTGCTGGCGCGTTTGAGCTTGGCGGCGCGGCTGAACTCCGGCTTCTTGAACTGCATCAGCGGAGCGAGGTCCGAATACTTGGGAACGCGGCGCTTCAGCGCCGCAGGCACAACCGACGACGCCGCGGGGCGGCCCGCTGCCTCTGTGGCGGGAACATCCGTGGCATCCGGAGCCGGGGTGGTCTCGGGATTATTCGGCTGGATGGTGTGGGTCATGGCTTCCTCCGTCGATGGGCCGGCCGGGCCGGACACAAGAGCGCTGTGGTCTAACCACACTGTAAGCCATGTGGTCCAACCACGGCCGCACTCCTGGACGAGGCCATGATGGGCTCCCTGCGCGAATCCATCCAGGGCTACGCCGCCACGCTCACGGCAGACCTCCCGGACTGGGACGCCACGGCGTCTCGCCTGCAGGCTGAGCACCGCGCCATCCTGGCCGCGATCAAGAACGACGACGGCGCGCGCGCGGCCACGCTCGTCGCCGCCCACATCGAGGGCTACTACCGGGAGGCCGGTGTCAGGCACGCCACTGAGGTTTAATCCGGCGTCGAGATGGCAGTTCGCGGCAGTGCCGGCGAAAAACACTGCCGCCAAGTGTCATCTCGCCGGGACGGGGTTCGCCGGGACGGGGTTCGCGGGCGCGGATTTCCCGGGGACCGGCTTTGAAGGGGCGGGTCCGCTGCTGGCCCGGATTTCGAGGCGCGGCTGATACCGGCTGCCAGGAGTTTCGTGGTCCTCGTGGCGGATCAGGGCCCGCAGTTGCTGCCAGGCTTTCGCGCCGAGTTCGGCTATGGGGACGGCCGCAGTGGTCAGGGTGGGCGTGGTGTAGCGGGCGAAGGGGATGTCATCGAAGCCGGTGACGGAAATATCGCCGGGGACGTTGATGCCGCGTTCGTGCAGTCCGCTCATCAGGCCCATGGCCACGAGGTCGTTGAACGCCAGGATGCCGGTGGCGCCGCTGGCCAGGACCGCGTCCACGGCCTCGTGCCCCGTGTCAAAGTCTGAACCGCCGTCGAGCATGGTGACCACCACCTGCGGGTGGTGGGCCTTGAAGGCTGCCAGTCCCTCGAGCCGGAGGCCGTTGGAGGCGCTGCCTGCCGGGCCGGCAAGGAACGCCAGCCGGGTATGGCCGAGCCCGGCAAGGTGCTCGGCGAGGGCCTCGACCCCCTGCCCATAGTCCACCACCAGGCTGGGAATCCCGGGAGTCGTCGTGGTGCGGTTGATCAGGACCAGCGGGTGCAGGGACGGGGCGATCTCCTCGAGCTCGGCATCGCTCATGCGCGGCGCGCACAGGACGAGGCCGTCGCAGCGCCGGCGAGCCTCACCGGCGAGGATGGCTTCCTCGCTGGAGACTTCGAAGGAATCGGCAATCAGGACCCGGTAGCCATCCTGCGCCGCGGCCCGGCTCAAGCCGCGCAGGATGGCCTGGAACGTGGGGTTGGCCAGATCCGGCACCACAATGCCGATGGTGTCCGTCTTGCCCAGGGCGAGGCTGCGTCCCACGGGGTTGGGCTGGTATTTGAGCTCCGCGGCGGCAGCCCGAACGCGGGCAGCGATGTCCGGATCCACGGTGTAGTTCCCGTTCATCACGCGCGAGACCGTGGCGTGTGAGACGCCGGCCTTGACGGCAACGTCCGCGATGCCGATCCTGCCAGTTGCCGATCTCCTGACCATTGCCTGCCTTTCGTGTGTCCCGGGTGCCGCGGGTCCTCGCCTGTGAGCCTCAGCGGCCGGTGATCCTAGGTCTTTATCGTGAAAGCATATATCGCTCTCAGAAACCGATTTCCGTCCGGCGCCGGGTTTTCGGTCGATGTTCGCACCGCGTCCATCGGGCTGAAATCAGAAAACGTTTTCTCCTATAAACAATAAGGGTTGACGGGGCAGTCCGTCTATTGATAGAAATCTTGTAACGCTCCGAGAAAACGCTTTCTCATAAAAATTGCTGTGACTGCAGATTCCGCAGTCCTAGAGCCACGAACGGCCCACTGCGCGGCCGAGTATTGAGCTTTCGAAAGGGACCCTCATGGTCAACACCGCCGAGTCGAGCACCGTCATGGCCGATTCCAATACCGCTGCGCCGAGCGGCGACGCAGCCAGCACCGTAGCAGGCTCTGCAGCCAACACCGCACCGGCCGCCTCACAAGCAGCCGCCACACAAGCAGCCGCCCGGGTGTCAGGAGCCCCGAGGTCCGCCCCGCGCACCAAAGCCCGCATTGCCCTCGTCGGCACCGGCGGACGCTCCGAAATGTACATCCGTGCCATTTACGGGAAGCACGCTGACACGGCGGAACTCGTGGCCTTCTCGGACGTGAATCCCGGCCGGGTGGAGTACTACCAGAAGCTCATCCAGGAGCTCGGGGCGCCGGGTCCCGTCGCTTCCTTCGATCCCGCGGACCTCACCGCGTTCATCCAGGCGAACAGCGTCGACCGCGTGGTGGTGACCACACCGGACTACACCCATGCTGATTACATCGTCGAGGCACTCAACGCGGGCGCCGACGTCGTGGTCGAAAAGCCCCTGACCATCGACGTCGACGGCTGCCGCCGCATCACCAAAGCCGTGGCCGAGACCGGCCGCAACGTGGTGGTCACCTTCAACTACCGCTACTCGCCGCGCAACAGTGCCCTCAAGGAGATCATCCAGAGCGGTGTGATTGGCAAGGTCACCTCCATCGACTTCAGTTGGGTCCTGGACACCGTCCACGGCGCCGACTATTTCCGCCGCTGGCACCGCGACAAGAAGAACTCCGGCGGCCTGATGATCCACAAAGCATCGCACCACTTCGACCTGGTCAACTGGTGGATCGACGATGCCCCGGAGCGGGTCTTCGCCTCCGGCGGCCTGAAGTTCTATGGCGACAAGAACGCCGCCGAGCGCGGCCTCGGTCCCCGCCCGGAGCGCGGAACGCCCGACGTCGACGCCCCCTCCGGTCCGAAGGACCCGTTCGCGCTGGACCTCCGTGACGATGAGCGACTGAAGGCACTCTTCCTGGACAACGAGCACTACGACGGCTACCGGCGCGACCAGGACGTCTTCACCGACGGCATCACTATCGAGGACAACCTGGCCCTCGTGGTGGAGTACCAGGGCGGTCCGCGGCTGAGCTACTCCCTGAACGCCCACAGCCCCTGGGAGGGCTATCGGGTGGCGGTCAACGGCACCGAAGGCCGGGCCGAACTGGACGTGGTGGAACGCTCCGCCGTGGTCAGCAGCACCGACAAAAAAACAGTGGTGGACCCAAGCGCCACTCCCATCGAGGAGGACGACGCCATCCGCCGCAACGGCGAACGCCTGGTGGTGCAGCGCCACTGGGAAGCTGCCTACGAGGTGCCCATCGTCAACGGTGAAGGCGGCCACGGCGGCGGCGACGCACTGCTACTTTCCGACCTCTTCAACGGTCCCGGCGACGACCCGCTGGGCCGCCCGTCCGGCTACCTCGATGGACTCCGTTCCGTGTCCGTGGGCATCGCCGGCAACCTCTCGCTGGAGACCACCCTGCCCGTCCGCATCGAGGACCTGGACCTTGGCGCCGACCTCCGCCGCGCCCAGAGCGCAAACACCCCGCGCCCAAGAACCTGAAGGAAGCCAGAATGAGCAAAATCTTCGTCACCGGCGGCTCCGGCCGCCTCGGCCGCAGCGTTGTGGCAGGCCTCGCGGACGCGGGCCATGAAGTGATTTCGGTGGACCGGGACGCCATCCCCGCGGACCAGCTGCCCGCCGGCGTCGTGCAGGAAACGGGGGACCTGCTGGCGCCGGGTGAGGCGCTGCGCCTCCTCCGGAAAACCACGCCCGACGCCGTCATCCACCTCGCCGCGATCGCGGTACCGTTCAGTGCGCCGGAGGACGTCATTTTCGCCACGAACACGCGTCTCGCCTTCGCCGTGATCAGCGCGGCCACGGAACTGGGCATCGGGAAGATCATCACGGCCAGCAGCCCCACGGTCCTGGGCTACGGTTCGCCGGCCGGCTGGCTGCCGGACAGCTTCCCGCTGGATGAGCGCACCACGCCGAAGCCCTGGAACGCCTACGCGCTGTCCAAGCTCATCGCCGAGCAGACCGTGCAGATGTTCGCCGCGGCGCAGGGCACGAAGATCCGGTACGCCGCCTTCCGGCCCTGCTACGTCATCTCGCCCGAGGAATGGGACGGCGCCCCCACCCAGCAGGGGCACACCCTCGCCGAACGCCTTGCCGACCCTGCCCTGTCCGCGCCGGCACTGTTCAACTACGTGGACGCCCGCGATGTCGCCGACTTCCTGGACCTGCTCCTGCAGAAGATGGACTCCATCCCCAACGGCGAAACTTTCTTTGTGGGTGCCGCGGATGCCCTGGCCACGGCGCCCTTGGCCGAACTCATGCCCAATTTCCTGCCCGGAAGCGAGGATCTGGCCGCCGGCCTGACCGGCACCAGTCCGGCCTTCTGCATTGACAAGGCCCGTGAGCTGCTGGGTTGGGAACCCAAGCACAGCTGGCGGACTGAGCTCACAACAGACCCCACTCTCAACGACGAGACATCCGCCCGGCTGGTTGCAGCCGGAGCCGGAACCAAGGAGACATCATGAAATTCGACGGCGTCCTGTTCTTCCCCGTCACCCCGTTCACGCCGGCAGGCACCGTTGATGTGGAGCTCCTCAAGGAACACATCCGTTCGCGCCTCCCGTTCGGACCCGGTGGAGTCTTTCCCGCCTGCGGCACCGGCGAGTTCCATGCCCTCAGCATTGACGAGGTGCGCACCGTGGTGAGTGCCGCCGTCGAGGTTGTGGCCGGCGCGCTGCCGGTCGTTGCCGGAGCCGGCGGACCCCTGGGCCACGCCCTTGCAGCCGCCCGGGTGGCAGAGGAAGCCGGAGCTGACGCCCTCCTGGTCCTGCCTCCGTACCTGGTCACAGGGCCAAGCGACGGCCTGGTTGCCTACATCGAGGCGGTGGCGGACGCCAGCAGCCTCCCGGTAATTGTGTACCACCGCGGCAACGCCAAGTTCACGGCGGCCGCCATGGCCATGCTCGCGGCGAACCCCAAAGTGGTGGGCTTCAAGGACGGCCTGGGCGATGTAGGCCTGGCCCAGGAGATTGTGTCCGCTGTGCGGGCTACGGGCCGCGAGGACTTCGCCTTCTTCAACGGACTGCTGACCGCGGAGTTGACCCAGGGCGCCTATCGCGGACTGGGTATTCCGCTCTACTCGTCGGCCGCGTTCGCGATGGCGCCGGAGATTGCCAAGGCGTATTACGACGCCTACATGGCCGGCGATGAGGACCGCCGCAACACCTTGCTGGAAGGTTTCTACGCTCCGCTGGTTCGGCTGCGCGACCAGACGCCGGGCTTCGGCGTATCCCTGATCAAGGCCGGACTCCGGCTCAGCGGACTTCCTGTTGGCTCGGTCCGGCCGCCGCTGGTGGACCCCTCCGAGGATCAGTTGGTCCAGCTGAAGGCCATCCTGGCCAGGGGCTACGAGCTGGCCGGCCACTGATGAGTGCGCCCGTCGCCGTCACTGTCTCCGAGCCGGTCCGGACAGCACCGCTGATTACCGGCCTGTCCACCCGGCTGCTGACTGTTCCGCTGCGACGCAGTTGGGGAGCGGACGCAACGGAAAACCATGTGATTGTCACCGAGATAAGGACGGACGACGGCGGGTCGGGGCACGGATTTTCGTGGACGCCCACCATCGGACCGCAAGCTGTTAAGGCCGTCCTCGACTACGACATCGCACCTTTTGTTACGGGGCTGCCGGCCAACCCGGAGATGGTGTGGGACCAGTTGTGGAAGTGGCTGCATGAGGCCGGCGGTGGGGGACTGACCACCATCGCGATGGCCGGCGTCGACCTTGCCCTCTGGGACCTCCAGGCGCGCCGGGCCGATACGTCGGTGACCTGCCTGCTGGGCCAACGGCAGGAGTCCGCCGAGGTGTACGGCTCCGGCGTGAACCTGCACTACACGCTCGAGGAGCTGGTGGCCCAGACCGAACGCTGGGTCGCTGCGGGGCACCGGGCCGTCAAGATCAAGGTGGGCAAGCCCGATATCCGCGAGGACGCAGAGCGGGTGGCGGCAGTCCGGTCCGTGCTCGGCCCGGACCGCAAGCTCATGATTGACGCAAACCAGCGCTGGGACCTGCCCACCACTTTCAAGGCCCTGGATGTGCTTGCCGGGTTCGGCCTGGAGTGGCTGGAAGAACCCATCCGCGCGGACGACCTCTGGGCGTACCGCAGGCTGCGGAAGCATTCACCCGTGCCCATCGCGCTGGGCGAAAACCTGCACACCGTCTACCGGTTCCGCGACTTCATTGACGCTGAGGCTGTGGACATCATCCAGCCCAACATCATCCGGGTCGGTGGCATTACTCCGTTCCGCCGCATCGTGGAGCTGGCCCGGACCAACAGCATCCGGGTGATGCCCCACCTGCTGCCGGAGCTTTCGGGTCAGCTGGCGCTCACCCTGGCCGAGCCCACCCTTGTGGAGGACGTGGAGGATGCCTCCTTCGAACAGCTGGGCATCCTTGCCGGGCCCGCGCCGGTCCGGTTTTCCGACAGCCGGCTGACCCTCACCAACCAGCCGGGCCTGGGCTTCCGCTTCCGCCACTGAATCCAAACGCTCTCTCATTTAATGTGGATTAAATCCAGGCCCTCTCTCACTTAATGTCGCTTTGGGCCAAACGCTCTCGCAGTTCGGTAATTCAACGAAAACGCTCCCTCAGGTCAATGACCGGAGGGAGCGTTTTGCGTTGGGGTCCTGCTGGAAGCCGCCCACTTGTCCTGACGCGCAGGCAGTGAGAGAAGGTTGCCTTAAAACCCACATTAAGTGAGAGAGGGTTGGGCTTAGAGCTGTAGGGTGGCCGGGCGCAGCAGGCCGTTGACCATGGTCGCCGGCCAGCGCTCGTCGACAGTCAGGACTTTCACACCCGACTCGGTGAGCTGCACCGTATCCTCGATCTTGACGCCGGGGCCTGACGGGTTCCACGTGAACGGCTGGTTCGGCACCACCGTATCCGTGGTGGTTGAGGTGACGCGCGGGTCCCGCCCTGCATAGCCGGCCGGTCCGCCCTGGTGGTGCTGCTCCCACTGCTCCGCGCCGAATCCGTGGCGTACGTACGCTGCCTTGATCTCGCCAAAGATGTGATCCAGCCGGGCGCCCGGCACCGTCGCATCGAAGATGTCCGCCTCTACGGCAGCGATCCGGGCCTCCGCGTCGCGCTCCCCGGAGGTCCCGGCGTCGAACCTTACCCAGCGGGTGATGTTGGCAACCAGGCCGTCGCGGCGTGCGCATACCACCGCCATGGCGCGGCGGCCCAGCGGTGAGTGCGTGGCCAGCGGGTGGCGGAAGTCGCTCCGCGAGGTGCCGTTGCACAGCAGCACAAGGGGTTCCGCTCCGGCGGCGACGACCCGGCCCGCGAGCGCGGACACCAGCTCAAATTCGGTGGTGTCCGGCCGGGTGGTGGCCAGGACGTCGGTCATGATGCCGGCCAGCTCGGCGCTGAGGCGCGTGTAGCGTGCGGACTCGCCGGGGAGAAGCTGTTGCCGTGCGCCCCGCAGTTCGGTTGCCACTGCCGCCTCGGCCAGCGGGCCTCCCGAACCAGCAATCGAGGAACGCCCGACGGCGGCAGCGGCCTCGTGCAGGTTGCCGTACCAAGGCACGGTGTGGAGTGAGACCCCGGGTGGGAGCTCTTCGGCGGCCACCCGGCCCGCTTCGTTGTTTAGGGTCACGAGGTGGTCGCCCTCCCGGTCCACCAGCAGCGCGGCGATGGGATCCCCGGCCAGGCTGATGTGCACCCGGCTGCCGTCCAAGTACCAGGTCAGCGCCGTGTGCGTCGTCAGTAGCAACGAGTCCCGGCCCTTGGCGTCAAGGATGTCCAGGACCCTGCGGCGCTTGATGGCACGCTCATCTGCCGAGGCGGGCGCGGTGCGGTGCGTGCTGTCTGCCGGGTCCGCGGCTGCGTTCAACTGCGACGACGGCGTGGTGGCTACGGTAATTGTCTGGCTCATGAGCTGGTCCCCAATGGTCTGGTTAAAGCTTGGTTATCAAGGTTTGGATGTCGTCGGTGTTCAAAAGACCGTCGGCGATATACACCGTGACGTTGCGGTGCACCGGACTGCCAGGCGCAGTGATGACCGGAGTCTCCCACGCCAGCGACTGGCCAACACCGGGGTAGCCGTCCATGCGGACGAACCACGGGTCGGTGGAGTCCGTAGCTGCGACGAACACCAGCGTTGCGGCACTTTCACTCGGACTGAACCTGCCCGACCAGGCGAGCCACGGCGTCACTTTCCCGTGCGCGGCCGACTCGCCCCGAAGGGTCCCACCGGCGGCTGGTGCCCAGACCGTGGCGCCGGCCCATTCCGGCAGGCGCCAGAAGAAGCCACCGTAGCCGCCGCCAGCGCGGCCATTGGAACCCGGGCTGCCCAGGCTGACCGGGTGGTCGCCGGCGGGGGAGAGCACAAAGTCCAACGTGAGGCGCCAGGCGGAAGGGCCCGCTGCGGCCCAGGTCCAGGTGCGCTGCTCGGTCAGGACGGGGACGCCGTCGGGCCCGTTCCAGGAGAGGTCTTCAGCGAGGTAACCGGCCCGCTCGGTCGGTTCACCCGTGGGGACGATGCTGCCGTGATCGGCCCGCCAGACGTAGTCGCCCGCTGCCCGTGTATAGGTGCGGCCGCCCCAAAAGTTGACGCCGTCCACGTCCTGCAGGGCCACACCAACCCCGAGGTGCCACACGTGATCCAGGGGTTGGTGGTCCGTGACGACCGTCCCCGCGAGCGTACGGACCGGGTGGAGGTAGGGCCGTGGCGAAGATGCCGCACGAATGCGGCTGCCGTCCTGGTACTCCGCCAGGGGATGGCCCTCCAAGGCGAATGTCCGGGCGGGCGGCAAGCTGCGGGCCCAAGGGACGCCCAGTTCGGAAAAGGTGGCCTGAGCCTTGGCAGCCCGTTCGATCAGTTCCGGGATGCGTTGGACGACGGGGCGGGCATCATCGCCGTCGCCGTCCCAGGTGACGTGCTCGGCACTGATTTCCTGCGGATCCTGCGCGGTTCGGATGGCTTCCAGCACCGAGGTGAAAGCACCCGTGTCCGCCAGTGAGGACAGCAGCGGATCGCCGGAACGCCGGGCCGCGAGCAGGTTCTCCAACAGGTCAGTCCGGCCGAAGACTTCACGGCGCTCGCCGTCCCGTGTGGTGGTGACGACCTCGTCCTCGGTATAGAAGAACCTGATCTCCCCCAGAGTGCCGTGGACCGTCACGGAGGGGTTCTGCTGCTCCGGGGCGCACAACGTGAGGGCGCAAAGCAGGGTTTGACCGGCCGCGGTGCGCACGCGGATCACCGAGGTATCGTCACTCTGCGTGTCGTGGGCGCGGTACAGGTCGGTTTCCACCGAGGTGACATCCGCAACGGTGTGCGCCCCGGCCAGATGCAGTCCGGTGGCAACGGCGTGGGCCAGCGCGTTGGTGGCCACGCCGTCCACCACGTCGGTGCCGTCCAGGCTGCGTTTCCCTGCCCAGCGCGAGCGTTTGAAGTAACCCCTGCTCCGAACCCACAATCCTTGCGCGCTGAAGCCCAGGACCTCGCCGATCGCACCGGACTCGACGGCGTCGCGGATCGCGGCCAGCGCCTGCGATCCGAGGCTCTGGAATCCCACCTGTACCAGCCGCCCGGAGGCATCGGCCGCAGCCAGCAGCTCCCGGAACTGCGCCAGGGACGCCACCGGGGGCTTTTCGACGTAAACATCGGATCCGGCCGCCAGTGCGGACAGCGCCAGGGGCGCGTGGGTCTGGATAGGCGTTGCCAGGATGACCACGTCAGGTGCCGGTCCGGCGGCCAGCAGCTGGTCCAGGGTGCGAAAGACCGCCACGGAGTTGCCAAGCGCACCGTACTGCGGTGGGTTGGGATCCGCAACCGCCACGAGTTCGACGACGCCGTCCGCCGCGAGGCGCGCAAGGTTGGCCAGGTGCCGCTCACCGAAGCCGTGAACGCCTACCAGCGCGACGCGGGGGAGTGCCGTTGCGGCCGGGACGCGGGGAGCTGTAGCCGTGCGGCTGGCCGGCGTGGCCGAACTGGCAATTTGATGGGTCATCAGAGTCCTTGGTGGCTGGGCGGTGAGCGGGGCTGGGAGGAGGGGACGGCGTCGTGCTCTTGTTTCCTGGTGCCATCGCATCAAGCATGCCGCGGGGCGAAACCGCGCTCGCCGGTTTTGCCAATCACGAGGTGAAACAGCCTTTCGGAAAACGCTTTCTCAAAAATTAGCAAAGGCCTGTACAGCAGTCAAGAAACCGTTTACTTTGGTAGGGAACCGCTTTCCCGGCACCTTTGGGACGGTGGCCGGATCCGGAGTCGGCGCACTAGCCGCATCCGGGCTGAGCCTGCCATCGAAGCGGTATGGCATTGGATCGTATGGGGTGATTGACCAGCGTGCGGTCAACCGACGTGCGAGCCCACCTGGACTGCGTACTCACCCCTACCGGCCGATGTACTTCGCCGGAGCGATCACACATAACGTGGAGGGCCACGATGACCAAAGGAGACCACATGGCTGCTAATCCCATCCCCAGGGCGCTGCCCCCAGAAAGGCTCTGTTTCGAAGGACTCCGTCTGGAAGGACTCCCTCCGGAAGGGCGCCGTCCGGAGGGGCTTTGTCCCGAGGGCACGTTCGCAGCAGACTCCCGGGGCGACGGCAGGGTGCCGGAATGAGCGCCATCGGCGAACTGACCACGCTCAAACGGCGCAAGGGTCCGCTGTCCGCAGCGGAGAAGAAAGCGAACGGCAGGGACAATAAGGCCGCGTACATCTTCCTGCTCCCGTGGCTGGTAGGCCTGGTAGCCATCACCATCGGACCGATGCTGATGTCGCTGTACCTGTCCTTCACCGACTACAACCTGCTGCAGCCACCGGAATGGACGGGGCTGGACAACTTTGTCCGCATGTTCAGCGACGCCCGTCTGCATAACTCGCTGGGTGTGACGTTCACCTACGTCTTTGTCGGTGTGCCGCTGCAGCTCGGAGTGGCGCTGCTGATCGCGCTCGTGCTGGACAAGGGCCTGCGCGGGCTGCCGTTCTATCGCTCCGTGTTCTACCTGCCGTCCCTGCTGGGCGGTTCGGTGGCTGTTGCCATCCTGTGGAAGCAAATCTTCGGCACCACCGGCCTCGTCAATCAGGCGCTGGCACTTGTTGGCATTGAAGGCCCGGGCTGGATTTCCGATCCGAGCACCGCGCTGGGCTCCATCGTCCTGCTGCACGTGTGGACCTTCGGTGCCCCCATGATCATTTTCCTGGCAGGTCTCCGGCAGATCCCGGTGATGTACTACGAGGCCGCCAAGGTGGATGGGGCCAGCACGCTCCAGCAGTTCTGGCGGATCACGCTTCCCATGCTCAGCCCCATCATTTTCTTTAACCTGGTGCTCCAGATCATCGGATCGTTCCAGTCCTTCACCCAGGCGTTCATCGTGTCCGGCGGCAACGGCGGCCCCTCGGACTCCACGATGTTCTTCACGCTGTACCTGTACCAGAAGGGCTTCGGCCAGTTCGACATGGGCTACGCCTCAGCTATGGCATGGTTCCTGTTGGTCATCATCGGTGTGTTCACCGCCATCAACTTCATCGCTGCAAAGTATTGGGTTTTCTATGACGACTAAACTTGAGACGCTGCCCGCCCCGGACAAGAAGAATGCCGGCGCCGGTAAGACCACGAACCACCGCAAGCCTAAAAAGATCCGGGAATCGCGCGGGACCCTGGCATTTAGCCGCGCCGCCCGCACCAAGGCGCTGACCAAACATGCCATCCTGATCCTGGCCGGTGGCCTGATGATCTACCCCTTGTTGTGGATGGTGGTTTCGTCGCTGCGGCCCAACGATCTCATTTTCAAGGATCCCGGGCTTTGGCTGAGCACACTGGAAATGAGTAACTACACCGGCGGCTGGTCCGCGCTGACGCACCCGTTCGGGCACTACATGCTGAACTCCGCCATCGTGGTGATCGGCTCCATTCTGGGCAACCTCATCTCCTGCTCCATGGCCGCCTACGCGTTTGCCCGGCTGCAGTTCTCCGGCAAGAAGCTGTTCTTCGGCATCATGCTGCTGACTATCATGCTGCCGTTCCACGTGGTGATCGTGCCGCAGTACATCCTGTTTTCGCAGATCGGCTGGGTCAACACGTTCTGGCCGCTCATTGTGCCCAAGCTCCTGGCGACGGACGCGTTCTTCGTCTTCCTGATGGTCCAGTTCATCCGTGGCATCCCCAAGGAGTTGGATGAGGCGGCAAGGATCGACGGCGCCGGCCACCCGCGCATCTTCCTGCGCGTCATCCTGCCGCTCATGGTGCCGGCTTTGGCGACCACCACGATCTTCACCTTCATCTGGACCTGGAACGACTTCTTCGGCGCGCTCATTTACCTGACGGACCCGGATATGTTCACTGTCCCGGTGGCACTGCGCGCCTTTGTGGATTCGCAGTCCGCCACCAGCTGGGGATCGCTGTTTGCCATGTCCATTGTGTCGCTGCTGCCGGTGTTCCTGGTGTTCCTCTTCGGGCAGCGGTTCCTGATCAAGGGCATCGCCACCACGGGCATCAAATAAACCTCTTGTCATACAAGTAAGTGACTTGTAGTATGAAGTTCAGAAAACGCTTTCTCGCCTCATTCCCCCTCAATAGATCAAAGAAGATCGGAGTACCCAGTGCCGCTTTTCCCTCGCCCGAATGCTGCTGGCACGAACGGTTCGGCAGCTGATTCACCCTCTCGTGCAAGGCCCCGCATTCGTAAGGCAGGTGTCATAGCCGCGGCAGCCGCCGTCGTAATGGCCCTCGGCGCCTGCGGCGGTGGAGCCACCGCCAAGAGCGACGGCGGACCCGTTGAGCTGCGCTTCTCCTGGTGGGGAAGCGACAAGCGGGCGCAGGTGACGCAGGCTGCAATCGCCGCCTTCGAAGCCGAGAACCCCAACATCAAAATCAAGCCGGAGTACGGCGACTGGAGCGGATACTGGGACAAGCTCGCCACCCAGGTCGCGGCCAACGATGCCCCGGACATCATCCAGATGGACGAGAAATACATCACCGAGTACTCAACGCGTGGTGCCCTGCTGGATCTTTCCAAGTACAAAATCGACACGTCCAAACTGGACGAGGCAGCTCTCAACGCCGGAAAGGGCGCGAAGGGCCTGACGGGTATCGCTGCCGGCATCAACGCCGCCACCATTCTGGCGAACCCGGCTGTCTTCAAGGCCGCAGGGGTTGCCCTTCCCGATGACAAGACCTGGACCTGGGACGATTTCGGGCGCATCGCTGCTGAGGTGACCGCTAAATCGCCGAAGGGCACGTACGGCGCCGCCGCGTATGGCACGGACGAAGCGTCGCTGGGAGTGTGGCTCCGGCAGAACGGCAAAACCCTCTACACAAGCGACGGCAAGCTGGGCTTCGAGCCTGGCGACATCGCCGAGTGGTGGGCCAACCTGAAGAACCTCAGCGAGAAGAAGGCCGTGCCTACAGCCTCCGAGGTAGTGGAAGCCGAGGCCGCACCGCTTGACCAGAGTGGACTGGCCACGGGTAAGAACGGGCTCGCGTTCTGGTGGTCCAACCAGCTGCCGGCCCTAGAGAAGGCCTCCGGCTCGGAGCTGCAGATCCTCCGGTTCCCGTCCACCACAGGCAAGGCTGCGGATGCCAAGCTTTGGTACAAGGCATCCCAGTTCTGGTCGGCTTCGTCGCGGACAAAGCACCCTGAGGAGACCGCCAAGTTCATCAACTTCCTGGCCAATAGCGAAAAGGCGGGGGGAGCCCTGCTGGCCGACCGTGGCGTGTACCCGAACTCCGACGTCCGGGCAGCCATTGAGTCCAAGCTGACACCCGCTGACATCAAGGTGGTCAAGTTCATCGACCAGATCAAGGATGAGCTCGGTGAGGCTCCGGCTCCGCCGCCGAAGGGTGCCGGCGCCATCCAGGAAATCGTCAAGCGCTACACCTCCGAGGTCCTGTTCAACCGCTTGTCAACTGACGACGCGGGCAAAAAGGCCGTGGCCGAGATGAAGTCCGCCATCAGCTAAGCAGTACACCGATGACTACGTCCTGCCGCCCTTGACGGCGCTCTCGCAGGAAGCGTACGACGGCGCGTGGTCACCACAGTCCCGGTTGGAACCTCTGGTTCCGGCCGGGGCTCTGGCGTTAAAGGTCAGTGCCTCGTTCGGGGGTTTCCAGTCCGAGCTGGCTGTAGACCGGCAACCGCTCACATGGTCCACTTGGAGCACGTCACATCATTGGGGGAAACGTGAAAGCACTCAACCGGCCGGGCAGGCGCGCCGCGGCGCCGACAATATTCTTAGCGTTAGCGCTCTTGGCCACGGGATGCGCAGAGGGCGTACCGGGAGGCAGCGCGACGCCCCAGACTTGGGTCCTTTCAGCTCCTGCCGAGACCCGCTCACCGGCCTCGTCGGACAGTACTTCGCCGACGGGGCAGGCTTCGGGTGCGCCGGTGCAGGTGATCACTGTTCCGCTGGGCAAGCAGACTGACGATGTTGAAGCGAGACTGCCGATCAACGGATATTTCGCACGGCCGGGTATGGAAATTACCTTCGATGCATCAGGGTCCCTGGGCGTTGTTGTGAAGTACGAGTGGGACGTGGATGGGGACGGACGCTACGACCGGACCACCAGCGATCCGGTACTCAAGCACACTTACACCGCGGAGTTTGAGGGAGTGATGGCTCTGCGGGTCACCGGGATCGCCGGTGGCACCGACACGTTGGAGACTCCAGTTCGCATCAGCACCACACCGTCGCATCCGCGGTTGGCGGCGCCTTCGAACGTTCGTATCGAGGTTCTCTCGACGGTAGGGCGGATCAGCGAAGTCAAAGTTAGCTGGGAGTCTGCTGATCCGGCCGTCTACCGGTGGGGAGTGACCATTGACGGATTCCCGGCAGGCGTGGTTGAAGGATCGGCCCGCTCCGTCAACGTCACAGAGGTTCACCGCGAAAAGGATGTCTTCATTCAGGTCTTGGGCTTTACGGCCGAAGGGGCCATGGGGGATCGGGCGGGCCCGGTCCTGGCCGCTGTCAAGTAGTAGCTCTGCGTCTCCAAATTGCTGCTGGCGTCCGGTTCCCGCGCGCCAGCACGGCAGTCCCCACATCAGCGGTGGAAGCTGCGAACTGTCCGCTACCGCGCGGATGGCTCCATGTGGCGTTGGTGGCCGCTGACTTATTCGCGTTGTGGTGGGGGTGGTGGTTTGAAGTAGTGGTTTTGTTGGGGGTTTTGGGTGGGGTCGATGTGGCGTGGGGGTGTGAACCAGGGGGTGCCGTGGCGGGTGTGGATGGTCCATTGTTCTTTGTGGATGAGGTGGTGGTGGTGGGAGCACAGGAGTGCGCCGTTGTTGGTGTTGGTGGGTCCGTGGTGTGACCAGTAGGTGATGTGGTGGGCTTCGCACCAGGGGGCGGGGATGGTGCAGTTGGGGAAGGTGCAGCCTTGGTCGCGGGCGGTGAGGGCGAGGCGTTGGGCTGGGGTGAAGAGCCGGGTTTTACGGCCGAGGTCGAGGATTTCGCCGTGGGTTCCCAGGAGTGCGGGGATGATGTCGGCGTCGCAGGCGAGTTTGCGGATGGTGGTGGCTGGGACGGGCCCGGTGAAGGTGTAGTTCGCGGTGCCGGTGCTGCTGCTTCCTGTCTGTGCTTCCGTCCCTGTCCTGACCGGTGTGCATGGTTCCGGGCTGGTGCCGGTGTCTGTCTCCTTGGCTGCGCCCGTGCCGGCGGTTGGGAGGTGGGGGAGGAGGTCTTGGTAGTTGATGGTGGCGAGGATTTGGGGTCGGTTTCCGCCGGCGGTGGGCAGTTTGTTGGTGGTGAGGGCTGCTTTGAAGGCGGTGATGATCGCGTCGAGTTG